>CAZVUT010000282.1:0-3295 GCA_964630155.1 uncultured Synergistaceae bacterium
CGAGGTAGTGATACGCGATTGCGCGAAACTCCTGTTCGTTTGCGAGAAAGGCGTCAACAACGTCAGGATCGAAGCTTTTTTCCCGCTCGTTCGTGATGATCTCGACGGCCTTTTTGTGGGAATAGGGCGATTTGTACACGCGGCGGCTTATCAGCGCGTCGTAGACGTCGGCAATCGCCATAAGGCGTCCCGAAACCGGGATGTCCTCGCCCGCCAGACCCTTCGGATAACCATTCCCGTCCCATTTTTCGTGATGCGTCATGGCGATCTCGGCGGCGACCTGCAGGAACTCGTTGCCGCCCATGCTTTCTTCCGCATTGCGCAACGCGCTCACGCCATAGACGGTATGTTGCTTCATCTCTTCGTACTCCAGATGGGTCAGCTTTCCCGGCTTCTTGAGGATCAGATCGGGAACGCCGACCTTGCCGATGTCGTGAAGGGGCGCCGTCTTGAAGAGCAGGTCGATGACGCCGTCACGTGACAGATAGCCGCGGAACTTCGGATGGTCTTTCAGGGCTTCCGCGAGCACGCGGACATACCGCTGCGTGCGCAGGATGTGTCCGCCCGTCTCGAGGTCCCGCGTCTCCGCGAGGGCGGACAGGCTGTTGATCATGACCTCCTGGAGCGTCGCGATCTGCTCCGTCCGCTCCCGGACCAGATCTTCGAGATGATCGCGGTACCGCTTGAGGTTCAGGTGGTTTTTCACGCGGGCCTTCACGAGCTCAAGGCTGAACGGTTTCGTGATGTAGTCCACCGCGCCCATCGAAAGTCCGCGCGCTTCGTCGCTTTCCTCGGTCTTCGCGGTCAGGAAAATCACCGGGATTCCGGCCGTTTCCGGCGCGGCCTTCAGGCGCTCGAAGACCTGGTAGCCATCCATATCCGGCATGATGATGTCGAGAAGGACCAGGTCGGGACGATCCCCGGCGGCCGCTTCGAGGGCTGCGGGGCCATCCATCGCAACGCGGACGTCGTAGAGATCTCCAAGCGCCGACACGAGCTCGTCCACGCTCGACTCGACGTCGTCGACGATCAGAACCTTCGCGAGAGACGCATCAGTCATCCCGTTCGTCACATCCTTCCACCGAAGCACAGTGTACTTTCCCCGCTTGAAAATGTCCATCACGTCCGGTACGGAACATCGTCGTCGGGGTATTCGCGCGCGATCGCGCGGATGTCGTCTCCCATGTCGAGAAAGCAGCCGGCCATCTCCGGGTCGAACGACGCTCCCCGGCCTTCGGCCACGACCGAAAGCGCGTGTTCGTGCGTGAAGGGCTCCTTGTACACGCGGCGGCTTACGAGCGCGTCATAGACGTCGGCAAGGGCCATGATCCGCCCCGATACGGGGATGTCCGCTCCGCGCAGGCCACGGGGGTATCCGGTCCCGTCCCACTTCTCGTGGTGGGAGTAGGCGATTTCGGCGGCGAGGCGCAGGAAGGAATTCGTTCCCAGTCTTTTTTCCGCGACGCGCAGCGCCTGCATTCCATATACGGTATGTTTTTTCATCTCTTCGAATTCTTCCGGCGTGAGTTTTCCCGGTTTCCGGAGAATCGCGTCCGGCACTCCGACCTTTCCGATGTCGTGCAGCGGCGCGGATTTGTACAGAAGGTCAACCGTCGCGCCGTCAAGGACGCTCTCGTACTGGGGACGCCCGCTCAGGCGCTCCGCAAGCGCCCGGACGTATCGCTGCGTCCTGAGGATGTGGCCGCCGGTTTCGGGGTCCCGCGTCTCGGTGAGCGACGCGAGGCAATAGATCGCGACTTCCTGCGTGGCCGCCAGTTCCGACGTGCGCTCCCGAACGAGATCCTCAAGACGGTCGCGATATCGCTTGAGTTCGATCTGGTTGTTGACGCGCGATTTCACGAGTTCGGGGCTGAAGGGCTTTGCGATATAATCGACCGCGCCGAGTGCGAGCCCCCGGGCCTCCTCGTTCTCTCCCGTCATGGCCGTCAGGAAGATGACGGGGATATCCCTCGTTTCGGGATTCCGCTTGAGACGGCGGCAGACCTCGTATCCGTCCATTCCGGGCATCATGACGTCGAGCAGGATCATGTCCGGTTTCTCCTCGGCGACAGCTTCGAGCGCCCCCGCGCCATCCGTCGCGACGCGAACGTCGTACAGGGCGTCGAGCATCCCGACGAGAAGATCGACGTTCGATCCGGTATCGTCAACGATCAGCACACCGGGCAAAGCGCCGTTCATCCGCCCTTCGCCTCCCCTCCGGAATGCGCGCGCATGAGTTCCAGCGCAAGCTGCTCCGCCTCCTTGAATTTGTACTGTCCGAGCAGCGCATCCATCTCCGCCAGGCTTCGGGAATATCCCTCCGGCCAGGACAACGCGAGGATCTCGGCCATGACTTCCCGGCACGGCCGGGGCTTGCGCTTCCGAAGATCCGGAAGCAGCCGTTCGAGCATGGAAGCGAGCTGCGCACCGTTTCCCGACTCTTTCACTTCGGCCGCGGCGGTTTGGGCGTCCGCAAAGCAGGCGACGAGGGGATCAAGATCGCGGATCACCCGGGAAAGCTCCTCTCCGAACGCGTCGATCAACGACTCCGTTTCGGCCGCCGCCGGACCGGCGAGGGCCGGTTCCAGCCGTTCGGCGATCCGATGGAGATCCATCGCGCCGATCGTTCCGGCGACCCCCTTGATCGTGTGCGCGATCCGGACCGCGCGCTGCGGGTCTTCGTCGGCCAAGGCCGAACGGATCCCGGCGGGCGTTCCGGAATAGTCGCGATGGAACTTGCAGAGCAAAGAGGCATAGAGCTTACGGTTTCCCGCGACGCGCGACAGACCGATCTCCGGGTTCACGACACCGAGCTGCGAGAGGTTGCAGGTTTCGGATTCCGGCGCGGGAGGTTCTTCGCGCGCTCCGGCGTAGTCCGGCGGAAGCGGGCGCGTTTCGGGGCGAATCCACTTCACAAGTATGCGGAAGAGTTCCGCCGGGTCTATCGGCTTGGTCACGTAGTCGTCCATGCCGCACTCCAGGACGCGCTCCCGGACGCCGGCCATCGCGTCGGCCGTCATCGCGACGATCGGAATCCCTCGATCCGGGACTCCGGATCCGCTTCGCTCCCGTTCCAGTCTCCGGATCTCCATCGACGCGGCGAATCCGTCCATCTCAGGCATCTGGAGGTCCATGAGGACGACGTCGAACGGCGCGGACGACGCGGCTTCCGTCACGCGCTCCACGCCGACGCGGCCGTTTTCGGCCGTGTCCACGAAGAAGCCTTCTTCCGCGAGAATCTCCGTCGCAAGCTGCCGGTTGATCTCGTTGTCCTCGACGACCAGCAGGCGCGCGC
>CAZVUT010000283.1:0-3295 GCA_964630155.1 uncultured Synergistaceae bacterium
GGCTGCACGCAGGACTGGGTGGCGTCGGCGAGCGTGGACACGCGCAAAATCGAACGCGTCTTCGGGATCGGATCGATGCAGATCGGGCTCGAAGAGCTCTTCCGAGAGTTCGAATCGTGCAAACCCGACGCCGACATGCGGCGCGAGGCCGACGAGTACGTCGCCGGCGCGCGGGAGTGCGTCGAACCCACGACCTCGCAGGTGCTCGACGCGTTCCGGATGCATCGCTCGATCCGTTCGCTCATGGAGCGATACGCCTGCACGTCCGTCGCAGTCTCGTGCTTCTCGCTCGTGAAGACGCTCGGCGTCACGTCGTGTGTCGCGCTTTCGATAATCAACGACGAACCCGGGATGACGGCCGCGTGCGAGGGCGACCTCGATTCCGCCGTGTCGATGATCGTCGGCAAGGCCGTGACCGGAAGGCCCGTCTTCATGGGAAACCCGGTCTTCAACCGGGACAACACGCTCGACATCGTCCATTGCACCGCGCCCCGGCGGATCGTCTCCTCCGCGGCGCAGCCCTACGAGATCCGGTCGCACCACGAAACCGGAATGAGCGTCGCGCAGCGCGTCGAGGCAACGGCGCCCGCGAACGCCACGATCTTCCGGATCGGCAACGAATTCCGCGAGGCCGTGGTCTACGAAGCGACGCTCGTGGGAACCCCGAGGCTCGACACGTGCCGGACGCAGTTCCGCTTCGCGATCGACGACTGGGAGCGCCGCTTCGACGCGGCGCCCGGATGCCATCACCTCGTCGCGTTCGGCCGGCATGGGGAGGCGCTTCGGACCCTGCTGGACCGCTTCGGAATCATCGTCCGCTACTGACGCAAATCCGGAAAGGGGGAACGATCCCATGAGAACATTGGAAACGGATGTCCTGATCGTCGGATCCGGCGGCGCGGCGCTCCGTGCGGCGATCGCCGCGCGCGAGACGCTTCCGGCCGACCGTCGTGTCCTGGTCGCTGCGAAGGGAACCCTGGGCGCAAGCGGCGTGACCGCAAAGGCCTGCTCCGACCGGATGGCCTTCCACGCGACCCTTCCCGGAACGGAGCCCGCGGGCCCCGACAACTGGCGCTTCCACGCCGACGACGTCTTCCGGATCGGGGGATACGTTTCCGACGAAGACCTCGCGGAGACGCTGGCCCGGGAGTCGGCCGGGGCGCTCGAATACCTCGCGGGGCTCGGCGTCCCGTTCGCGCGGGACGTCGACGGGCGCATCAGCCAATTCGTCACGGACGGCTCGGTCTACGCCCGCGCGGCCTACACGGGGCCGTTCACGGCCGTCGACATCGAACGCGCGCTCGTCGCCCGCCTGCGGGAACTCGCCGTCTCCGTCCCCGAGGAGTGCGCGGTGCTCGACCTCGTCCGGGACGAGCGGGGGCGTCTCTGCGGCGCGATCGCGGACCTCGCGGGCGAACGCGTCCTGATCGCCGCGGGCGCGACCGTCCTCGCGACGGGCGGCGGCGGACAGATCTACGCGCGCAACGTCTTCCCGGAGGAGAACACGGGCGAGGGGTACGCGATGGCCTACGCCGCGGGGGCGGACATGGTGAACATGGAGTTCATCCAGTTCGGCGTCGCGTCCCTCGCGACGAAGTTCAACTGCTCCGGAAGCCTGTTCCGCGCCGTCCCGCGACTCGTGAACGACCGGGACGAGGAATTCCTGCGGCGCTCCCTGCCCGACGGAACGAGCGACGAGCGCACCTTCGACATCCTCTTCCGCAAGGGGGCGAGCTGGCCCGTCTCGCTCGAACACGACACGCACATCATCGACGTGGCCGTCTACCGCGAGATCGCGGCAGGCCGAAGGGTCTTCCTCGACTACGGGCGAAACCCGGAGGGGTTCCGCTTCGGCCTGCTGGGCGACGCGAACCGCGCGCGCTACATGCGCGAGGTGGAGCAGGAGGCCGGCGAAACGGCGCGCGACGCGTCCCCCTTCGCCCGACTCTCGGAGATCAACCCGAAGACGATCCGCTGGTTCGGCGACCGGGGAATCGACATCGCGGCCGGAGACAGAATCGAGATCGGCGTCTGCGCGCAGCACTTCCAGGGCGGCATACGGATCGACCGGCACGCGCGAACGACCGTCCCGGCGCTCTTCGCCGCGGGGGAGTGCGCCGGGGGGCAGCACGGCGCGAACCGTCCCGGAGGGCACTCGTTGCTCGACTGCCAGGTCTTCGGGCGCATCGCGGGAGAGGAAGCCGCGCGCTATGTTCTCGCAAGATCGGAGGCCTCGACGCCCGAACCCGGCGACCTCGCCGCGAAGGAGCGCCGTCTCGACGCGCTCGCGTCGGGCGACGGCGCGGACGCGTCGCAGGTTCGCGCGCGGTTGCAGGAGATCATGTCGCGCTGCGCGTCCGTCGTTCGCACGGCCGACGGGCCGGCGGAGGGGCTGTCCGAACTCGAAGCGCTGCGCGCGAAGGGCGTCCGGGCGGACGAGCGCGGGCTCGTTTTCGCGGCGGAGACGGCATGGATGTTCCCGCTTGCGGAGATGGTGCTCCGCGCCTGCGCGACGCGGACGGAGAGCCGGGGGCCGCACCTGTTCTTCGCCTCCGCGTCCGACCCGGAGCCTTTGCCGCGGGACGAGGCCGCGTGGCGACGCTACATCGTGATCCGCAGGGGGGAGGACGGGGCGATGGACCTCGAAGCCTGCGTGCCGGAGCGGACCGGAAACTCGGAGTGGGTCGCGGAACACGGCGCACGGTAAGAAACGTTCGCACCAACGGGGCGGGCCTGAAAAAGCCCGCCCCGTTTCGTGTGCGCCGACGTCGCTCGTGATGTTCATTCCGTTCCCTCTTGACGTCCCGCGCCAGTCGCACTACAATCCCGAGTATGTGAAACAAATAACGTTATGGAGAGGTGACACGAGTGTCGTACGACGAGAAAACGGGAGCGTTGACGGTTCAGGCGTATCTGTCCGAGGGTGACGGCAGGAGAGTGATCGGAAAGGTTCGCGAACACACGCTCGCGACCGACATCTACGCCGCGTGGGGCGGGGGAGACACGGCGGCGACGCCTCTCGAAACGCTGGCCTTCGCGCTCGGGAGCTGCGTCGTCACGACCGCGCGGACGATGGCGAACAAGGCGGGATTGCCCGTGTCGTCGATTTCGGCGCGGGTGGAGGGGGCCATCGACTTCGCGGGCGCGATGCGTCCGGGAAGCGGCATTCGCATGGGATTTCCGGCTCTCAGCGTCATAATCGACATCGAAGGCGACCTGTCGGACGACGCGAAACAGGCCCTTCTCGACCGCGTTTCGGCGTGCTGTCCCGTATGCGATACGATCGGCGGCGGCG
>CAZVUT010000284.1:0-3294 GCA_964630155.1 uncultured Synergistaceae bacterium
TTCGTCGTCTGGGAGAGCTGAACCAGATTATCCTTGAGCCCTATGGCGTCCATCGCCTTCGAAATGCCGGTAATCGGATCTTCGGACGCAGTTTTCGTCTGTGTCCCTCCGCCGATCGCGATATAGTCCTGCGACAAACGGAGAAGCGTCTCGAAACGACGTTTCTGTACGACAACGGCGTTTGCGTCGCGCACATTGCCTTCAGAGAGATAGAAGTAGCATCCCCATGAGGCGATGCAGACGAACACAACGGACAAAAACCGTTTCAATCCGGGCGTATCAAGCGGGATCGAAAATAACGTCACTCGGCTCACCACCTCAAATTCATGGAAAAGCGGAGTCCTCCGCCGGGCACCTGCTGGATGTCTCCGAGCTGCGTCCGGAAAGACACGGACAATTCCTTCTGAAACGCCTGGAGCTTTTCCATATCCGGAACGGAGCCGAGGAGATCGGATCCTTCCGCGTTATACCGGAGCGACTCCACCAGAACGGACGTTTCTCCGGCCGCTTTCGTCGATGCTCCGAGACGGGCGAGCATTTCCTCAAGGATAAGCCCCTTTTCGCCGCCTCGGGCCGCGTTGAGCTTCCCTCTCGCCTGGCTGACGGGGTCGACGATCTTCCCCGTCGGGTCGAACACGGAACGGTACAATGCCACGCCCTGGTTGTTGATTCTCTCGAGCGCGCGTTGCGAAAAAAACTGTTGGGAATACGCGCCCCCGGCCGCGCACAACCCGGCGAGACAGACCCATGCGGCGACGCGCGTACAGAGCCGAATCCCGCGTTCGAGAGCGAGGACCGTATCGACGGCGCGAAGGGAGAGGTTGACTTCCGCACCGAACGAACATCCGGAAAGGGTTTCAAGAGCCATCTCCGAAAGCCGCGCGCGCGCGTCCGGATCGTCCGAATCCTCCCATATTTCCGTCGCGAGGTCTCCGGTTCCCCGACTCCGCGCGAAGGCCCGGATCCACTCGATCTCGTCTTCGGGAGATCGCCGGCCTTTGGGCATTATTCGGTAGAGAGAGGGGAAACCGCCTTCAAAGAGCATCGAACAAATCGCGTCCTTCAGCATACAGACGCCTATCCCGTCGCCCGGAAGCCTGGCTGCGAGCGCAAGCGGGAGTGGCCAGATACGGAGCGAACGAGTCTTCGCCGCAACGGACTCGACAGCCGATAATTCCTCGGAGGAGAGAAACCAGGCGATTCCGCCGCTCCCCCTCCCTTCTTTCGCGCGTACCGTGGTGAAGACCTCGATAAGCGGCTTCCCCGACGTAAAAGGCTGCACCTGAAGCTTCACGGCTTCTCGAATAGCCGACTGCCCCGAAAACGGGAAGGAAAACGGCTGGATCGACAGGCTTCTGTAGGGAACGAGGAGCAGGAGATCACGGCCGAACGGAGCAGAAACGCCTGCTGCGGCGACATCCGCAACGGCTCTTTCGTACAGACGGACGGCGGGAACGGCGGCCGGCATGCCCTAAAACTCCTCCCACGAGACGAGGGAACAGGCTCCGGCGTTCTTATTGAGAACGAGAACGATTCTTTTCAGCGGATCCCCCTCCATCGTCGCGGCGTCTATGTTTACGCGGAAAAAGGTGCTGGTAAATGATATCAGATTCATCAGTCTGGGCAAAGCCTGTTGCGGGAAGGACCCGACTTTCGCAAGGTCTTCGATGTTCTCGAAAGGAGACTCGGTTCTGGTTTCGATAATGTCCTCGGCTATGTTTCTGTCAATATTATCCAGAAGCTCGAGCACATCGGAGGGAGCCATGTTGATGTTGATCTTCCCGTCGCTCCAGATCGTGCAGTACGCTTCTAATCCCTTCCTGTCGGAGGTTCCGTACAGAATCTCGCGAGTCATTTCGGGGATGGCGAGAAGTTCCGACAGATCGACAATCGGGCGGTTCAACCACTTCTTTTCGTCTTCCCGGCCTCCAAGCCGCGGGGTCTTGTTGGCGTCCAGAAAATCGAGGACGATGTCTCCGACGTCTTTCGCCTTGAGAAGATCCCAGAGACGCTCCCATACATTTTTCATTTCGAGGCGCAATGTCTCCCCATCCGGGAGAAACAGACGTGATACGGGAATTCTGTCATTTAACGGCGTAACTTCAACCGTAAGAATGCCGATTTCCGGTATCGGGAAAAACATCGGCCGGAACCATGGTTCCTTCTTGGAATCATGGTTGGATTTGTCCATCACCAGTCCGCGGGCGACTTCCCCTGCAAGAACGTACGCGATGCTGCGCACCTGGAGCACCGACCGTTCGCGCATGACTCTGCGGATCTGAACCCTCGCGTACCACGCGTAGCCCATGGCGCACGACAGAAGCATGGTCGTGACGAGAAGCACCGTCACAAGGATGAAGCCCCTGCGGGGCGGCGCCTTTCTACCGGGGAAGCCAGTCCGCATAGCGCGACATATCCTCCTTTCGCGCCACCGTGACCCGAATCCCGACGGGATACTCTCCGGCGTACGTCCGGTTCCACTCGTTCGCATTCCATACCTCCGCGGAGAAGCCGTCCGCTCCCTCGAGGACAAGCTGCCCCGAATCGGGAGGCAACGTTTCAAGATTGATCTCGTCCGGGGTTTTCGACGCGACAAACCACCTGTAGAGGCCGATGGGGAGCGTTTTCGATTTCAATATCCCCTCACGCGCGACCTTATACACGGTGCTGCCCGGAGGCAACCCCTGACGCATCGCCGCAGTCCCCCAGACAGCGATGATGTCGTCCGCCTTTCCGTCAAGGGTGTCCCGGCGGACGATCTTCAGGGCGATCGTCTTCTTCGGAGGCAGCGCCAGATTCCCTTTCGCGCACTCAACGACGGAAGAAGCCGCTATCCGGAGGGAGGCTTCGCCTCCGAACAGCGTCTCCGTATCCGTGATCCTGCGGACGACAAGCACAAGCGGAGCGATGGCGCCGACTGCAAGCATCCCCATCAGCGCGACGGCGACAAGAAGCTCGACGAGCGTCAGTCCGGATCGTCCTGCGTGTCTGCGGCTCCTCCGCGCCACAAGGATCAGCTCCCGGAATTCCGCACCGCGACCGTGCCGGGCTTGAGAAAGGTCAGGAGTTTGTCCAGGAGCGTCTTCTGTCGCAGCTTGGAGCTCCATTCGATGAGGATCTTCAGGTCTTCCGCCTGAGGCTCCTTTTCAAAGAAGCGAAGAAGCCGGTTCAACCCCTCGCCGAGAGCGTCGCTCGCTTTTGCGACCTGCCCCAGGGAAATATAGTGGTACGCGAGCTGCTTTTCGCTGACGTCCCGAACCATGAGACTCTTGTGGGCCCTGTCGAGAAGCGCCT
>CAZVUT010000285.1:0-3293 GCA_964630155.1 uncultured Synergistaceae bacterium
CGATCTGGTTGAGCGTCCGGTCGTTCAGGCGCAGGTCCGTCATGGCTCCGGTGGACCGGTCGTAGCGCAGATCGATCGTAAATCCGCTCGCCTGTTCCTGAAGCGTCACGGTCGACGCGTCGACGGCCGCCACGGTGATCCGGCTTCCCGTGATGGGGTCTTCGTCGAGCAGTTGCCCCTGCCGCAGGCGGGCGAGCGCCGCGGGAGGAATCCAGATCCCTCCGAACTGCGCCGCGCCGGAGATCCGGTCGGCTTCCGAGACGCGAGGGGGAAGCCCCGGAACGGACGCGACCGTATCGGTCGCCGTGTACCGGATCCATCGGTCGCCGCGCGCCGAAACGCGGAAGACCGAGGAGACCGCGAACGGGAAGACGGGCGATCCGGGCAGGATGACGGCCTCGCTTCCTTCGAAGGAAACCGATCGCAGCGTGCGGACCCACGCGGGGGGCGGGTCGTTCGCCCACGGGAACGAGAGTTCGCGGTAGCCGACGAAGGTGCTCTGCGAGAGGATGCCCTGCGTTCCTCGTCCGAGATCCCGCGTGACGGACCCGCTGAGCGCGCCGCTCGCCGCCGTTCCGGCGTAGAGGAGTATTCCCGTCGCCAGGTCGTAGACGGAGGCGCGTTTCGCGTCGGGGCGGTCGTACTGGAAGCGGATGGCGTCGTACGTAACGCCCCGGACGATGTAGGGCATTCGCCGGACGCTGATCCCGTCCGTTTCTCCGTCCGAGATCGTCGCGAGGAAGTCCGGGTGCATCCACCAGTCCCCGGTCGTCGCCGGACAGCCGACGGCGGCGAACGATCCGATCGCGCGGATCGGGCCGTTCACGTTCGTGATGCCGAGGCTGCGGATGTCGAGCGCGACGCCCGCGTTGTCGAGCCCCGCGATGGTCACTTCGGTGTAGCCGTGTCCGGCGGAACCGGACGTCTCTTCCCTGCGGTAGTGGTTGCCCTGCGCGTCGACCCAGCCGCCCTTGTCGTCCCTGTAGTAGAGATGCCGCGTATCGGGGATGCTCGCCGCCGCGGAGTAGTACGTGATCTTTACGCCCTCCCTGAGCCAGAAGGGGGCCGGGTATTCCTTCAGCTGCCGCCAGGAGAGCAGCAGAGGGCTGTCGTTCGCTCCCGCGGCGCAGGACGTCGCGGCCGCAAGCCAGAGTGCGATGCAGGCGAGCAAGAGCTTCAGTCGGGCGGAAACCATGGAATTCCTCCTCTTGTATCCGACGGAACGGACGTGCGGTCGGATCAGTGCGTCCGCTTCTGGTCCACCACCTGTCCGGCGGTTTTGTCGACGAAACGGATATGCGAGAGCGCACCGGATGTCCGGTTGTACCAGTAGTCCGCCGAGTATCCGGCGGCCTGCTCCCGGAACGTGACGAACGCGTCATCCACGGCGGCCACGATGATTTTGGCCCCCGTGACCGGCGCCGTATCGATCGTCTGCCCCTGGCGCAGGCGGGTGAATCCCATCGGCGGAATCCAGAGTCCCCCGACCTGGGCGATCCCGCTGATCCGGTCTCCGTCGCGCATGGCGACGCCGGGGGGGATCTCCGACAGCGCGGCGGTCGTGTCCTGCGTCCGGTACAGGAACCAGCGTCGTCCCCGTGCGGTCACGGTCATGACCGAGGACGTCTGGAACGGGAGGGAGGTCGTTCCCGGGAAGGCGGCCGTGATGCTTCCGGCGAACGTCGCGGACTGGAATTCTTCGGTCCAGGACGGAGGCAGATCGTGCGTCCACGGGAAGGACATCTCCCTGTATTCGACGAGCATGCTCCGCGCGAGCATCTTTACAGGCGCCGGCACTGCGTCGGAGGATCCTTGGACGGGAAGCCGCCTTTCGGCGACATTGCCCTTGTAGACGAGAATGCCCGATTTGAGGTCGTAGATGAGGGCGTGCTGCGCTCCCTGAGCGGCGAAGCTGAAACGAATGGCATTGTAGGTGATGCCCCGGGCCGCATAGGGTATGCGGCGAACCTCTATGGCGCCCTTGCGCCCGTCCGGAATCGCGGCCAGGGAATCCGGGTTGATCCACCATTCCGCAAGCATGCCGGGCGCGCCGACGACCGCTCCGAGGCCGACGGGGCGAAGCGGCGCGTTCAGGGTTGCGCTGTCGAGGTCGCGGATTTCGACGGCGACGCCGGCCCGGTCGATGCCGACGACGCTGACCTCCGTGTAGTCCCGCCCCGCCGAGTCGGAAAGTTCTCTCGGGGCCGCGTGACGCTCCGAGCTGTCTTCCCACAGCTCGTTCTCGCCGGCGACGGGCATCGACGAGGATTCGTAGGTGAGCCGGACGCCTTCCTTCAGCCAGAAAGGGGCGGGGGCGTTCTTCAGTTCGGGCCACTCGATCAGCAGAAAGGAATCCGGGGAGCCTGCGATGTTTTCAGGGGCGTTCGCAGAAGCGATCGCAGCTCCGGCCAGACGCCAGAGCACGACGCAGACAAGAAAAACCGTGAAACGAACGGATCTCATGCAATGTTCCTCCTTGGGCGGTTGCGGCAAGTGGAGCCATGATAGCCGCTCCGGCGGGATTCGACAATCCCGGTTCGCCCCCATCTTCGGTTCACCCGGGCGAGGTTCCCGTTTCGCGCCGTCGGATTCGCGACGGAAATATTGTCGTTCTTTCACAAATCATGATAGCTTTCGGAAGAATATTCGGTAATCCCGCCGCGCGTCGTGGTAGGATTGTTCCATGTAGAATATCGTCTGTTCCGACAACGCAATACGCTTTGGGAGGTGACGCGACGTGAGACGGACGCTGGTTGTGTTGTTGCTGGTTTCCTGCATTCTGGCCGCAGACTGTGCGGCCGGAGCGACGCAGGTTCCGCCACTCCGGCCGCCCCGCGAGAATCCGATCGATGTCGAGCTGGACGCCTGCATGGCGAAGGACCCCTCGACTGCGGGGACGATCCGCTGCGCCGACAGGGCCTGCCGGGCATGGCTCGAATCGGCCGGGCGGCGCGGGGATGCGATCCGGACGAAACTGGACGCAAAGGGGAAACAATCCTTCGATGCGGCCCGGACAGCCTGGGAACGCCTGTACACGGCGGAACAGCGCCTCCGGGAGTCCATCTACGGCGGGCTGCTCGCTCCGGAAGGCACGATGTGGATCGTAGCCGGGACGCTTTGCGTCGTCTCGTTCGTCCGGGAGCGGGCGCTGGATCTCGAAGGGGCCGATGCGTTGCGCCGGGCCGCAACGGAGCCGCCCGAACGCGAGCATACGCGCTTCGCGGCCGCCGACGCCGCACTGAACCGGGAATACCGGGCGCTCCGCGAGGCGATCGGTCCCGGGAACCGGCAGG
>CAZVUT010000286.1:0-3280 GCA_964630155.1 uncultured Synergistaceae bacterium
AAGTGCATGGAGCGCCACGGTGTCGCGTTCTACGGCGGCGAGAAGGTTCTGGAAATCGTCGGCGAGGGGGAAACGGCGAAGGCCGTCCGAACGGACGCACGGACGGTTCCGTGCGACATGGTTCTGCTTTCCGTCGGCGTCCGGCCGAATACGGCGCTCGCCAGGGACGCGGGGCTCGAACTCGGGAGCCGTGGCGCGATCGTCGTCGACGCGCAGATGCGCACGAGCGATCCTTCTATATACGCGGGCGGCGATTGCGTCGAAACGGTGAATTCGCTGACCGGCAAACGCGTGTGGCAGCCGATGGGATCGACGGCGAACCGCCAGGGACGCGTAATCGCGGACGCGATCGCCGGGCTTCCGTCAACATTCAAGGGCGTTCAGGGTACGGGAATCCTCAGGTTTTTCGAGCTGACGGCGGGAAAGACGGGCCTGTCGGACGCCGAGGCGCGCGACGCGGGCTTCGACCCGGTCGGCGTTACGGTTGTCGGCGGGGATATCCCCCATTTCATGCCCGGCGCGGGGTCGCTGACGATGCGCCTGTCGTGCGACCGGACAAGCCGCCGCGTTCTCGGACTCCAGATACTCGGAAACGGGAAGGCCGACAAGCGGCTCGACGCCGCCGTAACCGCCATCGCGGGCGGAATGACGGTCGATGATCTCGCCGACGCGGATCTCGCGTACGCTCCCCCGTTCTCGACGGCGCTCGACATGCTGACGCATGCGGCCAACGCGCTTCGCAACAAACTCGACGGCCTCATGCCGTCGTACAGCGCGACGGAGCTGGCCGCGAAGTTCGAGCGGGGGGAGACTCCGCTGCTGCTTGACGTTCGCACGGCGCCGGAGCTGGACGCGCAGGGTCGCCTTCCGTACGATTTCGTCAACATTCCTCTGGGGCAGCTCTGGAACCGGGCGGGGGAGCTTCCGAAGGACCGCGAGATCGTGACGTTCTGCAAGGTTTCGATCCGGGGATGGGACGCTCTCTGCATCCTCAGGCGGCTCGGGTTCGAGCGCGTCGCGGCGCTCGAGGGCGGCGTCATGGGCTGGCCCTATTCGCTCAGGTAGGTCACGCGGCACTTGCGGATGAAGGAGGCGGGGTGGTAACTCATCTTCGCCTCCCGCATCCCGGGGTCGCCGAGATCCTCCTCGCGGTTGACCCATGTGAACGACGCCGCAGTGCGTTCGAGAAAGAGGGCGTTGATGGCCTGGTAGACGCCTGCGTAGTGCGTGAACGCCTTTTCAAAGTGGATCTCGACCGTATCGTCCGTAAGGGCTTCCGCGATCGTGTAGGCCGCGAGTTCCCCGCCTACCTTCAGGGCCCCTCCCGTCAGGCCGGGCAGGTCCGCCCACGAGGCGAGAACATGCGTGATCGCGCGGTTTTCCTCCCGCAACCCCGGCGTTCCGTCGCAGTTGCGCCAGCGGCACCACTCCTCCTGCATCAGCAGGATCTCCTCCACCGTTTCCGGTGATATCTCCTCATACGTCCAGTCGTACGACTCCAGAAATTTGCGGACGCGGCTCTTTTTCGTCCGGAAGCGGTTTCCCGGAAGGTTGACGAGGTCGCTTCGCCTGTGGACGTATTCCCACAAATTTCTGCGGTTCTCGACGACGACCCGCGCGCCGAACTGACGTTTCCAGAGCAGCGCAAGCGGCGCGGGAACGTGGTCGAAGACGGCCCCTTCGGGCCAGAGGCGGCGCAGTACGGGCTCCCAGTCGCGGTTCCAGTCGCCTGCGGGGGCGTACAGCAGCGGGGCCGGGCGCGTCTCGCGGATCCAGAAGAGCCCCGGCGCGGCCGGGTCGGTCGCCCATTCGTAGCCGCACTCCTCCCGCCAGGCCCATAACGTGACAAACGAATAGTCGCTCGACGCGAGCGGCATCCGGCGAAGCACAGCACGATAGTCGTCCCGTTCTTTCGGGCCGACGGGGCGGAATTCGGGGGGCATGGGTCAGCCGAGCCAGGTCACACGGTATTTTTTGAGGTATCCCGAAGGATTGTAGGACTCCTTGGCCTGCCGGATCGTCTCGCTGCCCATGTCCTGTTCGCGGTTGACGCGCGGGTAGGCCGCGCCGGAGCGTTCCAGGAACGTCTGGTTGATGGCCTGGTAGATCCCCTTGTAGTCCGTGAAGCCCTTTTCAAAGTGGATGACGAGCATGTCCGGCTCCCTCGTCGAGACTCCCTCGGCGATCGTGTACGCGACAGGGGCGCCGTCGACGCGAAGCAGCCCTCCCATGAGTCCGGGAAGGTTGTTCCAGTCGCAGAGAACCCGGGTGATCGCGTGGTTTTCGGCGCGCAGGCCCGGCGTGTCGTCGCAGTTGCGCCACCGGCACCAGTCGCCCTGCATGGCCAGGATCTCGCCGATGTCGTCGCCGTTAATATCCTCGTACGTCCAGTTGTAGAGCTTCTGGAACTGTTTGAGCAGGTTGCGCTTGGCGTGGAAGCGGTTTCCCCTGAGAGCCGTCAGTTCCGGGACGGAGTAGATGTACTCCCACTCGGAACGCTGCTCTTCGATGGTCGCATGGCTGCCCAGGTTACGCCGCCAGATCTCCGCAAGGGGCTCGGGCGTGCGCTCGAAGACCGCCCCGTCGGGGAAGAGGCGCTTGAGCATCGGTTTCCAGTCGACGCCCATCCAATTCCCGACGGGCGCCCAGTTCGTCGGGAGCGGCGACATGGTCCGCAGCCAGCAGAGGCCGGAATCGAAGGCCCATTCGTATTTCCGTTCGTCGGTCCACGCCCACAGGTTCACGAACGTGTAATCCGACGTTTTTTCCTGACAGGCCCCGAACAGGGCCGCGTATTCCCCGCGCCGTTCCAATTGCAGCAGGTCGTATTTCAACATCGCCCGCCCACCTCATTTCCGGTCGTTCTTGGGGGTATTATACCGCGGTATCTCCGGAAAACGTTCAATATCGCCGTTCGCGAAGGCGAGGCGCAGGCTCCGGCTCTCCTGGAGCGTGGTCATTCGTGTTGCTTCCCTGCCATTTTGTTGCTACAATGTAGCCACAAAACGAGAAAGAAGGGAACGCAATGGGGGTCTGCGATACGTCAATACGCATCCGAATCGACAGCGCCACGAAAGAGAAAGCCGCGGGAGCCCTCGAACGAATGGGGTTGTCCGTCTCGGACGCCGTTCGCATGTTGCTTGTGCGGATCGGCGAAAGCGGTCGTCTGCCGTTCGCCGTCGAGATACCCAACGCCGCCACACGCGAGAGCATCGCCGAACTCGAAGCCGGCAAGGGGACTTCGTACGACAACGCCGAAGAGATGTTCCGCGACATCGGC
>CAZVUT010000287.1:0-3262 GCA_964630155.1 uncultured Synergistaceae bacterium
AGAGCGTCTGTACCGCAAGGTACCGTGGGTTCAAATCCCTCCTTCTCCGCCAGTTTTTACGTGCGTGCGCGACCGGTTTTTGAAGTTACGCTGCGCATTGAGAAATATAGGGAAAAGCGCTGACGGTCAATCAAGGGGCCCGCAAAGGGTCTGACGATGTCCGGAATGCGCTTTTCCTGTTTTTTTGTCCGGATTCCCCTTTCGGACCGGAGCATCCTCTTCCATCGACGGATCCGTTCGGAAGAATCGTCGGGCATCGGACAAGCGCCCGTTCCTCCTAATAGATCCCAGCGCCCGGGATTCCGCGGACGGCGCATTCGTTGCGCACTCGTCCGTCACTCTCATCCCGACTTTCGGCCCTCCGACATCACCCTGTTCGTCGTTCCGTTTGCGAAGCCGCCACACGATTCGCATTCTTTTCCCGACGCAAAGACAACGGCTCTCCGGACCGCTATAATTTTAACGGTTCTGCGGTCAGGAGGGTGCGTTATGGCGGAGACGGATTTCGTCGGTCAACTGGACGAGATATACGGCAGAGTTCACGAAGCTCTGGATTCGAGTCTTACGATGATTCGCTCTCTCCATAAGGCCGAGGAAGAGCGTCATCGCGAGATACGGAAGGAAATTGTCTCTCTCCAGCAGGAGATCGCGAACGTCATCGGCGCTGCGGAAGAATCGGACAAATCATATAAGGCCGCGCGGAATTCTTTGATTCTCGCGGTTCGTTCCGGTTCTGAGGAAGACCAGCGCAGAGCGTACGAAAAAGCGGAGCAACTCATGCGCGTCAAGGGCACCCTCGAGGAAAGGGAGAAGAACCTCCAGGCACAACGGGAGTTCCTGACGCGTGAGGAACGCCGGATCGCGGATATCCTCAAACGCAGCGATGAAATGGGCAACAAATTCCGAATCGCTCTGGACGTACTGAAGACGCGAATCGAAGGAATGGTTTCCAAAGCGGGGCGCATCGATTCGGAAGTTCTTGTCGAGGCGTACAGGATATCCGAAAGAGACAGCGCTTCTCTGGGAAGGGACCTGCATGACGGCCCCGCCCAGAAGGTCGCCGCTGCAATGATGTTTCTGGATCTGACGGAACGATGGCTCGATCGCGGCGAAGTGGACAAGGGAAAAGAGGAATTGCAGAAATCCAGGGAACAGATGCGCGAAGCGGTCGACGATGTCCGGATGTTCCTTTTCCAGCTGAATCCCAGGGGCATAGACGAGGGCATCGATATTGCGATTCGCCGCTTTTCGGACCAGGTCGAGGAGAAGTACGGAATTCCGATCCTGCTTCGTTTCGAGGGAAGGATCGGCCGGATCGAAGAGCCCATTCGCTCGCACGTTTTCAAGATCGTCCATCAGGCTGTCGTCAACGCGCTGAGAAACGCCAAACCGCGTGGAATTCGCATTCACCTTGGCGCGGGGAACGAATTTCTTTGGGGAAAAATTTCCGACGACGGTATCGGATTCAATGTGGAAGAGGAGAAAAGAAAGGCGGCGGAGAGAGGGTCCTACGGACTGCTCTCCATGGAGGAGCGCGTCATGGCATGTGGCGGTACGATCGCTTTTGACAGCGCGCCCGGAAAGGGAACGACAGTTACGCTCCGGATTCCGTTGCGGAAGGTGGATGACAATGGAGAATAGCGTCCGGATTGTCATCGCGGACGATCACCCGATATTCAGGGATGGCGTGCGCCGCTTCCTCGAGATGGAGGACGGCTTTGAAGTCGTCGGCGTCGCCTCCGACGGAGAAGAAGCGCTGGATCTTGTGCGTTCCCTCCATCCCGACGTGCTCGTCTTCGACATGAATATGCCGAGGCGCAACGGCGTGGAGCTTGTGACGGCTCTCCGCGAGCTGAACGTTGTCTGCAAGACCATCGTTCTGACAGCCCTTGAGGACGAAAAGAGTCTTTCGTCCATTCTTTTTTTGGGGATCGACGGTTTTCTCGTGAAGACGTCGGGGGTCGAACAGCTTGTCGATGCCATACGGTCCGTCATGTCGGGGGTTCCCTACGTCGCTCCGGACATTGCCGGAAGACTGCTCTCCGGATTTGGCCAGAGAAAGGACCAGGATCGGATGATCCTGCTTTCGGAGCGGGAGAAAGAAACGCTCTACTGGTTGTCTCAGGGGGCATCGTCCGAGGAGATAGCGGAAAAGATGTTTATCTCGGATAAAACCGCCCGGAACCACATAGCGCATATCCTCAAGAAACTCGGCGTTTCCGACCGTTCGCAGGCCATCGTCTACGCCTGGAGAACCGGATTCGCCTCACACCCTCCGAAAACGAAGTAATCACGCCGTTCTGGGCTCCCGGCCCATGCGTTCATGATTGATAGAACGCTCCCCGGGTGATATGCGAAAGCCTGTGATCTTTCCGAATTTCATTAAAGGCTTTGATGTATCCGCCGCCGGATATGCCCTCCTTGAGAATCCCTTCAGTTTTCCGGGCGCCTGTATCCTAGAGACACAAAAGAAGGGGACACACCCCGGGAGAAATCCAAAGGAGGAGTAGAAAATGATCCGTAAGCTCGTAGGACTGGTTCGGGATGATGAGGGACAGGGAATGATCGAGTACGGACTGATCGTTGCGGGCATAGCTCTCGTTGCGATGCTCACGCTCACGCCGCTCGGCACGGCGGTCAAAGATCTCTTCAGCAGCGCATCCACGAAGATGGCGGCTCCTCAATAGGACGAGAGAACGAGAAGGTGCGCAGGGTTTTTCGATCAGGGCTTGAACCCTCCGGACGAAGGGTGAAGGGGCGGGGATTCCCGCCCCTCATGCTATAGGGAGGCGTGATGAATGGACGCATCCGTTCTTTTCCATGCGGCGGCTTTCGGGCTGCTTCTTTTCGGCGGAATCTACGATCTGCGATATCGGCGCATTCCCAATGCGCTGAACGCCTCCCTGTTTCTTCTCGGATTGTTCCATCAATGGTTTCTTGGAACGCCGTTTGCGTGGATCCAGGGCGTTTTTTTCGGAATGGGGCTTCTTCTCGTCCCGTACCTGATGAACGGATTCGGCGCCGGGGACGTGAAACTGCTCGGCGCGATATGCGGTTTCGCCGGTTGGCCGGGGGCCGTGTCCGTTGGGCTTCTCTCTCTTGTATCCGGAGGCGCCCTCGTTCTGGCGCTTTCGGTCCGCTTGTCGGACTGTTGCGGATTGGCGAATGATTTCCTTGCGGGAGGGCATTCGGGGCTCGGCGGCGTATCCGCTCTCTGGCGGGAGAAAAAGGGGACGAAGGTTCCGTACGGTCTGGCGATGAC
>CAZVUT010000288.1:0-3250 GCA_964630155.1 uncultured Synergistaceae bacterium
CGAATCACCGAAGCCGGACTCGACCTGCTCTTCTGGACGCGACGGCCGGCCGGCCGCGTGATCGGATGTTCCATCGACATGAAGGAACTCCTCCGGCGCATCGCGGACACGATCCCCGAAATCCGGTCCGAGGTCCGGATCCTGACGGTTCTGGACGAGAACGGAAAGCCGCTGCTCGCTCCGGAGGCGGGAGCGATTCCCGACTGGCGGCGGCCGTTCGTGGCGCGCGAGATTTCCCCCCTTCTTCCGCGTTGGGAGGTCGGAGCGTGGCTCGCGGACCCGGCGCTGGTCGAATCGCAGGCGAGATTCGTCACGCTCGCCGTGTGGCTTCTCGTGGCGATCCTCCTGATCGTCATCGCGACGGGGGGCGTCGTCGTCCTCCGGATGCTCTCGGCGGAATCGCGCCTTGCGATGCAGAAGACGACGTTCGTGGCGAACGTCTCGCACGAGCTGAAAACGCCGCTCACATCCATCAGGCTCTTCGCGGAAATGCTGCTTCAGCGCCGTCAGCCCGACGAACGAAAACGCGACGAGTACCTGCGAACGATGCTCTCCGAAGCGGAACGCCTTTCCCGCCTTGTGGACAACGTCCTCGCCTTTTCGCGGAAGGGAAGCGCGAAAACGGTCGACGTCATGAAGCCGCTGGACCTCGCGGCGCTCGCGCGCGAAACGGCGGCCCAGCTCGAACCGCACCTGACGAGGAACGGTTTCGCCCTCCACGTTGACGCTCCTGACGCGTTGCGGGTCCGGGGAAACGACGAAGCGCTCCGGCAGGTTCTGATGAACCTGTTGTCCAACGCGGAGAAATACTCGGGGGAGGCGAAGGAGATCGGCGTGACGGTCCGGCTCGAAAACGGGGAATGCGTCGCGCGCGTCCTGGACCGGGGGATCGGCGTGGAACCCGGCAAGGCGGGCCGGATCTTCGACGAGTTCTACCGGTGCGACGATTCGCTTGCGTCGTCGCGGAGCGGGACGGGGCTTGGACTTTCGATCGCAAGAGACATCGCCAGGCGGCACGGAGGCGACGTGACATACGAACCGCGGGAGGGAGGCGGCAGCGTCTTCGCGCTCCGGTTGCCGCTCTGTGCGCCCGGGACGGAACGAAGGGGGACATCGGAATGAATGAACGCATTCTCGTGGTCGAGGACGATCCTGCGATCCTGACGGGGCTTCGCGATCTTCTCGAGAGCGAGGGGTACGCCGTGGAAACGGCGCGCGACGGAGCCGTTGCGCTGGAGCGATTCCGCGCCGCGCGCCCCGACCTCGTGCTTCTGGATGTCATGATCCCGAAAATGAGCGGCTACGACGTGTGCCGCGCCATCCGCGCGGAGGACCGCGCGACGCCGGTGGTCATGCTGACGGCCAAGGGGCAGGAGGTGGACAAGGTCGTGGGGCTCGAACTCGGGGCGGACGATTACATCGTCAAGCCCTTCGGAATCGCGGAGCTTCTGGCCCGGGTGCATTCGGCGCTGCGCCGCGGTGCGCTCGCCGGAGCGCACGAGAACGAGATCCGCGCAGGCGTCGTTTCGCTCGGCTCCGCGAAACTCGATCTGGATGCCCTGAGCGGGCGGAGGCCGGACGGGGCGTCGTTTTCGCTGACGCCGAAGGAAGCCGCGCTGTTGCGCTTCCTGCTGGCGCACGAAGGCCGGGTGATCGACCGAAACACGCTCCTCGAAGAGGTCTGGGGAATATCCTGTGATGTGACGACGCGTACGGTCGACCAGCACGTCGTGCGTCTCCGGCAGAAGATCGAGGACGATCCGGCCGAGCCCCGGCATCTGCTGACGGCGCACGGCGCGGGGTACCGTCTCGTCAGGTGACGCCGTCCCGCATCGCCAAACTTGACAGACGGAAGCCGTCGTTTTAGAATCGAACTTGTCTGAAGAGTAGACGACTTCTTTCCCGACAATCCTTGAACGATTCCTTTCCGGTGTCCTGATGTGCGTATCAGACTAAAAATCCGTCTGTGAGAGCGTGACCATGGGACCGATACCGAGAATCCGATTGTCCGACCGTGTGATCGACGCCATAGAAACCATGATCGCCGAGGGTTCCTTCGCCGCCGGCGATCGGTTCTATTCGGAAAACGAACTCGCCGCGAAACTGGAGGTCAGCCGATCGTCCGTTCGCGAGGCCATCCGCATTCTCGAAGTCACGGGGCGCGTCTTCGTCCGGCAGGGGAAGGGGATCTACATCGCGGCCTCCGACGGAGAACGATCGGACCCGTTCGCGGGCTGGCTCAAGAACAACGAGACATCCATCTTGGACCACTTCGAATCCCGACTCATCCTTGAACCGAAAACGGCGCGTCTCGCGGCGGAAAAGGCGGACGCCGAAGCGTGTGCGAACATCGAGAGTGCGCACGCCGCGTTCGTCGCGAACGCAACGACCTCGGACACTCCGGCGCTCATCCGGACGGACGAGATGTTTCACCGCAGGATTGCGAAGGCGACGACGAACCGGACGCTCGACTACCTCATGCGAACCATGACGAAATCCCTTCCCGAAGGGTGGATCACGAGCCTGAATATCCCGGGTCGTGTCCTCAAAACCGTCGCGGAGCACGGAAACATCCTCGCGGCGATCGAAAGGAGGGATCCGGACGGAGCGGAACGGGCGATGGCGCTGCACTTGAGCAACGCGCGCGACGACATCAGGGCGTCCCTGGAGCCGTAAGGCCGGAGCGGATGCGATGGAAGCGGAGCGTATCGGAGGGCGGAGCATGCTGCGAATCACGACGCTGATCGAAAATTCGGCGGGGGAGCACCTCGGGTTGCGCCATGAACACGGACTCTCTTTCTTCGTCGAGAAAGACGGCCGCGCGATCGTTTTCGATACCGGGCAGTCCGGCGCGTTTATCGGGAACGCCGCTCGCCTGAAGATCGATCTGTCGGCCCCGGACTACGTCGTTCTCAGCCACGGACACTACGACCACTCCGGAGGACTGAAGAGCCTGGCCGATGTCTCCGTGACGTTTGAACTGATCGTCGGACAGGGGTTCTTTCGCGAGAAGTACGGCTTCAGGAATGGTGCGCGACATTTTCTCGGCAACGACTTCGACGAGGCGTTCCTGAAAGAAAAGCGGATCCGGCATTCCTTTGCTCCGGAAGGGGCGACGGAAATCCTTCCCGGGGTATTCATCGTGTCGGGATTCCCGCGGGTGCATGACGACGAACGGATCAACCCGCGGTTCACGCTCCGGACGCCGGACGGATTCGAACCGGACGCATTCGGCGACGAGATCCTGCTC
>CAZVUT010000289.1:0-3247 GCA_964630155.1 uncultured Synergistaceae bacterium
AAGTCGAATGCGCACCGCCATTCACACACACCTCCATCTGAACTGTTGAGACTCTGTATTGTCATGGACGGAAGGGCGATCCAAAACCCTTCCCTCCGAACAATCTGCCTGTCGAGAACCCTTTTCGTCCCTTTCCGAACTGCTTCCAGAGCTGATTCATCTGCTCGTACTGTTTGAGCACCTGGTTGACAACCTGGACGCTCGTTCCGGACCCCTCGGCGATACGCCGGCGCCGGCTTCCCTTTATGATGGCGGGATTTCTTCGCTCTCCCGGAGTCATTGACTGGATGACTGCCTTCACCCGCTTCAGGCGATTCGGGTCGAGATCGCCGGAGTTGACCTTGAGTTTCGAGGCGCCGGGAATCAGGTCGATGATCTTTTCGAGCGGCCCCATCTTTTCCACCTGCTCGAGCTGAAGCAGAAGATCGTCGAGCGTGAGGCGGTTCTTCTTCATGGAGTCGGACATGCGGTCCACGTCGTCCTGCGATGTGACCTGCTGCACCTTTTCGGCGAGACCGACGACGTCGCCCATCCCCATGATCCGCTGAACCATGCGCTTCGCGTCGAACACTTCGAGCGCGTCGATCCCCTCGCCCATGCCGACGAACTTCACGGGGGCGCCGGTGACGGACCGCACCGCAAGAGCGGCGCCGCCCCGCGCGTCGCCGTCGAGTTTTGTCAGGACGAGTCCCGTGACGCCCAGACGGTCATGGAACGCGGACGCCACATGGACCGCTTCCTGCCCGGTCATGGAATCGAGAACGAGAAGAATTTCCGTCGGGCGCATCTTCTCCTTCAGCAGGACCAGTTCGTTCATGAGTTCTTCGTCGACGTGCAGACGCCCGGCGGTATCCAGAAGGATGACGTCGTTCAGATGCCCGGCCGCGTACGCGAGGGATTTTTCCGCAACGACGACGGGGCGCGTCTCCCCGTTTTCCGGGCCGTAAAACCCGACCTTGGACTGTGTTGCCAGAACGTTGAGCTGCTCGACGGCGGCGGGCCTTCGAAGATCGCATGCCACAACGAGAGGCGCGTGCCCGCGCGAAAGCGTCCGCGCAAGCTTGACGGCGCTCGTCGTTTTTCCGCTCCCCTGAAGACCGACCATCATGATGATCGTAGGCGGCTTCGACGCTATCGAGAGCGGCGCGGTTTCGGCTCCCATCATCGCAATGAGTTCTTCGTACACGATCGCGATGACATGCTGCGCCGGAGTTATCGATTCGAGAACGTCACGTCCCACTGCCCGCGCGCGAATGCCATCCGTGAGGGATTTGACGACCTTGTAGTCGACATCGGCCTCGAGAAGCGCGCGCCTGACTTCGCGGAGGGCTGTGTCGACGTCCGCTTCGGTCAGTTTGCCCTTGCCTTTGAGCTTGTCGAAAATACCTTCCAGGCGTTCCCTCAGCGCATCGAACATGGTTTCTCTCCCCCTGTCGCTTCCTTCAAACGCTCCTCCAGCTCCCCGATGCGGGCTTCAAGAAGAGAAATCCTCTTCATGAGTCCCAGAGTGTTTTCCGCTTCCCCGAGACGGTCCCGCGCCCGCAAAACCAGATCGTGGGCCGCCTGGCGGGTCACTCCGAGACGTTCCGACATTTCCGCGAGTGAAAGATCCTCGCACTCGTGGAGCTCGAAGGCTTCCCGCTGCTTTTCGGTCAGAAGAGGCGCGTACAGATCGTACAGCCGGTTATAATGGATTCTCTGTTCCAGTCCCCCATCGACACGCACGGCTATCGCATCCTCTCCGGCAGGCGCAGAGGATTATAGTTTCCATGCGCGTGTCTGTCAAGGTCTTTCGCTTGACACGCAAGGACTGGACAAACCATTTCTTTCCTGCAATCATAGCTGGATCATTCAAAGCTCACGAAAACGGAGGGATGAACAGAATGCCGGATTCAGTCAACGTCTTTGAGGAATCGAGACAGGCGTCGCGCAGGCTTCTCGGACAGACGATCGTCAAGGCCATGTCCGCAAAGGGGTTCATCGCGGAATACGTCGATACGAAAGAGCAGGCCATGGATGCCGTTCTCCGGATCATCCCCGAAGGTGCGAGCGTTGGGATCCCCGGGTCCGTCACGATTCGAGAGATCGGGGCCTTCGAGAAACTACGGGAGAGAGGGTGCGCGATTTTTCACCACTGGGATCCGTCATTCACTCCCGAACAACGGAAACAGGCGTGGAAGGACGAGGCCTCGTCCGATTACTTCCTGACAAGCTCGAACGGGGTGACCCACGACGGCATGCTGGTCAATATCGACGGGAACGGCAATCGCGTCGGAGCGATGGCCTGGGCGGACAACCCCATCATCTACGTCGTCGGCGTCAACAAGGCTTCGCGTGACATCCAGTCCGCGCTTGACCGAATCCGGGATCACGCGACCCCCCCGAACGCGCTGCGACTCCATGTCGATACTCCCTGCAGCAAGGTCGGCCATTGCGTCGATTGCGACGCCTCGACGCGGGTTTGCAGGGCCGTCCTCATCCTCGAGCGTCCAACAATGGGGAGAAAGACGCATGTCATTATCGTCGGCGAAGATCTGGGCTATTAGGAACGATCCGTCATGACGCAGCAGGGTGCGCTTGCGCTCGTTATCGCAGGCGGAGAGATCGTCACGCGCGCCAGGGAATCGGCGCAGGACGGCGCGGTGACGCCCGAGGAAGTTCTTCGGCTCGTTCCCGGAGACCTCCAGTCCCGGATCCGGACGATCGACTGGAGTCACCAGCCGGGATCGCACTACTCCGTCCGGATGACCATGGATCTCGTGCAGATACTGTGGAAACTCGTCCGGGAGGGAACAAACGCCATCGTCGTGACATGCGGTGCCGACGCGATCGAGGAAATGGCCTATCTGACGGATCTTTTGTGGGCGTATCCGCAGCCTGTCGTTTTCACGTGCGCGGTCCGACCGCAGGACAGTTCCGGCGCGGATGGCCCTCTCAACCTCATGCAGGCGTTCTGTGCGGCTTCATCGGAGAAATGCTGGGGGCTCGGCGTGCTCCTCTGCGTTCACGATCAGCTCTTTTCGGCGTCCGAAGTCTGCGAGGTCGCCAACCAGCGCCGGTGCGCGTTCGATGCGCCTGGCAAGGGACCTGTCGGCGAGATCGTCGGAAGAAACGTCTATCTGCTTCGGGCCGCGAGGCGCTCGAAGGTGCTCGAGAACGTCTCGACCCCCGCACGGAACGTCGAATTGCTGCAGGCGACGCTCGGCGGGGGCGACATCATTCTCGACGGCCTCGCCTCGCTGAAGAC
>CAZVUT010000290.1:0-3229 GCA_964630155.1 uncultured Synergistaceae bacterium
CTACACGGCTCCTTCGTCGTTCTTCGTCGCGGATTTCATCGGCGTCAACAACCTTTTGCGCGCCGACTACCTGGGAGGCGGAAAGGTCCGGTGGCGGGAACGCATTCTTTCAATACCCGGCGTCGCGCAGCACGCGCAGGGGCCATGCAGGCTCGCGATTCGCCCCGAAAGGGTCGCGGTCGCGCCGCGCGCGCATCGGGACGAAGACGGTCCGCACATGACGCCGGACACGGAGGCGTGCGCCGTTCCCGGAACGGTCGAAGGGCGTATTTTCCTGGGCCCGCTGATCCGGGGCGCCGTGGACGTGGCGGGGGAACGCATCCTGGCGGACGTCCTCAATGCGGAAGGAACCGTTTTCGAAGCCGGAACCGAAGTGGAACTCCGTTTTTCGGCGGAGGACGTGCGCGTCCTTTTTGAATAGGGAGATTCCCATATGCGTGCGAACGACGGGAGTCGAGGACTCCCGAACCTGATACGGAAACCTGAGGAGGGAGCATCAACATGTTCCGGAAACTGGTGTTGTGCGCGACATGCGCGGCGCTTTTCGCAGGGTCTTTCGCTGCTATCGCGACCGCGAAAGACCTCGGAACGGAGCTGTACCCGGGGGAAAAGGCGCTTCTCGAGGCGGCCCTGAAAGAGAAGGGGATCAACAGCTACGATACCGGCCCCACGTGGGCGAACTGGCAGGCGCTCTTCGACGGCTACCAGGCCAGGTACGGCATCCAGGTTTCGTTCAACGACCTGGGAAGCGGCGCGACGGTCGTCCGTCTCGACAAGGAACGGAACAACCCGCAGGCCGATACGGCGTACTACTTCATGCCCTTCGGCCCCGCGGCGAAGGACAAGGGCGTCACCGAGCCCTTCAAGCCGACGAACTTCGACAAGATACCGGACGTCCTCAGGGACGCCGACGGGAACTGGTTCTGCGTCCACAAGGCGACGGTGGTCTTCGTCGTCAACAAGAGCCTCGTGAAGGAGACGCCGAAGAGCTGGAAGGCGCTTCTCGACCCGAAATTCGCGAAGTCGGTCGTCTACCTCGATCCCCGAACGACGGGCATCGGCTACGCGATCGTGATCGCGACGACGTACGCGCACGGCGGCGACCTCGACAAACTCGAAACGGGCATCGACTACCTCGCTGCGCTCCAGAAGGCGGGCAGCGTCCGGATGATCGAGAAGACGACGGAGTTCGACAAGTTCCTGAAGGGCGAAATCCCGGTCTGGATCACGTACGACATGAACGCCTACCGGGCGAAGTACATCGCGGGGCTCGGCGACGCGATCGACATCGTGATTCCCGAAGAGGGAACCATTACGTCCCCGTACGCCCTCAGCCTCGTCAAGGGCGGCCCGAACCCGAACTCCGGAAAACTCTGGCTGAACTACATCCTCTCCGAAGAGGGACAGGGGCTCTTCGCGAAGGGCTATGTCCGCCCGATCCTGCCGGGGTTCAAACTTCCGGCGGATGTCGCGGACAAATTCCTTCCCGATGCGGACTACGCGCGCGCGAAGGACGTCGACTGGGTCAAGGCGCAGACCGTTCAGAAGGAAGCCGCCCGGATGTGGGGCGCGAAAGTGCTCGGAGAGAACTGACATGATTCCGCGGGGCTGGATCTGGATCCTGCTTCTCCCCCTCGTCGGGGTGCTGGCGTTCTTCCTCTTCTGGCCCCTCACGCTTGTCGTCTGGGAGAGCCTTTTCCTGGAGGGAAGGCTCTCCCTTTCGAACTACGCGTCGATGTTCGTCTCGAAGCTGTATCGCGAATCCCTTGCTACAAGTCTCATCCTTTCCGTGAGCACTACGCTGCTCGGCGTTCTCATCGGTCTTCCGCTCTCCTACGGCATGCACCGGAGCGGCCCGAGGATGCAGAACGCGATTCTGACGCTCGCCTCCATCCCGCTGACCTTCAGCGGCCTCGTCGTCGGCTTCGCCTTCATCGTCCTGCTCGGAACGAGCGGCTTCGTGACACTGCTCATCAAGAAGTTTTTCGACATCAATCCCCTCGAGTTTTCGGCCTTTCTCTTCACGTGGAGGGGGCTGGTCGTCGCCTACTGCTACTTCCTGATCCCGCGCATGATTCTCACGATGACGGCAGCCTGGAGCACCGCGGACTGGAGCCTCCTCGAAGCGGCGCGCAGTCTCGGAGCCGGCCCGGTGCGGATCCTATTCCGGGTGCTTCTCCCGATGATCGGCCCGGCCGTTCTCGCGGGATCGTCGCTGCTTTTCGCGGTCAGCATGGGGGCGTTCGGGACCGCGTTTTCCCTCACCGGAATCGGCGTCAAGATCCTTCCGCTCGTCATCTACACCCATGTTTCGGAGCTGTCGACCGACATCGCGAAAGCGGACGCGCTGGCGGTCTTTCTCACCCTCATCACGACCCTGATCATTCTGGGGTACGAACGCTGCTTCGTGCGAAAGAGCAATTTCCTCCAGTAGCGCCAAATTTCGGACATTCCTTGACAAAGTCAGACACTTTTATAAAATTGGTGCTGTAATTGCGTCCGAGTGTACGGAACAAAAGTGCATTCCCCTTTTCCGGGCGCAAAGGGTTCGCTTCGGTGGTATACTTTGCCGGTGTGTCCTGGAACAGTCGTTTTTTTCGTGTTTTCCCCCCTGGGACGTGACGAATGGGGGTGTTTTTTTGTTGAATATCAGTTTGTGAATGCGTGAGCATTAACAATAGATCCATACCACATCCATGGCAAGGAGGCGCAGGTATGTCAGGCTGTTGTGACGGAAACGTCGAACGGTACAAGGAACTTCAGGCGTACATCGACGGACTCCCGGACAAGAAGGGAAGACTCATCGGCGTGCTGCACAAGGCGCAGGGGATCTTCGGCTACCTTCCCCGGGAAGTCCAGGAATTCATCGCCGGCGCGCTGGGACTTTCGGTCGCGAAGGTGTATGGGGTCGTGAAGTTTTACTCCTTCTTCACGATGGTTCCCAAGGGAAAGTTTCCGATCTCGGTATGTCTCGGAACCGCGTGCTATGTTCGCGGGGCCGACGATATCGTCTCCGAGGTCGAAAAAATCCTCGGCATCACGGTGGGTCAGGTGACGCCCGACGGGCTCTTCTCGCTGGATACGCTCCGGTGCGTCGGCGCGTGCGGTCTGGCGCCGGTCATGATCGTCGCCGGGCGCGTGTTCGGACGCATGAAGCCGTCGGACGTCGAGGGAATCATTGCCGAATACCGCGCGAAAGCGGGCGACTCCGAAAAGGACAAGGCATGTG
>CAZVUT010000291.1:0-1634 GCA_964630155.1 uncultured Synergistaceae bacterium
TTCGCGATCGGAATGGTCTTCTGCCTCGCGGTCGGCTTCCTGTCGCGGGACAGGGTGTAGGGGGGATCGGACGATGAGTGACGTAACGATTGTTGACGCGCGCGGGCTTTCCTGCCCCGAGCCCGTGATCCGGACGAAAAAGGCGCTTGCCTCCCTGAGCGGCGGCCGGGTGGACATCCTCGTGGATACGGTGACCGCGCGGGAGAACGTCTCGCGGTACGCGAGGTCGCAGGGGTGGACGGCAGAGGCGGTGGAAGAGGACAATCACTTCCGTGTGGTGCTGAAAAAGTAGGCGCTCTTCAAAAAACAAAGGACGAGGCCGGGAGAATCGCTCCCGGCCTCGTCGCTTTCGTTATTCCCCCTCGCCGCGATTCCCGTCTTCGGTCCGCACGGCGACGCCGTTGCCCGCGCCGACGAACAGCACCGGCTCCGGCGCAACGCGGCGTTGCATCCATTCCCACGCCTGCGCGAGCGTCGGGAAGATCTCGCCGGGAAGGGAGACGGCTTCCCTCGGAAGGGATGAAACGAGCGCAAACGGACGGCTCCCGAGATCGCGCAGCGTCGTGAGCGCGATGAAAGCGGGGATCGTGAAGTTCCGTTCGAGTTCTTCGAGAAGCGCGTCGCGGCTCGCCATGCCGAGCTTCATGGCTGCTCCGAAACCGCCCGTCATGCCCTCCTCGCCGTCCGCGCAGAGCACGAGCCCCGCGCCGGGGCGCAAAACCTCCGCGACAGCCGAGACGGCCTTCGTGGCCTGATAGAGGTCGATGTCTCCGGGATAGCCGCCGCACGAGGTCACGACGCAGCCGACCTTCTGCGGAATCCGGAGCGTCTGGATCGCGCGCGCAACGCGGACCCCCTCGCTCCACGCCCGTTCCGCGTCTCCCGCGACATAGCGGTATGGCGCGCCGTCGCCGTCGGGGACGACGTTCAGCAGGTACAGGTCCGGACGGTTCGCGCACAGCCGCGAATACTCGGCCATGTCCTCCGCCACGGGATTGGCGTCGAGCAGACCGCACCCGACCTCGGGGCAGATCGAGCCGTCCCGCAGCGAGAGCGCGTGGTTGGCGCGGATGCTCTCGCGTCCGCTCACGCCGGGGATCAGCCCCTTGCGCCCGCCGCTGAAGCCCGCGAGATCGTGGTGGATGATGCCGCCAACAAGGATCGCGGCGCCTGCGTCCGCGACCTCCGGACAGAGGGTTACGGGCGTCCCCCGGCTCGTCCGGAGCCCCGTGTCGCGAACGCGGTCGCAGTCGTGCGACACCGTCGCGTCGCCCGGCAGAAGCGCATCGCCGAGCAGATTCCGGAACTCGTCCTCCGTGGCGGCGCGGTGCTGCCCGGTCGCGACGATCCAGGTCACGGGGCGGTCGCCCAGACGGGATCGCACGGCCCGGGCCATCAGGGAAACGCGTTGCCAGGACCGCGTCGAGTCGGGGATCACCACGACCGGCTTCCGCGTTCCGACGAACGCCTCCAGCGGCTCCGCCCCGATCGGGGACGCGAGCGCCTCCTCCGGCGTGTTTCGCGCGATCGCATGCGGACGCGGCTGCGGGATGAGCACGTCGCGCCCGGGGATCCATTCTTCCGTACGTCGTCCGATGCGGACGGGGATCGTTCGTTCCATTCAACTCACTCCT
>CAZVUT010000291.1:1734-3224 GCA_964630155.1 uncultured Synergistaceae bacterium
TCGGCGTCCTGGTAGAGGATTCGCGCCTGCGTGCCCACGACGAGCGCGTTGCGTTCCGCGTCGCGGATCCAGACCCAGTTGTCGCGGTCCTGGAAGCGCCGCCCCGGATCGATGCCGTCCATCGCGGCGCGGTCGGTCTTCCGGAGGTCCTCCGGCCTTCCCGAAAGGCACACCCACCGGAAGGGCCCATAGCCGTAATCGAAGAGCATCGGTCCCATGATGTCCTCGACGTAGGACGGAAAGATGAATCCGTCGAGCGTGTCGCGTCCGTTTTTCGCGATCTCTTTCGCGCCCGCGTCGTAGACGGCCTTCATGAAGGAGTTGCCGTAGTCGAAGAAATACGTCCCCTTCGCGACGAGCCGCTTGACGACCTCGAAGTGCCGCCGGAGCGTTGCGTCGACGAGCGTCCGGAAGCGTTTGGGGTCCTCGTGAAGCAGCCGCGTCCGTTCCTCGAACGATATTCCCGCCGGGCAGTAACCGCCGTCGTAGGGCGCGTGGCAGGAGGTCTGGTCGGAGAGGAGGTCGATGCCGATGTTCTCGCGGTCCGCGTATTCGAGCAGGTCGACGATGTTGCCGTGGTAGGCGATGGACATGGGTTCCTTTTTAACCATCGATTCGCGCGCCATCGCGAATACTTCGGCGAGGTCGCCCGAGACCTTTTTGACCCAGCCCTGGACATGGCGCGTTTCGATCCGCGACAGGTCGACCTCCGCGACGACGCCGACGATTCCCGCGATTTCCGCCGCCTTGGGCTGCGCGCCGCTCATTCCGCCGAGTCCCGACGAGACGAAGAGCCGCCCCGCGAGGATGTTCTCGTCTCCCGTGCGTTCGAATTTCATGCGTCCGGCGTTCAGGATGGTGTTGTAGGTGCCGTGGACGATGCCCTGCGGTCCGATGTACATCCAGCCGCCCGCGGTCATCTGTCCGTAGTTGGCGACGCCGAGCTGCATCGCGCGATGCCAGTCTTCCTGCGTGTCGAACATTCCGACCATGAGCGCGTTGGTCAGGATGACGCGCGGCGCTTCGGGACGCGACCGGAAGAGTCCGAGCGGATGCCCCGACTCGATGACGAGCGTCTGGTCGCGCGTGAGGATTTCGAGATATCGCTTGATGAGCCGGTACTGCATCCAGTTCTGGCAGACCTGTCCCGTCTCGCCGTAGGTGACGAGTTCGTAGGGGTAGAGTGCGACATCGAAGTCGAGGTTGTTGTCGATCATGACCTGGAAGGCTTTGCCTTCGACGCATTCGCCCCGGTACTCGTCGATCGGACGGCCCCATATCCGGCCCTTCGGGCGGAATCGGTAGCCGTAGATCCGCCCGCGAGTGCGCAGTTCCTCGAGAAATTCCGGCGCGAGCCGTTCGTGATGCTTCTCGGGGATGTACCTGAGGGCGTTCTTGAGCGCGAGGATCGTGTCCGCTTCGTTCAGCGTGTATCCCCGGTCCGGAGCCCTGCGGATTCCCGGCTCGAAGGGCTGCGTTTCCGGCAGTTC
>CAZVUT010000292.1:0-3223 GCA_964630155.1 uncultured Synergistaceae bacterium
TCTCGACCCCGTCTACACCGGAAAGGCCTTCGCCGGAATGCTCGACCTGATCGCGCACGGCCTCTGCCGCAAGGGGCAGCGCGTCCTCTTCATCCACACGGGCGGCATTCCGGCGCTGTTCCACTACCAGAAATACTTCGACCCGGAACTCTTCCGGGACGGGGAAACGCGGTAGTCCGCGATGCGTCTGACGCGCGACTCCCTCCCGTTCGTTCTCGCCCTCGGCGCCTCCGTCGCGCTCTCGCTCTATCCGCCGACGAAGACGTGGGCCGTGGGGGCCGCGCTCCTTCTCGGCGCGCTCGCGGGGAACATCGCGCCCGGCTCCGTCCCGCCCCGGCTTGGGAAGGCGCGGAAGTTCACGCTGAACACGGCCGTCGTGCTCTTCGGGTTCGGACTGAACATCCGCCAGGTCATCGCGGTCGGGGGGCAGGGGTTCTGGCAGACCGCCGTGAGCCTCGCGGTCGTCCTGTCGCTCGGGTATTTCCTGATGCGGTTCGTCCGGCTGCGCCCGGCGACCATGAAGCTCATCACGGTCGGCACGTCGATCTGCGGCGGGAGCGCCATCGCGGCCGTCTCGTCGGTGATGAAGGCGGACGACGAGGACATCGGCGTCTCGATGGGCGTCGTCTTCCTGCTGAACACGGTCGCGCTCTTCACCTTCCCCTTTCTCGCGCGCGCGTTCGCGCTGACGCCGGAGCAGTACGGCGTCTGGTGCGCGCTGAGCATCCACGACACAAGCTCCGTCGTCGGAGCGGCGGCGGTCCTCGGCGACGCGTCCCTCTCGACGGCCACGATCATGAAGCTGACGCGGACCCTCTGGATCACGCCGATCGTCTTCGCGATATCGATGAGGCAGGGGGGCGGCGGAAAGCTCTCGGTCCCGCTCTTCATCGTGCTCTTTCTTCTCGCGTCGATGACCGCGTCGGCGCTTCCCTTTCCGGCGCTGTTCCACTCCCTCGCGTCGGCGGGAAAGATCTTCATGGCCGTGGCCCTCTGCATGGTCGGGCTCGGCCTGCACCGATCGGTCGTGAAAAAAGCCGGCGTCCGCGGAATGCTCTTCGGAGCGGCGCTCTGGGCCGTCTCGATCGTCACGGGGTACGTCCTCGCAACCATCGGATGACGCCGGGACGCACACAAGAATACGGGAGGGGGAACGCGACATGACAGGATTCATCGCGGCGGCGCTCGCTACGCTCGCGGCGCTTTTCGCCGTTTTACTGTCGGGACGGAGGTCGGAGGCGGCGACGCACGTCTTCCGGATCGGCAGGGAACAGGCCTACAACGGCATGCTCCGGAGCGACATCCCGCCGGCGCTCGAAATCGACGACGGCGACACGGTCGTGTGCAACACGGAAATGCTCTTCGAGGGCACGCTCGACGCGGACATGACGATCGACGACGTCCTCGCGATCCGCGGCGCGATCAAGTCGAAGGGCGGCGGGACCTACGCCTTCACGGGGCCGTTCTTCGTCCGGGGCGCGCGCCCCGGCGACGTCCTCGAAGTCCGGATCAAGCGGATCGCCCCGGGGGCCTTCGGCGTCACCTACGTCTACCCCGACGCCCTCGGCCTCGGCGGCCTCCCCGAAGGGATGGGAGCGGGCTTCTTCCGGACGCTCCGCTACTCGCCGGACAGAAAGACCGTCGACTTCGCGCCCGGAATCACGCTGACGCTCCGCCCCTTCCTCGGCGCGATGGCGGTCGCCCCGAAACCGGGCGAAGTCCGTCAGCCCGCGATCCCCGACTACTTCGCCGGGAACATGGACAACAGGGAACTCGTCGCGGGAAGCTCGCTGTTCGTCCCCGTGAACGTCGAGGGCGCGCTGTTCATGGCCGCCGACGCCCACGGACTCCAGGGCGACGGCGAGGTCTCCTGCCTCGCGTGCGAGACCTACTTCGAGGAGGTCGAACTCGAATTCGTCGTCCGGAGGGACATGACGCTCGAGCGCCCGATGGCCGAGACGCCGACGCACTGGATCGTGATGGGCTTCCACGCCGACCTCGACGAGGCCATGAAGATCGCCATTGGCGACGCGATCGCCTTCCTCATGGCGACGAAGGGGCTGACGCGAACGGAGGCCTACGCCCTGTGCAGCCTCGCGGTCGACTTCCGCGTCACGCAGGTCGTCGACGGGAACAAGGGCATCCACGGAATGATCCCCAAGGCAATCTTCCGACAGGCGTAAGCGCGCGCGGCTACGCTCCGGCGAGCGTCCTTTCCGCGAGCATCCTCCCGACGATCGTCCGCATCGTCTCGGCGAACACCTGGCGCGTGACGCGCCCGCCGCCGCCGTTCAGGACGTACCCCGGATGCCAGATCGGGTACACCTCGAACCGGACGGGCGTCCCGTCGTCCCCCTCCATCAGGAAGACGTTCGGGGCGCCCCCGGCGGACGCCTCGACGAGCGACGTCACCGACAGCAGCTTCCAGCCCGACTCCGTGCGAGGGAAGCACATCGCAGCTCCCGTCTCCGGCGCGGCGAACTCCACGAACCACCGGAGCGCCGTCCGGCCGACCGCGAGCACGGGAACGGTCCGGCGCGCCCATCCGCTCCCATCCCCGGCGAGGCACAGGAGCTGCCGCTTCAGAAACCCCGAGCACGGGCGCATCTCGCCGATCTCGGGCGGGCGGTCTTTCATGGGATTGTCCGGCCTCGACGGGCGGCACTTGACCGCGTTGCAGATGAAGACATCGTCCGGATCGACCTGACAGGCCTCAAGCGCGGTTCGCAAGACCTTGCCGCAGCGCCCGACGAACGGACGGCCGCACGCGTCCTCGTCCTTTCCCGGAGCCTCGCCGACGAGAATGAATTTCGGCGAGAGGCTCCCCTCCCCCGGAACCGCGGACGTCCGCGATTCATGCAACCCGCACGCGGCGCACCCCGCGACGGATTCGCGGATCCGGTCCATCTCTTCTTCGCATCGTTTCACAGCACTGAGTCCTCCGTAATCGTGATGCGCGTCCCGCGGACGCGGCCCCGCGATTGTACGGCAAACCGGACGTCTCCGGAAAGAGGCGCTTCCTGTTGACACAATCCTCTTTCCCGTGGTATCGTCTCCGCAATCCAAATCGGGAGGAAATACCCATGATCCGGAATCTCATAAACCAGAACTGGTGGTGGCGGGCCAAATAGCCTGCCGCCGGTGACCCTAAAGCTCGCGAAACAGTAGAAGCGCGCACTTTACGGCCGTGGAGGCAGGTCCCTCAAGAGGGATCTTCTTTCAC
>CAZVUT010000293.1:0-3219 GCA_964630155.1 uncultured Synergistaceae bacterium
CCGGTTCTGGGCGGGGAACGCCGCAACGTGAACGGCGCGCCGATCAATCCGATGGCGCGGCTGTATCCCAGGGACTTCATCTCCACGGGGATCTCGGTGGTGGATACGCTGACGACGCTCATACGGGGACAGAAGCTGCCGATCTTCTCGGGCAACGGCCTGCCGCACAACCGTCTGGCGGTCCAGATCGCCACCCAGTCGCACCTCGCGGGGGCGGAGAACTTCGCGGTCGTCTTCGCGGGAATCGGCATCCGGCACGACGACGCCGCGTTCTTCACGTCCCGGCTCCAGGAGTCGGGACAGGGAAGCAACCTCGTGCTCTTCCTGAATACGGCGGACGACCCCGTCATCGAGCGCATCGCGACGCCCCGCCTCGCGCTGACGGCGGCCGAATACCTCGCGTTCGACCTCGGGATGCACGTCCTCGTCATCCTGACGGACATGACGAGCTACGCCGAGGCGCTCCGGGAGCTGAGCGTCGCGCGCGGCGAGGTGCCGAGCCGCAAGGGGTACCCGGCCTATCTCTACAGCGACCTGGCGTCGATGTACGAGCGCGCCGGCGTCATCCGGGGAAGACAGGGGAGCGTCACGCAGCTTCCGATCCTGACGATGCCGAACGACGACATCACGCATCCGATTCCCGACCTGACGGGATTCATCACCGAAGGGCAGATCGTCCTGTCGCGGGAGCTTGACGCCCGTGGAGTCTACCCCCCGGTCGATCCGCTCACGAGCCTCTCGCGCCTCATGAAGGACGGCATCGGGAAGGGCTACACGCGAGAAGACCACCCCGGCGTGTCCAGCCAGCTCTTCGCCGCCTATAGCCGGGCGCAGGACGCGAGAGCGCTCGCGGGAGTCGTGGGCGAGGACGAGATCAGTGAAACGGACAGGAAGTATCTCGAGTTCGGGAAGGCGTTCGAGGAGCACTTCATCGCGCAGGGAATCGAGGAGAACCGGGAGATCGGACAATCTCTGGATATGGGCTGGTACCTGATCTCCATGCTGCCCGCGGCGGAGCTGACGCGCGTCACGATGGAGGAACTGCGCGCCCACGTCGGAGGCGACGGCCCGAAATGAACGGGAGGGATCAGGCGGCCACCTTTCCCATGTCCGGCGAGACGACGAACGTATTGCCCTCGGCGAACGAGATCTCGACGACGTCTATTCCGAACCCGCGGGCGAGGGACTCGAGCGTCGCCTTCGCGGACGCGAGGACTTCGGGCTGGATATCCCGAACGAGCGCCATCGCGCGCGATTCGGCGTGCGACCGCGCCGCCCGAACGAGCCGGTTTCTGTCGTCCTCGCGGAAATCGTCGCCGAGAAACCCGTTCACGAGATCGGGCAGAAGCCACGGAAGCAGACGGGAACGCTGTTCGTCGTAGAAACGGATATCCCTGATGCGGGTTTCGCACCGGCAGGCGGGCATCCGGATTTCCACCTGTTCTTCGTCGACGGACTCGATGAGGAAGTTCGGATCCCGCAAGTCGTAGCGGAAGTCGATCTCGAACTCGAAAATCATCGCCATCTTCCGCGACGAAAGGATCCAGGACAGGTACTTCCGCCCGAAATCCCCCCACGAATGATCCGTCTCCGTGACGATCTCGCGCGTGAAGGCCCGGTAGACGGACAGGTGCCCGATCGAACGCATGTGTTCGATCCCTCCCTGAACGTCCACTTTCGGTTCCGCCTTCCGCGAACGGATCAGGAGCAGCACGGCCATTCCCGTCGCAAGAAACGCCCAGACCACAAGCAGTGTTGTCGTCAGCGACGTCATCATATCGTTTCACCTCTCGTCTATCCTGTTTCGAAGCCCCTGTATAATCCGTCAGGTCCGCCGCTCCGTCAAGGGCGGGGCGACTCCGAAACGGCAATGTCTCGCAGAATGAAACATCGCTTCATCACGATGGACAGAAGCGGTGCGACTGTTATAATGGCATACAATTCGCCGCCGGAGAGCCTGTTCCGGAACCAGGAGTGATCCCCATGAATGTCCGAAACGCCCGCCCTCCTGAGCAGATCGCGCTGCTCAGCCTGTTGCATTTTCTGAACGATATCCACATTTCCTTTCTGCCGACGTTCGTCCCCGAACTGGTGAAACGGCTCGGGCTCTCGCTCGCGGAAGCCGGAGCGCTGAACTCGCTCGCCGGCCTGATCACCATGCTCGGACAACCGCTCTTCGGCTACTGGTCGGACCGGACCGAGCGCCCCTGGTACATTATCGCCGGCCCGGTGCTCGCCTGCCTCGGCGCGACGCTGCTTCCCCTTTCGCCCAATTACGGCATCGCGCTGTTCCTGGCCGGGCTCTGGAGCATCGGAAGCGCCGTCTTCCACCCGCAGGGAAGCGGCGGCGTCGGGCATCTGTGCGGCGGCGAAAACCTGTCGAGCTACATCGCGCTGTTCGGACTCGGAGGGATGCTCGCGGCGGCGGCGAGCCCGCTCTATGCGGTCACGCTCGTCCGGGTCATGGGTCTGAAATGGATGTGGACGGTCGCGATCGTCCCGGTCGCTGCGGCGATATCGCTCGCGTTCGTGATGATTCCGAAACTCCGCGATCCCGGCGGCGTCGCGCTCACGACGGGCGTCTTCCGGAGTTTCGGCGACGTTTTCGGCAGAGTCTGGAGAGTCTGGCTCGTTTCGGTGTTCCGTTCGGTTTCCGAGCAGGGGATCCGGTTCTTCCTCCCGGTCGTCGTCGCCGCCAGGGGAGGGTCGCTCGAAAAGATCGGGCTTGTGCTGTTCATCATCATGATGTCGGCGGCTATTTCTCCGTTGATTTTCAGCCGCGTCGCCGAGCGCTTCGGACGCGACAGAACCCTTGCGAGACTGCTGGCGGCCGCGCCGCTGCTGCTCATTCCCGCGGCCCTGACGGAAGGGTGGCTTTCGGTGACCTTCTATACGCTGGGCTACGGCGCGCTGACCGCCACCGAGCCGATCACGAACGCGATGGCGCAGGAGGCGGCTCCGCACGCCCGTGCGATGGCGAGTTCCATTATCATGGGCTTCGCCTTCGGACTCGGGGGGCTCTTCACGGCCCCGCTCGGGGCCGTCGCGGATTCCTTCGGGCTGCACGTCACGATGGTCCTTCTCGGAATCGCCCCGGTTTTCGCGCTTCCGGCCGTTCTGTCGTTCCGGCCGCGAAACGGGCGCTGAAGGCGAAGCCCTGCCGGTTCAAACAAACGCTCGTCGCAGCAGGAAATACAAAAGCGCCCCGGCCGAAACGGC
>CAZVUT010000294.1:0-3214 GCA_964630155.1 uncultured Synergistaceae bacterium
CCCGTCAGCGTCACGGTTCCCGCGCTCCCCGGAACCGGAAGATCCGGGGCGTTCACGCGCACGACGGGCGGCTCGTTATCCACGACGACCGACGCCCGTCCCAGAAGAACCTCCCGCGGCGACCACGTCTCGACCCGGATCGGGGCGGGGTGCGACGGATTGCGCTCGACCAGCGTAATGTCGCCCGACTGCGGCAGAATCGCCGCGATCGCGTACCCCTCCCCCTGGGCGCCCCCGAGCGACCAGAGGCGTCGCCCGTCGAAGCCGAACGCGTGCAGGGTTCCGCGCGACGCCCGGAGGAAGCCGAAGTCCGTCCGCGCGAACGGGCCCGCCGCGTCGTCCATGTTGCGGACTGCTTCGAACGGAACGGTCCGCAAAACCGTCCGCGTCGCCGGGTCCAGAAGCACTGCGGCCGTTCCGCCTGGTTCGCCCGATATGCGGCATTGCGCCCACACGCCGCCGTCGCCCGGACAGAGCGGGCCGAAGAAGCCGCGCGCCGCGCCGACGGCTGCGATCGTGTGGAGCGGCGACCCGTCGGATGCGAAGACGCGGATCGGACTCGGCATGCGTTCGCTCGCCCACAGGTCGCCCGACTCGGTTTCGAGAAGCCCTCCCCACGTCGGCGGAGCGACCGTCTTGGGGAGCGCAATGTGCGCCAGGACGTCGCCCGAGGCCGTGACGCGCAGGACCTCCCACCCTCCGGCGACAAGGACGGAGTCCCCGAGTCCCGGGAAGATCCCCTCGATGCGGGCCATTCCTGCGAGGGCGCCCCAGATGCGCCATTCGCGCACGGCGTCGCCCGAAGCGTCGAGCAGCACGCAGCGGTCGAGCGCGCGGTCGGCGACCAGAAGGCCGTCGCCGGCTGTCCTCACCACGGAGGCGGGGTCGACGAAGCGATCGGGCGGCGTCCCGATCTCGCCGAGTATGTCGCCCGACGCGTCCATCACGAGCAGTCGGTGGTTCCACTCCCGGTCCGCGACGATCACGCGGTCGCCCGACGCCGCGAGCGCATGGACGGACCCGAACTCTCCCGCGCCGCTCCCGCAGCTTCCCCAACTTCCCAAAAGATCTCCGGATTCGGCGACGCGTGCGAACATCCGGAAAAACGGCGACCCGGCGGGGAAGATTCCCGGAGGGAAGGGCTGCGCGCTCGCGATAACGGCGGATCCGTCGGGAAGCGCGGCCACGCGCCCGGGAGAGGGCATCGGGAACGTCCCTCCGGTCATCATCGGACGCGCGTCCGCGACCAGGTCGCCCTGCGCGTTGTATCGGCGAACGAACGCAGCGGCCGTATCGGGCGAGACGATGCGCTCGAACGACGTCACCCAGAGGCCGCCGTCGGGCCGGAGCGCGATGCCGCGAAGGTCGGCGAACGGTTCCCCCGCGGGGCCGAGTGTCACGACGGTCCGGAATATCTGTCCCTGAGGCGTGCACAGATAGACGCGCCCCCGCGACCGGGAGCCGATCGCGAGACGTCCCCCGCCGGACGCGAGAAGATCCCGGTCCGTGATCCCGCCGGGAATGGATTCCGACGAGCGCAGAAGCGTCGCGGCCCCCGTGTCGGGATTCACGGCGTAGAGGCCGGTTTTGTGCAGGAGCAGCAGACTCCCGTCGCCCCAGGCCAGCGCGATGCAGGGGAGCAACGGCTTCGCGTCCGCTCGGGGGTCGAGAAAGCGAAGAAAGCCTCCGTCGGGAGTGAAGATCTGGATCGGCGACCGCTCCGACGCTGAATAGACGCGTCCCGATGCGTCGACGGCTACGGCGTAGGGGCGGACGATGACCGACCGGCGGTCTTCCCCGAACGATCCGTTCGCGTACGCGAGCGTCAGCGGGTAGAACGCGTCGACGTCGTAGCGCCCCGAAGGAAGCGGCGTGACGCCGTCGCCCGAAAGGGCCGACCAGTGGAAGCGGTCCCGGTTTCCTGTCAGCTGTTCCGTCTCCCGCGGGGGGATGGTCAGGATATGAGCGTCGCCCGAGGCTATCCGGAACAGGAGCGGGACGGCGCGGTCCGTGCGGGCGCGGAATATGGCGACGTCCTTCTTTCCCGGGCTGAAGGCGGGCGAGAAGGGCGACGGGGCGATCCGGAACTCCCCGAACCCGAAACGGTCGGCGGACACGAATGCGGCCGCTTGGACCGGAGCGAACACCGGGGCTGCGAAAGCACAGAGAACGGCGACGAACGCCCGGAACACGAACGAACCGGTGCGCCGCATTGTCGAACACCTCCCCGCCGGCACAAGGGCGCGCGAAGAAGGGGAGACGGGCCGGAGCGATTTATAGTATTGTCTGCGTATTATGACATGTTTTTCCGGATTTTGTCGCAGGAACCGGCGACAGGTTTACGTCCGTCCGGATTCCCGGTACTATGTCGGGACACGACCCTGACGCTCCTGCTCCATCATGTCCCCGAATAAGGAGGAAGACGAATGTCCGGATTCCCGGTTCGAGTATCGTCGGTAGAGGCGCAGAGACGGTCCATCGTCGCCCGCATCTGGCCCCGGACGGAGCTTTTCGAAGGATTGCTGCGCATTTGCAGCGAATGGCGTATCGCGGCGGGCTGCGTCACGGCCATGCACGGAAGCCTGCTCCGGACGCGGTTCGTGTATCCGGCTCCCTGCCCGGAGGCCAGGATGGGGGCGCGATACGTCGATCCCGTCGAAGTCGAGGGGCCGATCGAGTTTCTCTCGGGAAGCGGCATGATCGGGACGGCGGCGGACGGCGGCGGAACCGTGATTCACCTTCACGGAGTGATGTCCGACCCGACGATGCGCGTCTTCGGCGGGCACCTCATGGAGACGGGCAACCCGGTCATGAGCACGATGGAAGTCCTGATCGAGGCGTTCGACGACGTGTCGATCCTCCGGGCGTTCGATCCGGAGACGGATTTCTCGCTGTTCAATATCTCTCGCAGGGAGAAATAAGCCGGGCTTTCACGCCGCCTTCTTCGTCCGCGGCAGGACGATCTCGACGACGAGCCCGCCGTCCTTCGCGTTCGACGCGCTGATAACGCCCCCGTGTTGCTGCACGGCCCGTTGCGCGATCGCGAGGCCGATGCCGGTTCCCCCGGTATCGCGCGTTCGCGCGGCCTCGGTGCGGTAGAAGGGCAGGAAGATCTTTTCGAGCTCCTCCTCCGGCGCGCCGGGGCCGTGGTCCCGGATGCGAAGCGCAATGCCCTTCTCGTCGGAAACGACGGAGACGTCGACGGCGGTTCCGG
>CAZVUT010000295.1:0-3212 GCA_964630155.1 uncultured Synergistaceae bacterium
TTCCGGGCGACTTCGGCCACGCGGCTCGTTCCGTTCGGATGGTCGGACGACGTGAGGGCCGCCTCTCCTCCGAATCCCTGGACCGCCTCGACGATCCGCTCGTCGTCCGTCGCGACGATGACGTTCCCGAGGAGCTTCGAGCCGGTTGCGCGCTCGTAGACGTACTGAATCATCGGTTTTCCGCAGATGTCGGCGAGCGGTTTGCCCGGCAAGCGCGTCGAATCGTAGCGCGACGGAATGACGCCGACCACGCGCATGACCTACCCCGCTTTTCCCGGCCGGGTTCGCAGAGAGGCGTATTCTCCCGCGCGCGCGCGGATTTTCGCGCGGTCGAGGATTCCGACGTTCTCTACGATCCAGTCGCGCATCTTCCGCCCTTCGTCCGTCTCTTGCGAGTAACTCATGAACTCGAGCGAAACGCCGAGCCGTTCGGCCGCCGTCGCGGCGATGAGCGGCCAGATTTTGCCGATGTCGCCGATGATCGGGATGCTGCCCTCGTGCCGCGCGAACGCGGACATTTCCATGCGGAACGGGATCTTCGCGATTTTCGTCTTCGGGAGCCCCTTGTCGATGGCCTCCTGGATCAGCTTGCTTTCCTTCTGGATGTCCTGCGCCTTCCGGAGGTTCTCGTCGAGGTCGATCCGGATCAGCGTCTTGCCCTTCAGGCTGTACGTCCCCATGCCCTTCCAGTGAGACCAGATTCCGTGCCCGGTATAGGTCTCGAAGGGGCCGTCGTGAATTTCCTGCGTCAGCGCCACGGCCGACTCGATGATGATATCCGCTTTCCCGAGCATCTGCGCCACGCGGAGGGAGCGTTCGCCGACGGAGATGCTTTCGCCGATCGCGATGCCGATCGCGCCGCCGCCGATCATCTGGGGGATCGTCACGAGCACCGGCAATCCCTTTTCCGCGCCGGCGCCGAGCATCGTCCTGCGGTCGCATCCCCAGCCCGCAACCGTTTCGAAGGGCAGGCCGAGCGTCCGGGCGATGGAGAGGATCTCTTCGGCGATCGTCTCGTTGCGGAGTCCCATCGGGTAGGCCATGTTCCCGGCCGCCTTGAGGACGAATCGGCCTTTCGCGGTCTTTCCCCGTTCGAGCAGCGCGTCGTCGAGGACCATTTCCCCGCGGATCCGCGCAAGGTCGGATTCGGACATCTGCGTGAACTCAAAGACGTTTCCGCGCGGCATAAAGGCCTCGTCCATCCCGACTTCGGCCGCGTCGCACATCTTCACGACATCGAGCGATCCCGCCATTTCATGCCCGATCACCGCGGAACTCGTCGTGACGCCGTCAACGATGCCCTTGTCCATCAGTTCGGCGATCAGCGTCGTGACGCCTTCGTGGATATTCGGGCCGCTTCCTGTGACGACGGCGATATTGCCGCCGCGTTTCTTGACCTCCACGATCGCGTCGGCCGCCGCCATGAGGCTTTCGCGCGAACGCGGATCCAGACTTTCATGAAACTCCCGCAGCAACGAGGCATTGACCACTCCGTTTTTCGTCATCGCATTCCCTCTCTTCTCTGGCATTCGCTTCCGGCTTCGTTCGGAAAGGCGCTATGAACGCAGGCCTCCTTCAAAGCCGGAACGTATTGTACTCCACGCCCGTTCGGACGCGCCCTCGAGATCGTGAAAATATCGCCCGCACCCATTCCGGGCCGTGTCGCGCATGGCGTCGGACAGACTCTCTCTCCAGCGGGACGCGAGCGAAGCCGCGTCCGTGACCTCCGCCGCCGCGCCGAGGTCGCCCAGTCGCCGCGTGGCATCGGGAAAATCCTCCATGTCCGGGCCGTGACAGATCGGGAGGCCGAAAGCCGCCGCTTCCATGAGGTTCTGCCCTCCCTTGGGGACGAGACTGCCGCCGATGAACGCGGCGTCCGCAACACCATAGAGGTCGAACAGAACGCCGATCCGGTCCACGACGAGAATATCCCAGGCGTCCGGTTCTTCCGAAAGGAGCGAGACCGATCCGAACGGAGACGCAAGGGCGCGAACCTCGTCGCCGCGCTCCGGGTGTCTCGGAACGATCACGAGACGCGCGTCGGGGTGGTCCGAGCGCAGGCGCGCGAACGCATCGAGCACGATCGTCTCTTCTCCGCGGTGCGTGCTTCCGGCGAGAAAGACGGGGCCGGGAGCGGCCGGAACCATCTTCCGCGCGGCCGCTTCGTCAAAAAGACGCCGGCGCTCCAGAAGCGCATCGATCTTGCAGTCGCCGATGATCCGTATCCGGTCGGCGGGCGCTCCGACGGCCAGGAAGCGCTCCACGTCTCCCTCCCCGCGGGCGAGGATCGCGCGGAACCAGCCGAATACCGGCCGCCAGAAAGAGGGACGCTTCATGATCTTCGCGAAGGTCGTCTCGGACAGGCGCGCGTTGACGAGATAGGACGGAATTCCGCGCCTGTGGAGTTCACACAGGAGGTTCGGCCAGATTTCCGTTTCCATCGTCGCGAAGGCCTTCGGGCGAAGTGCGTCAAGAAACCTGCCGAGGATGTGCGGAATATCCCAGGGGAAGAAAAACCTTGCGTCGTACAGCCCGCCTGACATTCGCCCCGCGATGTCCGCCCCGGTCCGGGTGGTTGTGGAAAGAGCGATTCTGCATTCGGGATCGCGGTTCCTCGCCGCCGCCAACAGCGGACGGCAGGTCTGCACCTCGCCGACGGAGACGGCATGGACCCAGACCGGAGACGCTCCGTCCAGCGCGCGTTTCGTGTCTTCGGAGAGAAAGCCGCGTCTTTCGTCGAGGCCAAGGGCGTATTTGCGCGCGAGCCACGGGTATGCGACCGGGTAGAGAAGCGACGCCAGAAGGCGATAGGTCTCGTACCGCAGCTACGCCACCCCTGCCTTCAGCAGTTCGTGAAGGTGAACCATGCCGATGGGATGGTCTCCCTCCATGATGATGAGAACGGATATCTCCTTTTCTTCCATGATCCGAACCGCCTCCACCGCAAGGCGTCCCCGGGCGATCGTGCGCGGGGTTTTCGTCATGCCCTCGTCCACGGCGAAGTTCATCGCTTCGACGCCGCGCCGTTCAATGAGCCTGCGAAGATCCCCGTCCGTGAAGACGCCGACCAGGCGCCCTTCGTCGTCCACGACGCACGTGGCGCCATAGTTCTTGCTTGTGATCTCGAAGAGGGCCTCCTTGACGGGAACGTTCCGGCGGACGACGGGAAGCTTGTCGCCGCTTCCCATGACGTCTTCGACGCGCGTCAGCAG
>CAZVUT010000296.1:0-3196 GCA_964630155.1 uncultured Synergistaceae bacterium
CCGTCCCGTCGCCGAAGGTCAGGCGATAGTCGCTGCGAAGCACCTTCCGGTACTGGAAGTCGACGATCGCGTCGATGGAGTTCACGAAGCCGAAGGCCAGCAGGAGAATGCACGATCCGAACGCCGCGGACGTCACGGCGATGAGAGCGCGCGCCCGGTAGCGCGCGAATCCCCGAAGCACCATGCGCCAGCGGAACCCCATGCGCCGCCAGAGCGCGGGTCGGCGTTCGAGAACGCTTGCCCGTCCGGAGGCGGGAGCGGGAGGACGCATCGCGTCCGCCGGACGCAGCGCGAGGACGCGGCGCAGCCCCCGAAGGCTTCCGAGAACCGCGAAGAGGACGGATGCGCCGCAGGCGCCCGCGATGACCAGCGGCGCCACGCGGGCGGAGAGGCTCGGGAAGGTGAAGTAGAATCGATAGAGTTCCGTCATTCCCGCAGCCATCCACACGCCCGCGAGCGACCCGGAGAGCCCCCCCGCAAGTCCCGCGACGGCTCCGAAAAGCAGAAAGCGGATCGAGAGCCGCCCGTCGCCCAGACCGAGCGCCTTGAGCGTTCCGATGACCGTCCGCTGCTGCTCCGCCAGCCGCGTCATCAGTACGTTCAGAACCATCGCCGCAACGCCGAAAAAGACGGCCGGAAGAATGACGGCCATCGACCGGAGCTGCTGCAGTTCGCCGTCGATCATCTGCGCCGAGAACTGCTCCTTGCGTGCGATGGCGTTCAAAACGCCGAACGGCGCAAGCTCCTTCGAGAGACGTCCGAGCACCGCGGACGCGTCCCGGACGCCTCCGGGCGTCAGACGGCCGACAATGCCGTTGCAGGCGCCCTCGAAGCCGAACATATCCTCCGCGAAGTCGTGCTTGACGTACAGCACGCCGTACGACTCGGGATCCTCGGAGAGGCTCCCCGGGGGAACGAGATAGATGAACTCGGGGCTGTCGGCGGTTCCCGCCACGACGAGCGACCGTCGCTGCCCTCCGGCGACGGCCGTTATCGTGTCGCCGGTCCTGAGTCCGCGCGCCCGGGCGAACTTGTCGGAGAGGATCACCTGGTTGCGTGCGCCGAAGGAGAAAGAGCCTCCGCTTTTCATCACGACGCCGTTCAGCGCCCGCTCCGGATCGGAGGGAAGCGACAGGATCAGCCCGTTCACGGGGGCGGTCGCCCCCTCGATATCGAGGACCGCGGGCCAGGAGATTCGCGCGCGTACCTCGACGATCTCGGGAATCCGCGCCGCGGCGCGGCGAACGTCTTCCACGGGGCTCTTCCGTACGTCCACCCAAAAATCCGCCATTCGGGCGGCCTCGTAATAGTCTTCCCGCGCGCGGTCGACATTCAGCCATGACGAGACGAGCGCCACGAGACAGGAGGAGCCTGCGGCCGCAATGACCGTCACGGCAAGCAGCGTTCCCCGGCTGCGCACGAGATCCCGAAGGAGCTTCCGCGTCAGGACGCTCACCATTCGAGATCCTCCGCCCGCTTCGGATGTTCCGTGTCGCGTACGGAGCGCACCACGCCGTCTTCGAGGAAGAGCACCCTGTGGGCAAGCGCCGCCACGGGACGGGAGTGGGTGATGAGCACGACCGTCACGTTCTGCTTCTCGTTGAGTTCCTGAAGCAGCGCGAGCACCCGGACCCCCGTCTCGCGATCCAGCGCGCCGGTGGGTTCGTCGCAGAGCAGCAGATCGGGACGCTTGGCGATCGCGCGGGCGATGGACACGCGCTGTTGCTGTCCGCCCGAGAGCCGGCCGGGGAAGCGATCCTCGAATTCGCCGAGCCCGACGAGCCGCAGCGCCTCCGCGGGGTCCATCGGATCGGAGACAAGTTCCGCGGCCACCGCCACATTCTCCAGCGCGGTGAGCGTGGAAATCAGGTTGTAAAACTGGAAGACGAATCCGACGCGGTCGCGCCGGAAGCGGGTCAGTTCCCGGTCGGACAGGTCCGGGAGGTTCACTCCCCCGACCAGAACGCGCCCCTCCGTGGGGCGGTCGATCCCGCCGATGAGGTTGAGAAGCGTCGTCTTTCCGGAGCCCGACTCCCCCCAGATCGCGGTCATGCGTCCGCGCGAAATCGACGCCGTCACCCCCCGCAGGACGCGAACTTCGACCTCTCCCATGGAGAAGGTCCGGGTCACGTTCTCCAGGACGACGAACGGCTCTTCGGAGCGGACTTCGGATGATTGGGGCTCTGCGATCGACATCGGACTCCCCCGATATCCGGGATATGACATACAATACAGAAAGCATTCGTATTGTAGCAGAAGCATCGAGGGCGCACTTCGGGCGGCCGAACGATCGGGGCTTGTCATTATACCTCCAGAGGGTATAATCAGAACGTGAACCCGGGCGTAGAGCGCGCCGTGGAGCGCGAAGGGGGAGGATGCAGCGACATGAAGCAATTCGACATTATCGTCATCGGCATGGGACCGGCGGGAATGGCCATTTCGGCGATGGGCGCGGCCATGGGGCTTTCCGTGCTCGCGGTGGAAAAGGACAAGGTCGGGGGCGAATGCCTGAACTGCGGCTGCATCCCCAGCAAGGCGCTTCTGAAAGCGGCCGAAGCGCTTCACGGCGCCAAGGGGCTTGGAGCCTACGGCATCGACACGACTCTCGCACTGAACGCCTCCGATCCGATGCGGATCGTCCGCGAGAAGATCCACGGCATCAACGACAAGAAGCTCATGAAGGTCTTCGAGAAGGTCACGCTCGTGAAGGGAACCGCCGAATTCACGGACGCGCAGCACATCGGCGTCGGCGGCGAGACGTACGGGGCGAAGAAGATCTTCATCGCAACGGGGACGGAACCCTTCATCCCGCCGATTCCGGGACTGCGGGAGATCCCGGACATCCTCACGAACACGAACATGTTCGAGATCGAGCGAATGCCCGAGTCCCTCACGATCATCGGCGGCGGCGCGATAGGGTCGGAGATGGCGCAGGCGTTCGCGCGGCTCGGGACGAAGGTCGCCGTCGCCCACATGGATCCGCACCTCGTCCCGGTCGGAGACGAGGAGGCCGCACGCGTGCTGGAGGACCTGTTCCGCAAGGAGGGCATCGACGTCTACAACGGCGCGAAGATCACGGGCGTTTCCCTTCGGGACGGACGGATCGTCACGAATCTGGAGAACGGCGTTCTGGAGTCGGAACGGATTCTGGTCGCGACGGGCCGCAAGCCGGTGCTCGAATCGCTGGCGCTCGACA
>CAZVUT010000297.1:0-1859 GCA_964630155.1 uncultured Synergistaceae bacterium
TACCTGACGTCACAACGGGGCGTCGAGGCGGAACGCGGGCGGCAGCTCGCGGAGGCCATCCTGCATCAGATGAAGAGCGGGCAGGCCGTGCAGGCGGCGGCAGGACTCGGACCGCAAGCGGCCGAGGCCTCGTACAGGGACGTCTTCACGAATCCGTACAAATCCGGAGCCGACCTCGGCGAAGGCGTCCGGAACTACGAACGGCAGCAGGAGTCGTACATCCGGGGACGTCCCCGCGCCGGGGGGATGCTGACGCAGGCCATGAAGGACGAGAAGGCCCGCCAGGCGTCGATCGCGAAGTTGTGGGGCGAGTATCGCAAAGATGCGCTCCGGCTCATGAAGGACGTTACGCCGCTTCGGAGCGGGAGCGGACTCGAAAGCGCCGATCCGGACGCGGCGAAGAAGGCGATTCGGGACCGCGTGAGCGGCGTCGTCGGGACGTATTACGACGAACTCAAGAACGCTGGATTCTCCGACGAGAAGATCTTCTCCCCGCTCCGCGGAGTCGGCATTCCGATCGCGGGGAAGGACGCCGTCGAAAAGGCGGCGACGAGGATTCTCGGCGCGACGCACGAATCGACGATGAATTCGACGGACGCTCCGACGCAAGAACAGGCGATGATCGAAGCGATCAAGGAACTGGAGGACGGCGGAGCGCTGGTTCTCGGCGTGATGTGACGGCGACAGGAGGGGTATCGTGGGACAGTACAAACAGCTTGTGTGGGAAGCGTTGCAGGACGACCCGACACTTGGAAGACATGCGCGGGAAGTCCTGTCCGGGCTCGGGGGCCTCGAATACGCGGGGCGTCGCCCCGAAGCGATGGAATCCGACGGTCCGGCGATCGACCCCTTCTCGGCCGAAACGCAGTTCGGCGACCTCGCGGCGTCCGGACCGAAAGAGGAAACCCCGGAAGAGGCGCTGCGCCGGGCGAAGTGGGACTATGAGATGGGAAAGGCGATGAAGGCGTTCGACAATCCGCTTTCGTGGCTCGGCGAGGAGAAGAAAGCATCCGCCCCTTCGAGGATATCCGATTTCGACAACGTTCCGCACGAGCTGATCGCGATGCAGCGGCCCCGATTGTCGCCGTATGGACCCGGTCTCGTCGACGCGGGGGAGGACAACGACTTTCTGGCCGCGCTCCGGCGCAGGATGGAACGGTCGCAACAGGAACGGGCGCTTGACGTGAATCCGTTCGCGAAGCTCCGGGATATTCCGGACGACGAGACGCTGCTTCGCGAAGGCGGTCCCCGAATGAATGCGGCGGATATCATGTGGCACGAGATCGAAAAGCAGGGAACGCGTTTCCTGTCGGACGCCGTTTCGTCGAACCTGGGACCGGCCGATATCGCGGAACTCGTGCTTCGGACCGGCGGCGTCGGGCGGACGAGGGCTCCGTCGTCGTCGCAGGGATACTGGTCCGGAAACGTCGGGGAAGATCTTCCCTCGCGGTCCGATATCGAACGCATCCGGAAAGACCTCTCGGGAAGCGAGGGGAAAAACTTCGTCCGGCGAATCCTGTCCCCCGAAAAGTCGATGATTCTCGATCCGGAGAAAGGCGTCATCGCGACGCACAAGATGTCGTATTCCACGCTCGACGGCGGGAAAGCAATGATGTACCCGACGATCGTCGAGAAGGACGGCAAACTCGTCGAACTATCGCCAGACGATGCCGTGAAACACGCCAGGGAGACGGGAGAGTATATCGTCCTTCCGGAACGCGAAGCGGCGTGGCTTTCCGAGAACTACAAAAAGCTCTGGGACGAGAAGCCGGAGCACGACGCCGTATCCCGGGGGTTCCTTTCCGCCGCCGGCGTGATCGACAGAACGACAAGCGGAATCCGCGATTCCTTGCAGGAGT
>CAZVUT010000297.1:1914-3190 GCA_964630155.1 uncultured Synergistaceae bacterium
AAGAGCGTCGGACGGGGAATGCCGGGCTCGCGACGGAAGTCTCCGGGGTTATGGGATCGATCGCTGGATTCGTTGGAACCGCATCGGCTATCGGGAAAGGCGTCACACGGGTATTGTCGAGAGGCGTGAAGGACGCAGCGGCGCTCGCCCGGGCGGCGGAGATCGGACGCGACGTCGCGACGGCGTTCTCGACGGCTTCCGAATCGGCGATGGAGGGAAAACAGGCGTGGCAAGACGCGATTGCGAGCGGAGCGTCCGAAGAGGATGCGCTCGCGAAAATGCTCGGCGTCGCGGCGTACAACCTCCCGCTGAACTTCGTCACCGAAAAGCTCGGCTGGTTCGGCGACAATGCGCTTGTCCGGAAGGCGCTGAACGGCATTCCGGAGGGACGGGTGCGGGATATCATCCAGACTGGAATGCGAACCGCGGCGGACATGGCGTCCGAAACGACGCAGGAAGGGTTGCAGGGGGTCGGACAGGAAATCGCGAAAGGGAAAGAACTGACGCCTGGACTCGTCAAGGAACAGTTCGAGGCTGTGGCCGCTCCGACTGCAATCGGCTCCGGACTTCTCGGAATAGCCCACGGAGCGGCCGGAGTCCGAGCGCAGAAGGCGGCGCGCGACGCGGAGGACCGAACGCGTCGACTCGATCGCATCGAAAGGGGCGCATACGAAAGACATCGGGATGCGAAGCTGCCGGAGTGGGTCGCTGAATACGAAAATGCGGAGGGACCGACGACGAAGCCGGTCGCCGCGGCGCCGCGAGAGACCCGAGAGACCCCTTCGGTCCCTGCGGCCGAAGAAACGCCGTCTTCCGAACCGACGGAGGAAATGCCGCCGGATAGCGCTCCCCGTGAAGCGGCTCCGGAGGTTGTTGTCGGACAGGATGCGGAGCCGGAGAACCCTCCGGACCCGACTCCAGCGAATCCGCAGGCGGAATACGTCTCGCGCGTGGAGAGCGCCGCGAACGAACGGGAGAAGGACCGGATTTTCGCGGAGAAGGGCGCGGAACTGTTTCCGACGCTGCGACTGGGGGACCAGCTCGACGCGGGGCGGTTTGCGTATCTCGTCGCCAAGGGGAAAATGACCCAGGAGGAATTCGACGGGGTTGTCGATCAGTGGCGGAGCGAAGGCCGTTTCAGAAGCGTGGAGTCCAAAAAGACCGAGGCCCCGGAAACGAAGGTCATTGTACAAAAGCCTTTGACCAAAGAAGAACGGGAGGCCCGCAGCGCCAAAGATCGCAAATCCGTTGAGGAATCTTTGGGCTATGCGCCTGG
>CAZVUT010000298.1:0-3188 GCA_964630155.1 uncultured Synergistaceae bacterium
GCTTCGGCAGCCTCGGCCCCATCGGCGCGGCGCAGGCCCTGAAGAAGAAGGGCCCCGCGGGAACGGTCGCGGTCGTCGGAACCGTGATCCCGAGCCACGCGGCCCCCTCGCTCAAGGACGGATACATCACGCACGGCTACCTCTGGGATCCGGCGGACGCGGGCTACGCGATGGTCGCGGTGGCGAAGGCCATGCTCGACGGGCAGGAGATCAAAGAGGGGCAGGAGATCAAGGGACTGGGCGCCATGAAGATCGTGACCGACCCCGACACGAAGGGCAAGGTCATCACGTTCGACAAGATCCTCGACATCACCGCGGAGAGCGCCGGGAAGCTCGGCTTCTAGCGGCGCGGGAAGCCCGAACGGCATTCGCGGGACGTCCGCGCGGCGTTCGAGGGAAAAGTCGCAGCAAAGGGAGCCGCTCCCGCAGTCGGCGCGGCTCCCTTTTCAGTCTGGAGGATCGGAATATGCCCTTCGTCATCGAACTTACGGGAATACGAAAGTCCTTCGGCGGCGTTCATGCGCTGAAGGGGGTCGATTTTTCGATCTCCCCGGGCGAGGTGCACTGCCTGGTCGGGGAGAACGGCTCCGGAAAGAGCACGCTCATCAAGATCATGTCCGGCGTCCACGCGCCGGACGCGGGGGAGATCCGCATCGACGGAAAGCCGTGCGCGCGCCTGACGCCTTCGGCGTCGATCGCGGCGGGCATCCAGGTGATCTATCAGGATCTTTCGCTCTTCCCGAACCTCTCCGTCGCCGAGAATATCGGCATCCGGCAGTATATGGAGAAGGGGCGCCGTCTCGTGGACTGGCGGCGGCTCCGGAAGTCCGCCGACGACGCGATGCGCCGGATCGGCGTGTCGCTCGACCCCGACAGGCCCGTCCTCGATCTGTCGATCGCGGACCGCCAGCTGGTCGCGATCTGCCGCGCGATCGCCGAGGACGCCCGTCTCGTCATCATGGACGAGCCGACCGCGTCCCTGACGCGTACGGAGGTCGACGCGCTCCTTTCGGTCGTCCGCGATTTGCAGCGCCGCGACCTCGCGATCCTCTTCGTCAGTCACCGGCTCGACGAGGTGATGGAGATCGCCCGGCGCGTGACCGTCCTGCGCGACGGCGAACAGGCCGGCGTGTACGACGCGCGGGAGCTCGACGACGCCCGTCTCGCGTTCCTGATGACGGGGCGGAACTTTACCTGGGACATCAACCGGACCTCCTGCGACGCGAACGCGCCGCTGCTTGAGGTCCGAAATCTCTCGAAAAAACGGAACTACGCCGATATTTCGTTCACGCTGCACCGGGGCGAGATCCTCGGCGTCACGGGACTGCTCGGCTCGGGGCGCACCGAACTCGCGCTGTCGCTCTTCGGCTGTTCCGCGCCGGACTCCGGGGAGATCCGCGTCGAGGGGACGCCCGTCCGGCTCGAATCGAACCGCGATGCGATCCGGGCGGGGATCGGCTACCTGCCCGAGGACCGGCTGACGCTCGGGCTCGTCCTGGACCAGTCGGCGGGAGACAACGCCGTTCTCACGATTCTCGACTCCCTCGTCGGCGGTGGAGGCCTCATCGACGGCCGCCGTCTCGACGCGACCGTACGGGAGTGGATCGAAAGCCTGAATATCAAGGTCTCCGACCCGGCCGTGCCGGTCCGGACGCTTTCGGGGGGCAACCAGCAGAAGGTCGTTCTCGCCAAGTGGCTCGCGACGAACCCGAAGGTCCTGATCCTCGATTCGCCGACGGTCGGCGTGGACGTCGCCGCGAAGCACGGCATCTTCGAGATCGTGAAGGCGCTCGCGGCGAAGGGGATCGGGATCATCCTGATCTCCGACGAGGTTCCGGAAGTCCTCTGCAACGCCCATCGCGTGCTGCTGATGCGCAAGGGGCGGATCGTCGGGGAATATCGCCCCGACAGTATCTCTCAAAAGGAACTGGCGGTGAAGATCAATGCCGAATGACGAACGCCTCAGCGGCGGAACGCGCACGGGCTTCGCTGCCCTGCGCGGGGAGTTTCTGCTCGCGGGGGTGATCCTGCTTCTCGCCGCCGTGCTCGGCGTGAAGACCGACGGCTTTCTCTCGTGGAGCAATCTCTTCGATCTGCTGAACAGCTACGCCTTCGTCGGCATCATGGCGGCCGGGCTGCTGACCGTCCTCATTTCCGGGGGAATCGACATCTCCTTCACGGCGACGGCCACGGTCGCGCAGTACGTCGTCGCGTCGATCCTCGTGCGGTACGGCGAGTTGATGGGGGCGCCCGTCGGCTGGATCGCGATCTTCGGCGCGGCCGCCTTTGCGGGGCTGCTGCTCGGCGCGGCGAACGGCCTGCTGGTCCACTCGCTGCGCGTCTCCGCGATGATCGTGACGATCGCGACGTTGAACGTCTTCTACGGAATCCTGATCTTCGTCACGCGCGGCAAATGGCTCTACGACTTCCCGAAGTGGTTCGCGGACGGCGTGAACGTCTGGAGCTTCACGCAGGGCGGGGCGACGTACGGCCTTTCGCTCGCGATCTGCGCGCTGCTTCTCGTGCTTGCGGGCACGGCCTTCCTGCTGAACCGGACGACGCTCGGGCGCAAGATCTACGCGATGGGGGGAAACCCCGAGGCCGCAAAGCGCATGGGCTTCAACCTGCTCGGGCTGCGCCTGTTCGTCTTCTGCTACATGGGCTTTCTCGCGGCGATCGGCGCGGTCGTTCAGGCGCAGGTCATGCAGACGGTCGCGCCGAACTCGATCGTCGGACGGGAGCTGGAAGTCCTCGCGGCCGTGGTCCTCGGCGGCGCGAGCCTCGCGGGGGGCGGCGGAACGCTTCTCGGGACGATGCTCGGCGTCGCGCTGATCGCGATCCTGCAGAACGGGCTGACGCTTCTGGGCGTCTCCTCGTACTGGCACCAGATCGTCATCGGGTGCGTGATCCTGTCGTCCGTGAGCGCGACGGCGTGGAACGCGCGGACGATCGCCCGGAAGGGGGTCGGCATCGATGTTCCGGATTGATCCGGTGATTCGTTCGCTGCTCGCGCTGCTGGCCTGCCTCGTCGCGCTGTTCGCGTTTCTTCTCGGGGGGCAGTTCTTCAGCTTCGCGAACCTTCAGTCGATGGCCTTCCAGCTTCCCGAACTCGGGATCCTGGCCATTGCGATGATGGTCACGATGATGACCGGAGGCATCAACCTCTCGATCATCACGACCGCGAATCT
>CAZVUT010000299.1:0-3159 GCA_964630155.1 uncultured Synergistaceae bacterium
TCGAGGTCAAGGCGGCCGAGAACCTCAAGGCGAAAAGCCTGAGAGTCTACCGGGACAAATTCGCGCCGGAAATCTGCGTTCGGACATCATTATCCGATTTTCGCAGGGAAAACTGGCTGGTCAACATCCCGCTCTACGGCATTTCGCAGATCCGGAGGCAGATCGCGCGGAGCTGACGCGCCTGCGCGCTTTTCCCCACACCCTCCCGGCTACCAATGCTTTTCCACGATGCTCTTCGCGTCGGTCAATTCCGGCGAAAACAACATGGAACACCTCCCGCAGGGAAGCGTGCGTTCTCCGGAATTGACCGTTGACGTGCGTTTATCGCGTTCGATTTCTCCGGGTCAGGATCAACGGAACGAAGAGAATCAGCGCGAGCGGCGCGAACCCTGCGGCCGCCGAGCACCCGCCGCCGCTGCCTTTGTCGCCCTGCGCCGCAGGTTTCGTGAACGCCTTGAGGCAGATGCTCGTCGTTCCGCCGTGAAGCGGCTGCGCGTCCTCCCACGTCGTTCCGTCGGAGGAGATGTATCCCTCGTCGGCGCTCGCCGTCGCGGCGTCGGAGTACCCCTCGATCGCGTATTCCACGGGGATCGGGAATTCATAGCCGGAGGTGCGCAGGCGGACGACGACCGCGAAGCGCTCTCCGGCCGAAAACGTCGGCGCCATGTCAAGCGCGATGGCGTGATACCCCGGCGTGTCGAGCGTTCCCGACTGCGGCCCGGAGACGAGCGTTCCGTTCGTCGGCGCTCCCGCGACGCCGCCGCGGAAGACGCGAATCATGTACTCCGAGCCGGCGGCCCCGGCGTAGAAGCTCACGGCCTTCAGCGTTTCGCGCGTCGTTCCGTTCGCGCGGGACGTCCCGAGGGGAACGGACGGCGATCCGGCCGTGAAGACATTCGCGAAGAACGCCGTATCGAGGCCCGGATATCCGTGCGAGTTGACCCATCCGAGCGGGTCGTGGTCATAGACCGCTTCCCCTGCGGCCGCCTCGTCCGTGACGTAGGCGATGCCGTGCTTGAGAACGCGGCTGTAGTAGGAGATCCGGTAATAGCCGGACTCGCCGGCGGCCGTCCCCCAGCTGTTCTTGAAGATCCACGCGCCGTCTGCGGGCGGCGTGTACCCCGCGCCGTCGTCGCCGCTGACGACCATGTTCTCCTTCGGATAGGAGTCGTCCCACCCGACGAGCGTGACCGCATGGTTGCTGGACGCGCTTCCCTGTCCGGCGGGCTGGTAGAAGGCGCTGTGCGCCTTGTTCAGGTACTGCGACAGGGAGCCGTACGACAACGCAAGCGCGCCGTAGGTCTGAAGCGCGGTCTTGACGTTGTCGACGAACGCGGCGTGCGCGGGAAGGTCGAACACCTGTCCCCCCGCCTCGGCCGAACCGGCCAGGAAGTGCGCGTGCCGCAAAAAGCGCCGCGCCGGTTCGTTCCCAGTCGGAAGCTCGTCTGCGGACAGTTCGGTCGGACTGTAGGGGAACAATCCGTACGGGCAGTCCGTTTCGTCGACGGGGCCGATCAGGCGGGCGAGGGCTGCGACGGCCGGCCAGTTGCTGCCGCCCTGCTCGAAGACGTTTCTGTTCGGCGGGAACGGTTGCGACAGGTCGCCGTCGAAGTATTGCTGCGATACCGTGAAGCAGACCGGGGCCCTGTAGACGAACCATGCGAGGTGTTTCGGCGACAGGCTCGTCGGGGCGCCGCCCTGCGTGAGGATGTTCGACTCGATCGAGCCGAGCGGGGCGTGGGCCCAGCACGTTCCCGTCGATTGTTGATCGCGGACGGGCGTGACGCGGCCCAAGGTCCTCAGGTCGAACGAAACCGGGAATGTCGCAGTCCGCGAGGCCGCGTCGCCGAACAACCGGACGCCGTCGAGGTGCGACAGGTCGAGCGGCGCGGGGCGATAGCCGGTCTTCCCGGCGCCCCCTTCGGGGTGCGCGCGGCCGCGCGACTCCCGAAACTCGGGTGCGAGCGGTGCGGACCGGGACGAAAGCGCGAGCGCCGGAGCGGAGAACAGGAGCATCGCCAGGAAAAGGGCCGGAAGGAAAGAAAAGCGTCGCATTCGTATGCGCCTCCTCATGATGGGGGTGAAATAATTGAAAAATATTGTACAGCAGAAGAAAGCAAACCGGAATGCGGCGCGACGACGCGACGGGAAAAAAAGAACGCAGCCCCCGTAGAACGGGAGCCGCGTCGTTGTGAGAACGAGCCGTCCGGAAATGAAAGGATTACTTCCGGGTCAGGAAGAGCGGGACGAAGAGCAGCAGCGCGAACGGAGCGAAGACGCCAGCCGAACATCCGCCGCCGCTGCCCTTGCTTCCGCCGCCGGTGACGGTGGGGGCATTCGTGACGGTCGGCGCGATTGTCGCCGTCGGCGTCGGCGCCGCGCCGCCGTTGATGGTGCATGTCATCGTGTCGCCGCCCGCGGAAATATTTGTGATCGAGACGCCGGACGCCGCGGCCTTCCCGCTTTCGGAGGCGGTCGGCGATGTCGCGTAGAAATCGGAATTCGGGGTGCTTGTCCCGGTGAATGTCCCGTCGCCGACGTAATTCGGGTTCCCGCTGAACCACGTCGTATATTGCGAACCGCGCGTCTTTGTATCGTCCGTCTTCGCGAGATGCGGGCCGTCGGCCTCCGCGGCCATGCAGCCCTGATGGGAACCCGGTTTATATTCGTTGAAATCGTTGCCGGCGCTGAGGCTGCCCGATCCGATCTCTTCGTCTACATGGAGAATCAGCAGGCCGCCGGGAAAACCGGAGAATCCGCCGCCATTCGTAAAACGCTCGAAACCCGCATCCCAGCCGGAGAGGCTGCGGACTTCGACGAGGAAATACTCTGTGGCCCTGTGTCCCGCCCCGAGCAGCCTGACCGAGGGGTGCGTTCCGTTAAACGGCGTTCCCAGAGTCACTGCGCCGCTCGAAGGCGTGGCGGGGGTCTCCCATCCCAGGTACTGGCGGCACCACGCATCCAGGTTGACGGGCGTGGATGTGGCGACCTCGCCGGTTTGCGCGCCCCAACTTCCTCCGGCCATGAGGGAGAAGTTCCCGAGCCCTTGATTGGAATTGGAAACATCATACATATCGGGCAGCCTGCAGAACTGGTGCCCCAGTTCGTGGCAGATGGTTCCTATCGACATCGGATCCGTCGCATCGTAGTATTCCCCGT
>CAZVUT010000300.1:0-1303 GCA_964630155.1 uncultured Synergistaceae bacterium
GTGACGCGTTCGCCGAAGGCGATTGCGGCCATGGCCATCGTGAAGACCGGGATGAGGTTCATGAACCCGGCCGTCCGGGCCGCGCCGATGATCTTGATGGATGCCTGCTGCAGCAGGTATGCGGCGCAGGAGCCGAACAGCGCGGTGTAGACGACGCCGCCCCAGCCGGCGGACGTCGCCGCGAGGATGGGGGCGACCGGGTGTTCGAAGAGCGCGAACGGAATCGTCGCGACCGTCGCGACGACGAGCCCCCACGTGACGATCACGGGCGTGGTCAGGTTCGTCGCGAAGCGTTTGCTGACGACGTTGTAGATCGCGAATGCGAGGATCGCGGCGATCTGGTAGAGGTCGCCGATGTTCATATCGAGCCGCATGACGCGGTCGATGTCGCCGTTGAACAGCAGCGAGACGACACCCGCGAACGCGAGCAGGATCGCCGCCGCGCGTCCGAACGTCAGCCGCTCGCCCGCCCAGGCGGCCGCGAGAAGCGACGTCATGAGAGGCGAGGTCGCCGCGATCGTCGTGACGTTGATCACGGACGTGTACTGCAACGCGACGAAAAAGAGCGCGTTGTTCGCGAACATCCCCGTGAGTCCGAGCGAGACGACGACGAGGATGTCGCGTGCGCTCAGGCGCGTCCGGGCGGCCTCGCGGGAGATGACGAACATCACGGCCGAGGCGAGCAGGAAGCGCAGGAACGAGAGCGTGAATGGAGGAAAGTCCCGGACGCCGACCTTGCCCGCGATGGCCGTCCCGGCCCAGAAGAAGGTCGCGAGCGTCATAAAAAAGGCGGCGCGGGCCGCCGGGGTCAAGGAGAGGCGCATCGGGATCACCAGGGAACGCCGAGGATCACGTGCGGCAGGAAGAGCGCGAACTTCGGGACGTACGCCGTCACGAGCAGTACGGGAAACCAGCAGAGCAGAATGAACCACAGCGTGGGTTTCATCATCTCGTTGATCGGCGCGTTCGCAAGCCGTCCGCCGAGGTAGAGCACCGGAGCCGCGGGCGGCGTGATGCAGCCGAGGCCCGTATTAACGCCGAGTATCGCCGCGTAGTGGATCGGGCTGAATCCGAGCTGCATGATGATCGGCATCAGGATCGGCGTCGTCAGCACGACGACGCTGATGTCGTCCATGAGCATTCCCATGATCACGAGAAACGCATTGATCATGAACATGATGACCCATCGGTTCTCCGAGACGGACTGGAAGAGGACCAGCACCTTCCCGGGAAGGTTTTCGAGGATGTAGAGGCGGCTCAGCATCGAAACGGAGAAGAGCATGACCATGATGACGCCCGTCGT
>CAZVUT010000300.1:1403-3138 GCA_964630155.1 uncultured Synergistaceae bacterium
CCGATGCACGACAGCGTCGCGCAGGCGGCGCCCGAGATCGACCCGAAAACCGCGCAGGAGATGATCCCGACCGTTCCGAGTCCGCCGCGCCGGCTTCCGGCGAAGACGTCCACAAGGTCGATGAGCTTCTCGCCGATCTTGCCCCGTTCCATGATCCCGCCCGCGATGATGAAGAGCGCGATGGCGATCAGCGACACGGAGTTCATCTGCGTGAAGCCGTAGGGGAGGAGCTGACTCGCCTGGTACCCGACGCCCCCCGCGCCGCCGAAGAAGATCAGCCAGGCGGACGACGCCATGAAACTGACCGGAACGGGAACGCCCAGCACGAGGCAGAAGAGCAGGATGACGACGGCGACGTAGATCATTCGGCCCGTTCCTTCGCGCGTCCGCCGCGCAGCATGTCGGACGCGCTTTCGATGAGCGCGGCCGTGAAATAGTACGCCATGAAGACGAGTCCCGTGAAGATCGCGAGGTACGACGTCCACAGCGGAATGCGCCAGATGGTCGTTTTCGGAACGGCGATGCCCGTTCCGCGCGGGCCGAGCAGGCCGAACATGAAGAAGTCGTAGCCGTACCACACGAAGAGCAGGCTCACGGAGACCGTGATGAGGTCCTTGAGGAAGACGAGGAAGCGTTTGACAGCGCCCTCCGGGACGCACGACTGCACGAGGTCGGCCGAGACGTGGCTCCGGTTGAACGCCCCCCAGGCGGCTCCCGCGAAATAGAGCCAGAAGGAGAGCAGCTTCACGACCTCTTCGTAGCCGTAGAGATCCCCTTCGAGAACGTAGCGTACGAACGTGGCCGCGCCGATGATGACCGTCAGAAGGATGAACGAGACGAAGCAGACGGTCGAGAAAAAGCCGATGACGACTTTATCGAACCGGTTGTGCGGCAGAATTTTCGGGGCGCAGTCGAGCGCGTCCACGGACGTATCGTTTTCGCGGATCGTTTCCGGCATGGGATCATTCCTTTCGGTTCCTTCAGGTGACAGAACAGGTGCGCCGGGCTCGTCCTTCGCCCGGCGCACCGGAAAAAATCCGAAAATCCGCAGCGCAGCCGCGGACTTCCGGAGACGACGCATGGTGCGATTGCCTTATTTCGGCGCGAGTTCCTTCCGGAATTCGTCCATGAGTTCTTTCGTCATCTTTCCTTCGAGCCCCGGCCAGGAGGAGGCGCAGGCTTCGGCGAGCGGCTTCAGTTCGGCGTCGGTGTACGTGAAGACCTTGATGCCCTTCTTGCGCATCAGCTCGAGATGTCGCTCGTCCTCGGCCTTCGCGTTGTCGATGCTCTTCATCGTGGCGTCCGTGAAGGCGTCCTGGAGGACTTTCTGATCCTCGGGCGAGAGCTTCTCCCAGACCATGTCGCTCATCATGTAGTTCAGGCATTCGACGGAGTAGTTCGTGTTGTACCAGTACTTGATCACGTCGCCGAGCGTCGTGTAGGCCGAGGCGATCGGGTAGCCGTTGACGCCCTCGCAGACGCCCGTCTGCATGGACTGGTACACGTCGGCGTAGGGGATCGTGACGGTCCGGTAGCCCATGGCCTCCGCCGCGAGCTTGTAGACGTCCATATTGGGAATCCGGACGAGGACGCCCTTCGGAACGTTCGGATCGAGCGGGTCCTTGACGGGCTTGACGCTCCCCGTTCCGATGAAGCCTTCGACGTAGAAGCCGAGGAGCTTCACGCCGAGCGCGCGGTTGAGTTCGTCCATCTTGCCGAAGAGCCAGCCGGTCGG
>CAZVUT010000301.1:0-3127 GCA_964630155.1 uncultured Synergistaceae bacterium
CCGCGCTCCAAGTCTCGAGAAGATCCGAAACCGAGAAGAGAACGCTCACGGCCGCAGCCTCGGACCATTCCCCTATCGCTACGGCGCCGACGACCGCGACCGTCATGAGGACGCTCTCGTTGAAACGGAAATGCGCAAGCCCCGCGAGCCCTTTGCGGAAGACGTCGACGCCTCCGATCGCCATCGCGCCGGCGAATGCGGCCCTGGCCGCTGTCTGCGAGCCGGAGGACGAGAGCAGAAGCGCCAGGACGAACATCCCCGCGGCAAGCGCGCTCCGGATGGCCGCCCCGAGCGGGAAGGGGTCCCGGACAATCCGCGCGGGCGTTTCATCCTCGAGCGGCGAGATCGTATACCGTTCCGCGCGTCCCAGTTCCCGAAGGCGGTCGAGACTGACGCCCCCTTCGATGGAAATGGTTCCGCGCAGCGTGTTCAGCGAGGCGTTCCGGACGCCGGGAAGATCGGCGACCCTGCGGCGGAATTTCTCGGCGCAATCGATGCACGTGATCCCCTGTACGCGGAACTGCCTCATGCGTCGTCCTCCTCCTTCGGATTTGAATGTCGCGCGTGGTCGATGCCCTGCAGCAGCAATCCTGCGACATGGTCGTCGTCCAGAGTGTAAAAGACCTGTTTGCCCTCCCTGCGGAACCGCACGATCCGGGCGCTCCGCAACAGGCGCAGGTTGTGCGACACGGCGGACTGTTCGATTCCGGTCGCGGCCGCCAGATCGCAGACGCACATCTCCCGCGTCGACAAAAGGTGCAACATTCGAACCCTGTTGGAGTCGCCAAGCACCCGGAAGATCTCCGCCGTCCCGAGCGCGAGCATATCGTCAAGCGCGTCGCGTTTCGCATCCCCGACCACGTCGGGGTGCGGGCATATTTCGTCGCAGGAATTCCTGTTCACAGCCGCCACGTGACATCACGTCTCCCGTTTCGTATGTATATATGAAAACGTATTCATACGTTCATACGAAAGATACGCCCCTCCCCCGACAGTGTCAACCGTCAGGCTCTAAAAAAACGAAACGCGCCGCATCCTCTGAAGGAATGCGGCGCGATGACAAGCGTTCACCTTACGCCGGACGGACGGAGCCCGGGCGATGCGACTTCCACGACGCGATCGCCTTGCGGCGCCACGGCCCCCAGAAATAATAGAGCAGAGCCGGGATGACGCTTCCCGTATACCCGACCGCGATCCCCCACCACACGCCGTCCAGGCCGAACAGCGTCCGCAGAAGCCACACCGCGGGGATGCGAATCCCCCACAGGCTGACGAGCGACAGGAACATCGCGGCCGTCGTGTCCCCGGTCCCGTTGAAAAAGCCGTTGAAGACCACCATCGCCGTGACGCAGAGATACGGAAGCGCCAGGATCCGGAGGATGCGCACGCCGATCCGGAGCGCCTCCGCGTCCTCGTGGCGCAGGAACGGACGCAGCAGCGCCTCCGGGACGAACAGCGAGGCCAGCGCGAAGGTCAGGCTGGAGAGCGCGCAGAAGACGAGCCCCCACCGGAGCGTCTGACGCGCCCGGACAAACCGGCCCGCGCCGATATTCTGCCCCACCATCGCCGAAACGGCGAGATGCAGGCTCATCGCGGGCAGAAAGAAGAGGCTGTCGATGTTGATCTGCGCCCCGACGGCCGCGATCGCATCCGTTCCGTAGGCGTTGATGAACCACTGGATCACCGTGATGCCGACGCTGATGATGATCTGCTGGACGCCGGTCGGGAGGCCGAGGCGCAATATCCGTCCCATGACCTTCGCGTCCGCCGTATCGCGCCGGATCTCGACGCGGGCGGCGCCTCCGTTCCGTTGGAGGGAGCGGAAGCTGAAATAGAAGGCTGCGCCCTCGGAGAGCACCGTCGCAAGGGCGGCTCCGGCGACGCCCATCGGGGGGATCGGCCACAGGCCGAGCATGAAGATGGGATCGAGCGCCACGTTGAGCGCCACGGCGATGGCGAGGAACCGGAGCGGCGTCATGGAATCCCCGATCGCGCGAAAAACCGAACTCACGAGGTTGAAACCGAAGATCAGCGCGACCCCGATCCCCATCACGGCGAGGTACGACCGCGCCTGCCCCATCAGTTCGGGCGGCGTTCCCATCAGCGAGAGCACGGGGCCGGAAAGGCCCGCGAGAAGCAACGTGCCGAGCAGCGCGAGAATCGCCCCGACGATGAAGGAATTCGCGACGGCCTTCCGGACGCCCCGAGCGTCCTTCGCTCCCCACGCCTGGGAGACGAGGATCGACGAGCCCATCGTCACGCCCCAGGCGAAGCCGATGAGGACGAAGATCACGAGCGACGCGAGGGAGATGGCGCCGAGCGCCTCCTTGCCGAGGAAGCGCCCCGCCCAGAAGCGGTCGGCCATGCCGTACGCCAGCTGCAGGACGTTCCCGACCAGCAGCGGAACGGAAAAACGAAGGAGCGTCGCGGGGACGCTTCCCGTCGTCAGGTCCGCGCCTTCGCGTTTTATTGCTGAATTTTTGTTTTCGTTCATAAAAATAATCACCCGAATTTCCTCGACGGTGGTATTCTAGCGGGGAATCCGTCATTGCCCGCAGATCACCGGGATGTTCCCGCGACAGACTGGAAGTCTCCCGAAGATCGTTCGGGGGGATGATATTATAGAGGATATCCATGAAATGCGCTTTGAAGATCCGGAAGGGGGATTGGGGAATGTTCGTGTTCGGAAAGATGCTGTCAGCTCGTCGGCTGTGCTGTGTGCTGCTCTTCGCGCTCGTTTCGGCGTGCGTCGCGGTTTTTCCCTGCGCCGCAACTCAGGCCGCTCCGCAGGTGACGCTCAAGTTTGCGGGCCAGTCACCCGCGGATCACACGGCGACGAAATTCATGAACGACATCGCGAAGCAGGTGGCCGAAAAGACGAACGGCCGCATCGAGATCCGTGTCTTTCCCGCGAATCAGCTCGGGGATTACACGCTCGTCTTTGAGGAACTGATCCGCGGAACGATCGACCTCGCCGGCGTCTCGATCCCGAGCCAGTTCGATCCGCGAATGGAACTGGTCTATATCAACGGCTTCGTCCGGGGCTACGACGACGCGAAGAAGATCTTCGCGCCGACCGGCTGGCTCTTCGGCAAGATGGACGAACTCAACCGCGCGCTCGGCGTGA
>CAZVUT010000302.1:0-3119 GCA_964630155.1 uncultured Synergistaceae bacterium
CGTGACAATGGAGCCTCGTTTTTCAAGTTCGGCGAGAAGATCCGCCGTTTTCGTGTCTTCCGGCCTGTACCGTATGGGGATGCCACCGCGGTTCATGCCCCTCTGCGGCGTCTCTCCCGCATTTGCGACATTCGCCTGCGCGTCGGGAACCGGGACGATCTGCCGTCGTGAAACATTCTCAACCTTTTCGGGGGACGTCGGAGGTTCAGGCTCAGCAGGCTCTGGCGGGATATCGACGCCCTTCTTTTGCCACAACCCTGTGAAGATCGCCATCTGCCCCAGTTTGTCGGCTTCCGTTTGCGACATCGTCCCATTTGAAACGAGGTATGCGTTTCTTCCGGCAGCCACTTGATCCTCCGGCCGCAAATCCGGATAAAGGACAGCCCCCTCCTGTTGAAAAATAGAGTCCCTCGTCTTCTCGTCCGGAGCGCCCTCGACCCGTTTGGCGAAATCACCATCGGCTGCGTCCGTAACGACTTCCGCCTCCAGAACCTCCGGCCGCTTTTGCTGTCGCGTTGCCTCGCCTGCGGGCGGAGGCGGCGTCTCCACGATAACTTCCGCATCCAGCACCTCCCTCGGAGTTTGTGCAACTCCCGACGGTTTCGGCGCTTCCTGCGGGATTGGCGGCGTCCGTGTTGCAGGCGGAGGCGTCGTTACGGGGCGCTGTTGCGCAGGGGCTGTAGTCTCCTTTGGCGTCTGCGCCTTGAGCGTATCGACGAACCGGAACGCGGACTCCGCATCCCCCTGGGAGATCCAGAACCGCCCCGGTCCCTTCCCCTTCGCGGCTTGGACAACCGCCTGCTGGAACGACCCGGATTCGTTGTACAGCCCGTAGAAAAGAGCCGCATCGTCCCCCCGGATATTCCCGGTGAACGCAGTGGGGTCGAATCCGCCCTTCTGCGTCGCATTCCCCATCTCCTGGAGAAACGTCACGTAGTCCTGCCTGGTGTATCGTCCCAAATCGAGCGGAACGCCGGCGCCCCCGGACTCGCCGCCGACCTCGGTTCCGCCCGACTCGGAACGACCTTCATACGGTCGGATCTTCGTCTTGCCGTTCAAGCGTCCCCACATCCCGGGCAGCTTTTGAAAAATGAAATCCGACATCGCCCCGAACACCGGAGCCGCGACGGCTCCACCGGCCGCGGCAGCCGCCATCGAATCGGCGTCTCCTGCCCCCGTGACGGTCTTTCTCGCACCAGCAGCAGCGGCTCCGCTCAACGCTCCCACGACTGCGCGGGTCGCCGCCTTGGACCCCAGATTGAGCAACGATCCGATCGCCCCTGCCGCTTTCCCGGCAGGGGAAAAATACGGCGTCCATCCGACGAGTTCCCCGAACCCGCCCGCGACCGCCTTCGCGATCTTTCCGGAAGGCCGGAGATCTTCGTCGGGCTTCAGTTTGATTCCCGTCAATCCCTCGATGAGCCCCGTCTGAAAGGCGTCTTCCGCCTGCGTCGGCCGTTGCTGAAACTCTCGTTCCCTCAAACGGATGTCCGTCTTGTCGGGTTCCGTCGGTCCGATCCTGTCCCAGAGCCGCTTGTAATTCTGCGTCGCCCATTCGGCGTCCTTCTCCGGGAGGACGATGTATTCTCCCGTTTTCCTGGCATATTCAACGGCGTCTCTCGGCGACAGTTCGAGAAGCTCCCCGTCCTTCTCGACGATCTCCGGATACATCATCGCCATGCCGCCGTCGAGCGACGCATAGGACATCCTGTGCGTCGCGATATTGCCCTCATCCAGCACGAGAGACTTCTGAGGATCGAGCACCCTGCGGACGAAGTTCTTGTCGGCGTTCGCCTTGAAAACATCGAGAAGGGCGTCCAGATTCATGGGAGCTTCTTCCGGAGGCGTCCGCCGCGCCTCGGACTCCCCGACGATCGCCGACAGCCATCCCCGCGGATCGTCGAACGATTGCGCCGCGGATTTCGCCTCGCGTTCCCTCGCGGCGGCCAGAAGTCTGTCCGTCAAATCCGGAGTCTGTCGCCGGGAGGGGCTCAATTCCTTCAGAAGCTGCCCGTATCCGATGAGATCCTCCGATACCGGAGTCGCATCGAACAGGGATACGGCGGCCTTGCCTCCGATCGCGTTCGACGGTGCGGCGTCTCGAAGCAGGGATCCGAACATGCTCTCCGCCGAGAGAGGATCGACAATCGGGGGCTGTTCCTGTGGGACTGTCGCCGCAGGCGGTTGGATGACCGGCGCGAGTGTCTCGGGAAAGAGCGCTTCAAGCGAAAACGCGTCGGCCCCCAGAGACGGTTCGGCATCCTTGAGAATGCCGGATACCTGCAACTCCGGCCCTTCGGAGTCGAGTCCCGCGAGGATTCCCCGCGCATCCCGTCCGACCACCGGATCATCGCGGAGCGCGTCCCAGATCAACCGTTTGTATCGTCCCACTCAAACCCCTCCCGTCAGTATCCAGTGACGATGTATCCGCTCTCTTCAAGTTCCCGGATCACCTGATCCGCGGCGTCTGTTTCCGTCATTCCCAAAGGCGCATCGTCGACGATCCCGTTGTTCTCCGGCGTCAGGACGGCCTTCATCGCCCTGTCGATCGCATCGCGCCCTGCTGCTTTCACGCCCATCGCCTTGAACGGCGCGAGGATCTTCTCATCGGAAAGCCCCGCGTCCTTGAGCGCCGGATAATACGTCCCGAGAACGGAACGCGAACGGTCCCGAAGGGCTTTCGCAGTCGTCTCGGATTCGTTGCCCGTCGAGAAGAGCGACATCACACCGGAACTCGCCTTTGGACCGACCGGCTGCGCCTCCTTGGCGAGCGCGAGGACGTCCTTCGTGTAGGCGTCCCAGAGCTTCGCGTTCGCCTTCCGTTGTTCTTCCGCCCGCTTGTCCGCCGGAGATCGCGCGGTTCCTCGAAGCGACGCCGCCTCACGCATGATCGAGCGCTTCCGGTTGTCCTGCGTAGCGTCGTACAGGGATAGCCCATGACCGAGCCCGGCTCCGGCCGTTTCCGGAGTTCTGAAGACGGATTCGTACATTCCCTTCGCCGCGGTCGGTCCGAGTCCGGCCGCCGCCTTTACAGCCTCTCCGCTCTTCATCTGATGCAGGATGACCTCCGCGAGCTGCCGCCCGCGTTCCGCCTCGACGCCCCGTTGTGACGTCAGGTA
>CAZVUT010000303.1:0-3110 GCA_964630155.1 uncultured Synergistaceae bacterium
GTCCCGCGACAGGAAGCCGACCGCGAGGCAGAAGACCATTCCGATCGCGAAGGCCATCGGCGCGAACGCAGTGATCCCCGCGCCCGACGACGCCAGGCTGAAGTTGTGCGCGAACGCCGCGCCGACGAGCATTCCGAGGATGAAGACGCCCGCGTCGCCGTCGCCCTCGCCGCCCATGATGAGCTGCCGTCCGGGGCATCCGCCCGCGAGCGTGAACGCGAGTCCCGAAAGCGTCATCCCGAGGAAATTCCAGAGCGTATTCATGTGCGCGACGGGCTGTTTCTCGAACCCCGCGTGGAACTGCCCGAGCGCGAAATTCACCGCGAACGCCGCAACGATGAACGCGAGAACGCCCCGGAAGAGGTGCGAATCGCGGAGCATCACGAGGTCGCGGATCGCGCCGACCGTGCAGAATCGCGTGCGTTGCGCGAGGCAGCCGACGAGAAGCCCGGCGCCGAGCGAAATGAGAAGCGGCGCGTGCGCGGCTCCCGGTCCTTCCTTCGAGAAGAAGACCGGACCCGTTCCGTCGTTGCCGAACGCTGGGTGCAGCGCCAGCAGCGCGAGCAGTGCGACCGCCGCAAGCGGCAGCATGAGACCGGAGACTTTTGACGTCGCGTGCGAGCGGCCGAGGCTGAAGCCGTTCCAGAGGAAGAAAATGCCGATGATCACGCCGGTCGCGAGCCCCGCGATCCCGGCGAGCGCGTTCCAGTCGCCGCCCGCGAGCCGGAGATACGCGCGCCAGGGGCAGCCGAGGAAGATGAGCGCGCCGATCATCGCGAAAACGCCCAGGAAGAAACGGACGATCGGGGACGAACCGCTCCGGGGGGAGTATTCGCCGAAGGCGAGCGCCGACAGGAACGCCCCGATGACGAACCCGCCGATCTCGGGCCGCAGGTACTGGACGACCGACGCGCGGTGCAGCCCGAGCGCGCCTGCGATGTCGCGCGTGAAGCACGCGACGCAGATTCCCATGTTGCCGGGATTGCCGAATTTCACAAGGAGCGCCGCGAGCGCGCCGATGACCGCGCCCGCAATCATTGGGCCGTGACGGGACATGAGAAGTCCGCCGGAAGATTTCATGACAACCACCTCTCGAATCGTCGTTTTGGAAAAACGGAAGATCGCGCCCGGAGCGCGAACACAGGACAACGCGCCGCGTTATCGACGCACGGCGAAACGTCCGCGGCGGAAAACGCACTGCGGACGGTTATCGCGAACCCGGGAGGTCGGAAAGACAGGGAGAAATCAGGAAGGGAACGTCACGAACAAAGAGGACGCATATTCCCGGGGAACCGATGGATAATCCATGCAGCCCGTGCATCGGTCTGTACGGATCGTCAGACGAAACGCATCATCGGTCTCCCCCCTGTTCTGTCGGAATATGTTCCGGAGGGAATTATACCATTTCAGGCGTACAGGATGAACTTCGGGGAGGAGGCGAGCACTCCGGCGACCTTCGCGAAATCCGGAACGGAGGAGTAATCCGGCCGGAATTTCGGGGCTGCGGAGGGATCTTTCGTCGCCTTTGCGGCCTGGAGCTGATCGATTCGCGTCTGAGCCCTGCGGATCGCGCCGATGACCTGCGCCGTTGTCGCGAGGTCCTGCGACGACGGACTTGCCGGGGAAATCGCGGCCAACTGGACCTGCCGGAGCATCCGGAGCGCATCCTCGGGCGACGTCCCCGCGGGGATGCTCACGTTCACGCGACCGCCGACCGCGTAGAAACGACCGTCCGGGCCTCGCTGGTAGACATACGAAGCCGACCCGACCGCCGCGCCGCCGATCGCCTGATGCAGCCGCTCGTGAGCCTGCACCTCGGTATGGTAGTTTCGGAAGTTCCGGAGCGTCTCCTTGTTGACGCGTCCGGAATAGTCGGGATAGACCCCGGATGACGCCGACGAATCGAGAATCCTCATGGCGCGTCCCCTCCCGGTTCATAACTGCACAAACATTATACGCAATATGATCTGCCATTCGCAAGGCCCCCGGTCCCGAGTTTCGCGCGCCCCGGGGTGATACAATGCTGCAAACTACGGAAAGCTGCGGCTCATCGGGACGCGCGGGCTCCTGTCGCGTTCGCGGACCGCGCAAAGGAGACGATCATGTCGCGACGGGAAAAGTTCTGGGCGCTCTTCGGCGTGCTTGCGGTGACGATCTTGGCGGCGTTGCCCTATGTTCTTCCTGAGGGAAACGGGGCGACGTTCGCCGGCCCCTTCGCGGTCTGGACCATCGGGTGCGTTGTCGTGATCGCGGCCGGGATCGGCTACATGCGGCCGTGGGGTGGAAAGGGAGGAAACGGCGATGTCCGGTAGCCTTTTGCTCGCCGCGATCGCGGTGTGGTTCGCCGCAGGGGCGGTTCTTTCGTATTTCGCCCGGTCCGCCGCGGGCGCGGGCAGGGGGATGAGCGGGTTCTTCCTCGCGAACCGGGGGATCGGCGGCGTCGTCTCGGCGATGACCTACAGCGCGACCACCTACAGCGCCTTCATGATGGTCGGGCTCGTGGGAATCACGTATCGTTCCGGCGTCGCGAGCCTGGGCTTCGAGCTGGCCTACCTGGCCGCGACGGTCGTCCTGCTCACGCTTTTCGCGCCCCGTTACTGGGCTGCGGGACGACGCTTCAACCTCGTGACGCCGCCCGAGCTTCTGTCCGTCCGGTACGGTTCCCGAGCGACCGGAGGCGTCGCGGCCGTCCTGTCGCTCGTGATGCTGATCCCGTACGCGTCCGTTCAGCTCATGGGCGTGGGCTACCTCGTGGAATCGCTCTCCGGCGGGACGCTCTCGTTCGGCCTCGGCATCGTTCTGGCCGCGAGCGTCTCCCTCGTCTATTCCCGGTGGGGGGGGCTCCGCTCCGTCGCGTGGACCGACGCGCTCCAGGCGAGCATCATGATGATCGCCTGCCTGGTTCTCGCGTGGTACGTCTCCGCCCGGCTCTTCCCGTCGGGAATGATGGAGGCGCTTCGCCCCGTGTCGCAGCTTCTGGAAGTCCGTTGGCCTCGGTCGATGTTCCTCGGGATGACGCTTCCGTGGGTCTTCTTCGCGGTGACGAACCCGCAGGTCGTCCAGCGCCTCTACTCGCCCCGCGACGTCGCCGGCATCCGGCGGATGATCCT
>CAZVUT010000304.1:0-3094 GCA_964630155.1 uncultured Synergistaceae bacterium
CAGATGCTCTCCACATAGCGGAGAAACTCCTCGACCTCTTCCTTCGGGGACGACGACGCAACCTCCGCACGGATGCGGATGGCATGAAAGCCTTCGGCCGCGTACTCCCCCTCTATGGCGAGGGCGATATCCTGCAAATCGATCCCCTTGAGGGGCGCCTGTCCCCGGGCCACCATGGAGATGCACCCGCCGAGCGCGGCGAGAACGACCTCCATGGGCTTCATCGTGTCTTCCCGTCCGCCGTTCTTCTTCGACTGGTCCATGACGAGGCCGTATCCCCTCGCCTCCGCGACGACGGCCAGATCATCCGGCCGGACGTGCGTCCTCACCGACATCACTCCCACAGTCATTCCCCCTGTCGGGCTCCGGATTGGATACAAGGTGAAACCCGAATGGGAGCAATTTTAGCATAGATCCAGGGGGGTTTATGTATACTCGAAAACATGGATACGATCGTGACGGGAGGTTTGCAAGGAGCGACCATTCCGCGGGGACGTGAAAAATGCCCCCGCTGCGTATAAAATAAGCGCATGAAAAATAGCGGCGATATGATTCGACTGATCGACCTGTTCGCGGGAGCGGGCGGGATGACCCTCGGGTTTACGGATATCCGCTTTTGCGGCGGGTATGAATGCGTTTTTTCTCTCGACAACGATTCCGCCGCCATGGAGACACACAGCGCAAATTTCGGCGGAGACGGCTTCGTCGGGGATATCGAGGATTTTCTCGCGTCGGGAGCCACGGTTCCGGAAGCGGATATCGTGATCGGAGGCCCGCCCTGCCAGGGGTTCAGCCTGCTAAACAGGGAGCGGCGCGGAGATCCCCGGCGCGCGCTCTGGGAACCCTTTCTCGAAATCGTCTTCCGCAGCGGCGCGTCCGTCTTCGTCATGGAGAACGTCGCGGAACTCCTCCGCTCTCCCGAAATGCCGCAGATCAACGAAAGGGCGGAGGAAAACGGATTCCTGCTTCACGCGGCCGTCCTGAACGCGGCGGACTACGGGGCCCCGCAGGTCCGGAAACGGACCGTCACCATAGGGGCGAAGACCGACGCATTTCCCTTGGGGATTTCCCTCCCCGACCCCACACATGAGGGCAGGTGGCGGACAGTGCGGGATGCGATTTTCGACCTCCCCGAGCCCGAGGGGACCGAAATCCGGGCGATGGAACCGCCGCTCGACCTTCATTTCGGAAGGAGCCCCACGGGGATGAGCCTCGAACGCTACAAGGCCGTTCCGCCCGGCGGGAACCGTTTCGACCTTCAGAAAAACGCCCCGGAACTCCTGCCGGAGTGCTGGAGAAAAAAGCAATCGGGCGGCACCGACCTTTTCGGCAGGCTCTGGTGGGATCGCCCTTCGGTCACCATCCGGACGGAATTCTTCAAACCCGAAAAGGGACGGTATCTCCACCCGGAAAAGCATCGCCCGATCACGCACCGGGAGGCCGCCCGACTGATGGGATTCCCGGACGATTTCCGCTTCCTCGGAAGCAAGACGGAGATCGCCCGCCAGATCGGCAACGCCGTCCCTCCCGCCCTGGCCGGAGCCATTGCGACGCAGGTGAAGGAAGCGCTTGAAAACGCGTCCGAACGGAACGGGAAGAAGAGGAAGGCGTCATGACGGACGGACGCATCACACAGGCCCGAAGGGAATTTCACCTCCGCATACTCTCCGGGCTGATCCGTGTGAATACGAAAGGGATTCCCAATTTCGCCGACGGATCGAGCGCGCTGAGTTCCGCAATAGCGAAGGAAATGCTGCTGATTCTCGACGGGAGCGCCGGAGAGGGGGCCATGACCGCCCAGACAACGGGGACCGTCTTCGAGGATATATGTCTTTCGTTCCTCCGGGACTGTTTCGGAATGCTCGCGCCCTTCCGGCCGGGAACCTGGGGCTTCGCGCGAAACCTTTCCATCGCCCGGTTCGAGCAATACAAGCACCTCGTCGAACTTGACGACCTCGCCTCGAAGCATCCGGCGCTCGCGGCGGCCCTCGGCGGCAGCTATATCATCAAGCCCGACATCGTCATTTACCGGGAGCCCGAAGAAGACGCCGCCATCAACATTCACGCGAAACTCGTGGACGAGCGCTCGGCGACCCGAACGGTCCTCAGGAAGGCGAACGGAGCCGACTCGATCCTCCATGCGAGCATCTCCTGCAAATGGACGATCCGAAGCGACCGCAGCCAGAATTCGAGGACGGAAGCGTTGAACCTGATCCGGAACAGGAAGGGGCGCCTTCCTCACATCGCCGTCGTCACGGCGGAGCCCATGCCCGGGCGCATCGCCTCCATCGCGCTCGGGACGGGGGACGTGGACTGCGTTTACCATTTCGCCCTCCCGGAACTCCACCGGGCCGTTGTGAAGATCGCTTCGGAGGATTCCGTCGAACTTATGGATAACATGATCCGCGGCAACCGGCTGAAGGACATCAGCGACCTCCCGCTCGATCTCGCGGTGTAACGGACATGGACCGGCTCCCGAAAGAGCTGCGCAGCCGGAACATGAGTCGTGTCCGTTCGGAGGACACGAAGCCCGAAAAAATCATCCGCTCCCTCCTCTTCCGGCAGGGGTATCGTTTCCGCCTTCACAGGAAGGATCTGCCGGGAACGCCTGACCTCGTCCTGCCGAAATTCCGCACCGTCGTCTTCATTCACGGCTGCTTCTGGCATCACCACGCGTGCGCCCACGGGGCGCTCCCCGAAACCCGGCGCGAGTGGTGGACGACGAAGCTGGAAGGGAACAGGAAACGGGACGAAATCAATTACGCACGCCTGATCGGGGAAAAATGGCGCGTCGCCGTCATCTGGGAATGCGCCTTCACGCGGATGAGCCGCGTCGCCGGCGACTCCGCCCGCAACTGCATTCTGGACAGGCTGACCGCGTTTTTCCACTCCGACGACTCGTTTCTGGAAATCTGACGCAAGCCCCCCGAGAGGCAGTCCTCCCGTCAACGCCGCTGCGAAGCCGCCGGACGCACCCCTTGCCCGGCCTTCCGCCGTCACGCGTTCGGCCGCAGAAGCTCCGCGACGGGGCGCATCCGAGAAATATCGTAGAGCGCGTGGCTGATGCGCAGGTTTTCCGCAAGATGCTGCTCCA
>CAZVUT010000305.1:0-3091 GCA_964630155.1 uncultured Synergistaceae bacterium
AAGCCGCAGCCGCCGCAACCCCTGCTCCGGGGCGTACGAGACGCTCTGGCGTCCGTACCTTCGGGATTCCGACGCGAGCATCCGGGTCAGTTTATTCACGGGCAGAAGATCCGTGTTCGGGGTTCCGCGGCCCAAGGGCATATTCGCGGGGTCCGCGAGCGTCCGCATAATCTGAAGCGGAACGTCCCCGAGGATCACGTCGTTCGGGGCCACGTCCTCCATCGCCGGGACCGCGGGAGTCCGGCGGCCCTCCTCCCGGCCGGCGGAACGGACGTAATACCCCGACTGCGGCCGCGCCTCGACGAGACCGCAGTTCTCGAGCTGCGAGTACGCCTGGACGACCGTATTGGCGCTCACGCGCAACTGCTGCGCCAGGCTCCGGATCGACGGAATCCGGTCCCCGGGACGGTATGTCCCGTTCCCGATCATGCCCCGGATCTTGTCTGCGACGTCCTCGTACAAAAAGACCGGTTCCGCTGGAATTCTCCCGTTCGTCTCCATGACTTCAGATTATAGCGGCGGCCGGGAAGGGATACAGCGACAGTTTTGCGTCGTTTCGACCGGTACAGTTCGATTCCGCACCCCTCTGCACCCGTCGCCCGAATGCGCGGCTACTCCTGTTTTCGCCTCTCCGTCGCCGGTATCATTCGTCTGCCGCCACGAAGGGCGGCGATCCGATACACGGGAGGCGGAAACGACATGGATCCGAAACAGGCGGGAACGTGCTGCGCGAAGGGGTGTTCGGTCTGCGCTTCGGAAACCGGGCTCGATCCGGCGGACATCGCGAGGATCGACGGCTATATCCGGGACCGGAAGACGATGACGGTGCAGTACTCCAAACGGTCGAAGATCCCGGACGCGTTCGCGGCGCTCGGGAAGGAAGCCTACGCGGACGGCGCGCTCGACCGCAAGACGAAGGAACTCATGGCGACGTGCGTTTCGATCATCGTCAAGTGCAAGCCGTGCATCGAGCACCACGTCGGCGAAGCGCTGCTTCACGGCGCGACGGAAAAGGAGATCATCGAGACGATGGACGTGGCCGTTTCGCTCGGAGGGGGACAGGCGCTCGTGTTTTCGCGCTTCGCGCTGAAGGCGATGGACTACCACCGGAACGGCCTCGGGACGGAGGAAGGCAAGTGACGGAGCCGCGGCCGCTCTCCGGACGGATCGACGACCTCCCCTCGCTTCCCGTAAAGGAATACGGCGAGGGGATCGGGAAGCGCATCATCTTCGGCCCCGGCAGGTTCTGGGAGGAATACACGGTCCGATTCTTCACGACCGCGCCCGGAAAGAAGACCCCCTTTCACGCGCACGACTGGCCCCACTACGTTCTCGTCGTCGAGGGGCGCGGACGGGCGCTGATCGCCGGACGGACGTACGAGCTTTCGTCGGGGTCGTGGGCGCACGTCCCCGCGAACACGGATCACTTCTTCGAGAATGCGGGCGACGGGGACTTCCGGTTCGTCTGCATCGTCCCGTCGCGGGGAGATCCGTTCCGGGAAGGGCCTGAGCAGACGGGCGGCGTCTGCTGAAACGCACGGGGCGACGTGAGGCCGCCCGCGGCGAAGGCCAAAGCGGCTCTCGCGGCTCCGAACGGGGCCGGGGCTTCTCTTCGGGAGGAGCGCCCGGCCCCGTTTCGTCCGCGCCGACCGAGAGCGCCTCCGTTCGATGTTTCCGGAACCGTCCCCGTTATACGGCTCCGCGGAATCGAACGCGCGGAACGTCTAATTCTTCCATATAGAATTCAAAATCCCTTGAAATTCTTTGATTCGTAAGATACAATCGTCAATACCTTTTGAAACGGAGGCTTTTGACGATGGATGCGATCGATATTGCGATTCTGCGGCGTCTCATGGAGCGCGCGCGGACGACCTGGGCCGAACTCGGTTCTCTTCTGGGACTGTCGGCTCCGACGGCGGCGGACAGGGTCCGGAAGCTCGAGGACGCGGGCGTGATCCGCGGCTACGCGGCGCTTGTCGATCCCGACGCGGCAGGGTGCGGGCTCGGGGCGTTCGTCTCGGTCTCGCTCGAACGCGCCGACGACCGGGCCGCATTTCTCGACCTGGTGCGCGCGCAGCCGGAGATTCTGGAGTGCTGCCACATCGCCGGAGCGGAAGACTACGTGCTGAAAATCCGCTGCGCCGACACGCACGCCCTCGAACGCCTGATCAGCGACCGGCTCAAGTCCGTCCCGGGCGTCCGGACCCGCACGGGCGTGATCCTCTCGACGGTCAAGGAGAAGCACATCCTCCCGGTGCGCGTCGCCGGACGGTAGGGGCGCAGCGATGGATCCGGCGCTGCTTCTCAAGGGTCTCGTGATGGGCTTTTCAATCGCCGCGCCGGTCGGGCCGATCGGCGTGTTGTGCATCCGCCGGACGCTCGGGGACGGTTTCCCGCACGGCGTCGTCTCCGGGCTCGGCACGGCGCTGGCCGACGCAATCTACGGCTGCATCGCGGCCTTCGGCGTGACGGCCGTCTCGGACTTTCTGATCGGGTCGCAGCTCTGGCTGCGCCTTGTCGGGGGGCTTTTCCTGCTGTACCTCGGATACTCGACTTTCCGCTCCGTTCCGGCCGAAAAGGCTGCGACCGCGGGGGGCGGAGGGCTCGGCGGACTTGCGGGCGCCTGCACGTCGGCGTTTTTCCTGACGCTGACGAATCCGATGACGATCGTCTCGTTCGCGGCCGTGTTCGCGGGGCTCGGTCTCGGATCAGCGCCGGGGAGCCGTGCGGCGGCCGCGCTGCTCGTCTTCGGCGTGTTCTCGGGCTCGATGCTCTGGTGGCTTTTTCTGAGCGGCTCGGTCCACATGCTGCGGTCGCGGTTTGACCACGGGAGACTCGTCTGGGTCAACCGGCTCTCCGGGCTCGTCGTCGCGGCCTTCGGCGTCGCGAGCCTCGCGAGCGTAGCGAGCGCAGCGAGTCTGCCGCCGTTCTGAGTCGTCCGGCGGACGATCTTTCGGAGGCGGGCGAGGCGACTTCGCGCGGTCGGAAAAACGTCTATAATGAAGCGCACGCACGCGCGGCGCCGTCCGCTAGCGGGCGAATTCTTCACGTGGAGATGAGAGTCATGAAGCGAACGCACCGGATCGGAATC
>CAZVUT010000306.1:0-3082 GCA_964630155.1 uncultured Synergistaceae bacterium
TATCCCGAAACGTCTCGCCGCTCGACGCGGCCGTGCTTTCGATCGGGACGATCCGGGGCGGCTGCCGCTACAACGTGATCGCCGACGAGGTCGTCATGGAAGGGACCGTGCGCACGCTCTCGCCGGCAGTCCAGGACATGATTCCCGAACGGATCCGGCAGATCGCCGAAGGCATCGCCGGGTCATTCGGCGCGACGGCGGAGGTGCGCTACGTGAAGGGGTATCCGCCGCTTCTCAACGATCCGGCCGTGACGGCGACGGTGCGGGAGGCGCTGCTCGCGGTCGAAGGCGCGCGCGTCGTCGATGTGGAACACCCCGCTATGGGAGGGGAGGACTTCTCCTTCTTCGCGCGCGAGGTTCCGTCGACGTTCCTGTGGCTCGGCTGCCGCCCCGCGCACGCCGACCCGGCGATCTTCGCCCCGGTGCACAACAATTGCTTTACGCCGGACGAGGCGTGCTTCCCGTATGGCGTCGCCGCGCTCGTCCGGTCGGCGCTCGCGATCGTGAACGACGGAACGGGGAGGTGAGCTCGGAGACAGGGCTTGTTTGAGGGGCGCCGGACGTATCGAAAAGCTGTTCCGACATCTCGCAGGGAGGGAAGATTATGGCGAAAGCACCGGACATTCCCGTCAAAAAGGGCGCCTTCGAGCGGTTCATCCGCGGAATCGAAGTCGTCGGCAACAAGCTGCCCCATCCGTTCTGGCTCTTTGTCATTCTCTCGGCCATCGTCATCGGCCTGTCCTATTACCTGTCCCAGAAGGGCGTCTCCGTCAAGTACCTGGCCGCGTCGAGCAAGGCGGGCGAGGCGCCGAAGGAAGTCACCGTCGCGGTCCTGAACCTCATGAGCTTCAAGGCCATGCGGACGTTCATGGCGGATTTCGTCAAGACGTACGTCGGCTTCGCGCCGCTCGGCCTCATCATGACGATGACGCTCGGCATCGGCCTCGTCGAACAGACCGGGTTCATCTCCGCGCTGATGCGCCGGACAATTCTCGGCGCGCCGTCCTACCTGGTCACGGCTACGCTCGCGCTGGTCGGCATCAACGCGAACCTCGCCTCCGACGCGGGAATCATCTTCACGCCGGTCATCGGCGGCGCGGTCTTCAAGGCCCTCGGACGCAACCCGTGGGTCGGGATCATCGTGGGCTACGCGGCGGCGTCGGGCGGCTTCACGGCGAACCTCTTCGTCGCTGGAACCGACGCCCTCCTCGCGGGAATCACCGAGTCGGCCGCGAAGGGCATGAACGTCGCCGGGGCGACGCACCCGCTGATCAACTGGTACTTCATGGTCGCCGCGACAGTCCTGCTGACCTTTCTCACGACATGGGTCACGGAACGATTCACGGTCAAGGTGCTTGGCGACGACGTTTCCGTGAAGGACGAATCCTTCCTCAAGGAGCACGCAGTGACGCCCGCGGAGAAGCGCGGACTCCTCTGCGCGACCGTCGCGCTTGTCCTGATGGTCGGCCTGCTGCTCTACCTCACGGTCCCGCAGGGGGCGTTCTTCCGCGCCGACAACGGGACGCTCGTCCCGACATCGCCGCTGCTTTCGAGCATCGTGGCGATCCTCTTCGCTATCTTCTTCGTCGTCGGCACCGCGTACGGCATCGGCGCGGGGACGATCAAAACCGCGTCGGACATCCCGAAGCTCATGCAAAAGGGCATGTCGGGCGCCGTGAGCTTCCTCGTCGTGGCGCTGCCCGCCGCCTGCTTCGTCTACCTCTTCAACATATCGAACCTCACGACGATCCTCTCCGTCAAGGGAGCCGAAGGCCTCAAGGCGCTGAACCTGGGCGGCATTCCGCTGCTCGTGCTCTTCATCCTGCTGTGCAGCTTCATCAACCTCTTCATGATCAGCGGCTCGGCGAAGTGGCTCATCCTCGCGCCGATCTTCGTCCCGATGTTCTCGCTCGTCGGCTTCTCGCCGGCCCTGACGCAGGTGGCCTACCGGATCGGCGACTCGACGACGAACATCATCTCGCCGCTGTCGTACTACGTTCCGGTCGTCATCGGCCTGCTCGAACAATACAAGAAGGAGTCCGACCCCCCGGTCGGCATCGGAACGGTCATCTCGCTCTCAATGCCCTACTCGATGGCGTTCATGGCAGGGATGACGCTGATGCTTATCGTGTGGTACCTCGTCGGCATTCCTCTCGGGCCGGGCGCTCCCGTCGGAATGTAGGCGAGATCCGTTCCCATCGGGCCGTCCCCTCCTCTGCGGATGGGGGCGGCTCTTTTTTTCCGTTCGGGGATTTGACCGGAAGGCCCGAATCGCTGTAGCATGATGAAGAACGTCCCGACAATACGTTTGAAGGAGGAGATGCCGATGAATCAGATCGCCGTGTTGTGTGTCTGCGCCCTCGCGCTTTCAGTCCTTGGTGTTGTGTGGCCCAATCAGGCTACAGCAGGACAGACCTTCGAGGAGGATGTCTTCGCGACCTCCGCGGGGGAACTGAGAATCACGTTTCTGGGGCACGGGTCGCTCATCCTCGCGTTCGGTGGAAAGATCATCCATGTGGACCCGTACAGCAAGACGGCCGACTATTCGGCGCTCCCGAAGGCCGATGCCGTCCTCGTCACGCACGAGCACCAGGACCATCTGGACCGGGCCGCGCTCGGGAACATCCTGAAGCCCGACACGGAGCTGATCCTCTCCCGTAAAGGCGCCGAAGCCTTCGGCAAGGGAAAGGCGATGGCAAACGGCGAAACGGCGACCGTCCTCGGAATCCCGCTCCGGGCCGTGCCCGCGTACAACATCATCCACAAGCGCGATACGGGGCAGCCCTACCATCCGAAGGGAGAGGGAAACGGCTACATCCTGACCTTCGGCGACACGACCGTCTACATCGCCGGAGACACCGAGAACACGCCGGAAATGAAGGCGCTCACCGGCATCACGATCGCCTTCCTGCCGATGAACCTGCCCTACACGATGACGCCCGAAATGGTCGCCGACGCGGCCCGGGCGTTCCGCCCGAAGATCGTCTACCCCTATCACTACGGCAGGACGGACACGCGAAAGCTGGAAGAGCTTCTGGCCGGCAGCGGCATCGAGGTCCGCGTCCGGAAGATGGAGTGACCG
>CAZVUT010000307.1:0-3073 GCA_964630155.1 uncultured Synergistaceae bacterium
AAGCCGCAGCCGCCGCAACCCCTGCTCCGGGGCGTACGAGACGCTCTGGCGTCCGCACCTTCGGGATTCCGACGCGAGCATTCGGGTCAGCTTGGCTGCGGGCAGAAGATCCGTGTTCGGGGTTCCGCGGCCGAGGGGCATGTTCGCGGGGTTCGCGAGCGTCCGCATGATCGTGAGCGGAACGTCCCCGAGGATCACGTCATTCGGGGCGACGTCCTCCATCGCCGGGGCCGCGGCAGTCCTGCGGCGCTCCTCCCGGGCGGCGGAACGGACGTAATACCCCGATTGCGGTCGCGCCTCGACGAGGCCGCAGTTCTCGAGCTGCGAATACGCTTGGACGACCGTATTGGCGCTCACGCGCAACTGCTGCGCCAGGCCCCGGATCGACGGAATCCGGTCCCCGGGACGGTATGTTCCGTTCCCGATCATGCTCCGGATCTTGCCGGCGACGTCCTCGTACAAAAAGACCGGTTCCGCTGGAATTCTCCCGTTCGTCTCCATGACTTCAGATTATAGCGGCGGCCGGGAAGGGATACAGCGACAGTTTTGCGTCGTTTCGACCGGTACAGTTCGATTCCGCACCCCTCTGCACCCGTCGCCCGAATGCGCGGCTACTCCTGTTTTCGCCTCTCCGTCGCCGGTATCATTCGTCTGCCGCCACGAAGGGCGGCGATCCGATACACGGGAGGCGGAAACGACATGGATCCGAAACAGGCGGGAACGTGCTGCGCGAAGGGGTGTTCGGTCTGCGCTTCGGAAACCGGGCTCGATCCGGCGGACATCGCGAGGATCGACGGCTATATCCGGGACCGGAAGACGATGACGGTGCAGTACTCCAAACGGTCGAAGATCCCGGACGCGTTCGCGGCGCTCGGGAAGGAAGCCTACGCGGACGGCGCGCTCGACCGCAAGACGAAGGAACTCATGGCGACGTGCGTTTCGATCATCGTCAAGTGCAAGCCGTGCATCGAGCACCACGTCGGCGAAGCGCTGCTTCACGGCGCGACGGAAAAGGAGATCATCGAGACGATGGACGTGGCCGTTTCGCTCGGAGGGGGACAGGCGCTCGTGTTTTCGCGCTTCGCGCTGAAGGCGATGGACTACCACCGGAACGGCCTCGGGACGGAGGAAGGCAAGTGACGGAGCCGCGGCCGCTCTCCGGACGGATCGACGACCTCCCCTCGCTTCCCGTAAAGGAATACGGCGAGGGGATCGGGAAGCGCATCATCTTCGGCCCCGGCAGGTTCTGGGAGGAATACACGGTCCGATTCTTCACGACCGCGCCCGGAAAGAAGACCCCCTTTCACGCGCACGACTGGCCCCACTACGTTCTCGTCGTCGAGGGGCGCGGACGGGCGCTGATCGCCGGACGGACGTACGAGCTTTCGTCGGGGTCGTGGGCGCACGTCCCCGCGAACACGGATCACTTCTTCGAGAATGCGGGCGACGGGGACTTCCGGTTCGTCTGCATCGTCCCGTCGCGGGGAGATCCGTTCCGGGAAGGGCCTGAGCAGACGGGCGGCGTCTGCTGAAACGCACGGGGCGACGTGAGGCCGCCCGCGGCGAAGGCCAAAGCGGCTCTCGCGGCTCCGAACGGGGCCGGGGCTTCTCTTCGGGAGGAGCGCCCGGCCCCGTTTCGTCCGCGCCGACCGAGAGCGCCTCCGTTCGATGTTTCCGGAACCGTCCCCGTTATACGGCTCCGCGGAATCGAACGCGCGGAGCGGTTTCTTCTTCCATATAGAATCCAAAACTCCTTGAATTTCTTTGATTCGTAAGATAAAATTCTTTATATCTTTTGAATCGGAGGTAATTGACGATGGATGCAATCGACATCGCGATTCTGCGGCGTCTCATGGAACGCGCTCGGACGACCTGGGCGGAACTCGGCTCCCTTCTGGGGCTGTCGGCCCCTGCGGCGGCCGACAGGGTCCGGAAGCTCGAAGACGCGGGGGTGATCCTCGGCTACGCGGCGCTCGTCGATCCCGAAGCGGCGGGGTGCGGGCTCGGTGCGTTCGTCTCGGTCACGCTCGAACGCGCCGACGACAGGGGCGCATTTCTCGACCTGGTGCGCACGCAGCCGGAGGTTCTGGAGTGCTGCCACATCGCCGGAGCGGAAGACTACGTGCTGAAAATCCGCTGCGCCGACACGCGCGCCCTCGAACGCCTGATCAGCGACCGGATCAAGTCCGTTCCGGGCGTCCGGACCCGGACGGGCGTGATCCTCTCGACGGTCAAGGAGACGCAGGTTCTGCCCGTGCGCGTTCCCGAACGGTAGGCCGGCGATGGACCCGACGCTGCTTCTCAAGGGGCTCGTGATGGGATTTTCGATCGCCGCGCCGGTCGGGCCGATCGGCGTGCTGTGCATCCGCAGGACGCTCGGAGACGGCATCCTTCACGGCGTCGTCTCGGGGCTCGGCACGGCCTCGGCCGACGCGATCTACGGCTGCGTCGCCGCGTTCGGCGTCACGGCCGTCTCGGATTTTCTGCTGGGATCGCAGTTCTGGCTGCGCCTTGTCGGCGGACTGTTCCTGCTGTACCTCGGGTGCGCGACCTTCCGCTCCGTCCCGGCGCACGAGGCCGCGAGGGCGGGGAAGGTCCGCTCCGGCGGTCTCGCGGGCGCCTATGCGTCGGCGTTCTTTCTGACGCTGACGAACCCGATGACGATCGTCTCGTTCGCGGCTGTCTTCGCGGGGCTCGGCCTCGGATCGGCGCCGGGGAGCCGCGCGTCGGCCGCGCTGCTTGTCTTCGGGGTGTTCACGGGCTCGATGCTTTGGTGGCTTTTCCTGAGCGGCCTGGTCCATCTTCTGCGCTCGAAGGTCGACCATTCGCGGTTCGTCTGGGTCAACCGGTTTTCGGGGCTCGTCATCGCGGCCTTCGGCGTCGCGAGCATAGCGAGCGTAGCGGGGCTGCCGCCGCTCTGAGCCGCCCTCGGACGATCTTCGCCGGGCGACGTGACACCGTGCGGGCGGAGAAACGTCTATAATGGAGCGCACGCACGCGCGGCTCCGCCGGGAGCGCGCGAATTCTTCACGTGGAGATGAGAGTCATGAAGCGAACGCACCGGATCGGAATC
>CAZVUT010000308.1:0-3063 GCA_964630155.1 uncultured Synergistaceae bacterium
GCCGCCGACGTCACGACCGCGCTGACCCCGGTCTTCCGCGACGGCCGGAACGAACTGCTCTACCAGATCGGAGGCCTCGTCCACAAACTGGCCAACGGGAACCGGAGCGTTCCCGTCACGATCAAATACCGCAACGTCGCGGACCTTTCCCGCTTCACCATCTCCGCGACATACGCCGACCAGGAGACGAACGGGGAAGTCCCGGTCGAAATCTCCGTGGACGCAACCGACTACAAAATCGTCGGCATCATCTCCATCGTCTCCACGAAAAACGGCGTCTCCGTCAGCAACGTCACACCGAAACCGAACGGCGTCATCCGGCCCGCGCTGCTCAAATTCGGCCCAGACGGCAAGCTCGTCACGGTCCCCGGCGACGCGATCGAATGGGGCGACGGACTCGACGTCATTCTCGACCTCATCCCGGCGGGCAAGATCCTTCGCGTTCTCGGGAAGGCGGAATCAATCGGCGGACGCGGCGCGACGCTTCTCGGAGGCCCGCTCGTCGTCGCGGAAAACCCGCTGCTCACGCCGAACCTCGACACGACGCACCGGTTCGGGACGGAAAAACTTCCCGGGAAATACGCGGCGTTCGGCCCCGTCCCGCTGCGGTCGAACGAAAAGGAATTCACCATGGCGCCGACCGGGGTCGTTACGGAAATACGGGCGGGCGCCGACTACGAAGGGAAAAAGAGCTTTTCAGCGGTCCTGAAAACGAATGGAGAAAAGCCGGTGGAGCTCACCTTCCTCTGGGAGCCGCGAGGGCTGCCCATCCTCACCTCCTGCGTCCCTGACGACACGGGAAAGCGACTCGTCCCCATCGACCGGAAATTCGCCGTCCTCCAGATGCAGGGGGACCGGCGCGCATGGACCACGATCAGCGCGGCCGACGGCTCGTTCCTTCGGCTCGTCCCGCTCGGCGAAAACGAATTCCCCGCCTCGTACCTGAGCGGAACGTGGAACGGAAACGACGGCAGCACGCTCACGCTCGCGAAGGGGTCGGGAACCTACGTTTCGGAAAAGGGCGCACGGATCCAGGGCGCTACGGCGGTCGAAGACAACCTGCTGACCATCACGCCCGCTTCGGGGACCGGCATATCCCTGTTCTTCGGGGTCAATCACGAGGAACAAAGCATGACGGCGACATTCACGGACAACGAGACGGCCGTGATCTACACAAGGGGCAAGCCGGGGCCGAAGCCCGGGCCGCAACCACAGCCCCAACCCCAGCCACAGCCTCAACCGCAACCGCAGGGAATCACGCTCGACGGAACCTGGGGAACCCTGTTCAACGGACAGCAGGTCGTCATGCAGGTTCAGGGAAACAGGTACCAGACGTGGGTCAACGGCGCTCCATACGAATCGGGCATGTTCCGCGTCCAGGGAAACATGATGACCGTCCAAACCATGACGGGGGCGACCTACACCCAATACTTCCAGATCGACGCGACGGGGAGCGTCGTCACCATCTCGAACCCGCAGACGGGAATGACGATCGTCTACCAGCGCATGCAGTAACATTCGCGGGACGCCTTCGTTCAGCGCCCGAATCCGTCCGCCGCAGCGCCGCAGGGCCCGATCGCCCCGGCGTTGCGGCGGACGGCCGTCTTTACGCGGGAGATACAAAGAAACGCCGTATACGCCACAAGCGCCCGCCGACAAAATATTACATTAATAATAGAAATTGAAGCAACGGAATGAATGTATTTTTTTTAATTCTGCAAATACGCATATCGCGTATTCCGAATGTCCGCGAAAATCCGTATAATAGCCGCATCCATCGATTCCAGGAGGTTTTTCCCACCGGATGAAACTCAAGACATGCACTCTCTGCCGCAAACTCTTTTCGAGCAACGGCTCAGACATCTGCCCGATCTGCATGGAGCACATCGACGCGAGCTTCCAGATCGTCCGCAACTACATCGAAACCAACCCGGACGCGGACCTCGACGCGTATTCCCTGTCCGTGGCGCTGAACATAGACCTCCGGTACGTCCAGGCGCTCGTTCGCCTGGGATACCTCCAACCCGTCGAGAACCCGGAACCCTTCGAGGACCCGGAATCCGCGACGGGAGACGATGCCACGAGAAAAATTGACCTCGCCCGGCAACTCCAGGCGTCCCTCTCGCGGTCGGTCGAGGCGCAGGAGGAACGAAACCCCAAAGGGGCGCGAACCGCGATGTACGCGCAGGATAAATACGGAAGCAAACAGGGGGAAAAGTAGCTCCGCCGGGATATACGGAGGCGATCGCAATGGAATTTCTGGAACTGGCGAAACGACGATCCACGACGCGGGGCTTTACCGACAGCGCCATCGACGGCGGCGACCTGGATTACATCCTGTCCGCCGCACGCGTGGCGCCGACCGCGTGCAACAAGCAGCCGCAACGGATCATCGTCGTCCGCCGGCCCGAGGGAATCCTCAAGGTCCGCAAGGCCTACCAAACCTTCAACGCCCCTTGCGTCCTCATCGTCTGCCGCGACGCGAGAGACGCGCTCGTGCGCCCATTCGACGGAAAATGCTCGGCCGACCTGGACATCGGCATCGTGTGCGACCACATGATGCTCGCGGCGCGGGAGCGGGGCATCGGCAGCGTCCTTGTGGGCCTCTTCGACCCGCGAATCATCAACAGGGAATTCGGCCTCCCCGACTATATCGAACCGACCACGCTGCTCTTCCTCGGCTGCCCCGAAAAGGGCTTCCCGAGCCCGGAACGCCACGCGACGGAGAGAAAACCGCTCGAAGAGACGGTGATGTACGAGGGGTACTGCGGGAAATAGGCAAAAAACGAAGACGACGGCGGTGCGAGATTCTTGATCGCGTCGCCATCGTTTTATGAACCGAGCCCGCGCCTCCCGGCGATGCGTTCGAGAACCCGCTCCGCGACATCGTCGCAGGGCGTATGTGTCGTGTCGAGGAGTGAATCCTGGAAGGCGCGATACAGAGGCAACCGTTCGAGACTCCGCGCGACGCTCTCCTCGTCGCGTCCGTCCGCGCGGCAGCGCTCGCACAGGGCTTCGGGAGAAGCGACGAGCGTCACGCGCAGCGGATCGAACGTCCCCGCA
>CAZVUT010000309.1:0-3049 GCA_964630155.1 uncultured Synergistaceae bacterium
ACAGCCTGGTCTATTCGGTGCTTCTCTTTTCCAACTTCGCCCACGGCGGTTTTCTGGTGGTCGGCGGGTACGCGTGCTATGCGGCGCTGAAGGTCCTTGGAGCGAACATCTGGGTCGCCAGCGCGATGTCGCTCGTCGGCGCCGGGATCGTCGCTGTCGTCACGGAACGCCTCGCGTACAAACCCATTCGCGAGCGGACCAACGTAACGCTCTATCTTCTCATCGCATCCATGGGCATGAGCATCGTCATTGAAAATCTCTTCGTCATCTTCGTCGGAGGTCGCTTCCGGGCGCTTCCTCCGGTCATCCCGACGAGTCCCGTGAGTCTCTTCGGCCTTGCTACAACGAGCGCGTTCGACCTCCTTTCCCTTGTCGCGTCCGTCGTTTTCCTCGGAGCGCTGCAAATCTTCCTTCTCCGCACAAAATGGGGACTGGCCATCCGCGCGGCCGCCTATGACCTGCGTACGGCCGGGCTCATGGGCGTCAACGTGAACCTTCTCGTCTCGATCGTCTTCTTCGTCGCGGGGGCGCTCGCCGCCGTCGGGGGCATTTTCCTGTCGGTGCGGTACACGCTCTACCCGCAGCTTGGAGGCATTACGATCAAGGCATTTGTCGCGGCGGTCATCGGCGGACTGGGATCCCTTCCGGGAGCCGTCGTGGGGAGCATCATCCTCGGGCTCGCGGAAATGCTGACAGCCGGGTTCATTTCGAGCCAGCTCCGGGATCTCGTGGTTTTTTCGCTGCTGGTCGTCACGCTGCTCGTGAAGCCCTCGGGGCTTTTCGGCAAGAACGTCAGCGAAAAGGTGTAGGAGGCTCCCATGTCCGGATATACTGAAGGAATCATCATCCTCCTGTGCATCAACGCGATCGCCGGGATGGGCGTTTCGCTCCTGACGGGCTTCGCCGGCGTCTTTTCGCTCGGCCACGCGGCCTATATGGCGCTCGGAGCGTACACGACCGCGATTCTCACGGTGCAGTATTCCATGCACTGGCTCCCCGCCATCGTCGCGGGGGGGATAGTCGCCATGATCGTCGCGTATTTCATCGGCGTTCCGACGCTTCGGCTCATGGGCGACTATTTCGCCATCGCGTCCCTCGGACTCGGCGAAGCGATCCGTCTGATCCTCGAGAACTGGCAATCCGTCACGCGCGGAGCGCGCGGCTACCCGGGAATCGATCCGTACACCACCCTTCCGGTGGCGGTCGGCGCGTTCCTGATCCTGCTGATTCTCATGTTCAATTTTATCAACAGTCGCTACGGGCGGGCCTGCAAGGCGTGCCGGGACGACTATATCGCGGCGTCGCTGCTCGGCTTCAATACAGCGAACATCCGGATCCTGGCGCTCGTGCTCTCCGCGTTCTACTGCGGCGTGGCCGGGGCGTTGCTCGGCGGGTTCCTCTCGTTCATCCAGCCGGTCATGTTCGATATGATGAAATCCACCGAGCTGACGGCCGTCGTCGTCTTCGGAGGACTCGGATCCATGAGCGGAACGCTGCTCGGCACGCTCGTCATCACGCTCGTGACGGAACTCTTCCGCCCGATCTCCCAGTACCGTATGCTCATCTACGGGGCCGTGCTCGTCATCATCATGGTCATCCGCCCGGAGGGCATTCTCGGAAACCGCGAGCTTCCGTCCTTCTTCCGGCGGTTCCTGCGGAGGGATTCCTGATGGCTGCGATTATCGAACTCACCAACATAACGAAAACCTTCGGAGGCGTCCGCGCCGTCGACGCAATCTCGTTTTCCGTGGAGCGGGGGGAGCTGGCGGGACTCATCGGACCCAACGGAGCCGGAAAGACCACGGTCTTCAACCTGATCACGGGGGTCTACGATCCCGATCAGGGAAGCATCGTCTTCGACGGGGAGGATATCACCCCGCTCAAGACGTACCAGGTCATTCGCAAGGGGATCGCCCGCACGTTCCAGAACCTGCGGCTCTTCCAGCGCTCAACGGTCCTCGAGAACGTCATGACCGCGGCGCAGAACGGGTTGCCGTACTCCTTCTGGGAGGGCGTCACGCACCTGGGGAGATGGCGGGGCGTCGAGCGCAAAATCAGGGACAAGAGCATGGATCTTCTCGCGCGGGTCGGTCTCGCGGACCGGGCGCTTCAGGAGGCGGGGACGCTTCCGTACGGCTATCAGCGTCGGCTCGAGATCGCACGGGCGCTTTCGCTCGATCCGAAGCTCCTGCTGCTCGACGAACCGGCCGCCGGAATGAACCCGGAGGAGGTCTACGCGCTGAACGACCTCATCACCGCGATCCACAGGGATTTCGGCCTGTCGATCATCGTTATCGAACACCACATGGACCTCGTGATGGAAATCTGCCCGCACATCGTCTGCATGAACTTCGGCGCGAAAATCGCGGAAGGCGGTCCGGAGGCCATCCAGCGGCATCCGGAAGTTTTGAAGGCGTATCTCGGGGATGAGGAGGAAACGGCATGACGGAAGAACGCACACCGCTCCTCGAGGTGACGGATCTGAAGGTGAACTATGGAGCGATCGCCGCGCTCCGGGGAGTCTCCCTGAAAGTCTACGAGGGGGAAATCGTCTGCGTCATCGGCTCCAACGGAGCGGGAAAATCGACGCTCATGAACGCGATCATCGGACAGGTCGGCCGCGAATCCGGCGATATCCACATTCAGGGCGCCCCGCTGGCGAAGCGCAACTACCAGGTCGTCCGGCAGGGGATTTCGCTCGTTCCCGAAGGACGGCGGATCTTCGCGCCGCTTACGGTCGTGGAGAATCTCACAATGGGAGCGTTTCCGCGAACCGACCGGTCGAAGATCGGCGACGATCTCGAATGGGTGTACACCCTGTTCCCACGGCTCAAGGAACGGTGCGGACAGTACGCCGGAACGCTTTCGGGCGGAGAGCAGCAGATGCTTGCGATCGCCCGGGCGCTGATGTCCCGTCCCAAGCTGCTGCTTCTTGACGAGCCTTCCCTCGGTCTTGCGCCGATCATCATCAAGGATATCTTCAAGGAGTTGCGGCGGATCAACGAGGAAAACGTCACGATCCTCATCGTCGAACAGAACGCGCGCCAGG
>CAZVUT010000310.1:0-3045 GCA_964630155.1 uncultured Synergistaceae bacterium
ACGGCGGTCGCCTCCGCCATGAAGCTCGTTCATATGTCGGCCGCCGGAGACGTGCTGAAGGGGGACGTGTTTCTGTCGACGCACATCTGTCCCAACGCGCCGACGCGTCCGCACGAACCCGTCGCGTTCATGGACTCGCCGATCAACATGGCGATCGCGAATGCGGAGGAAATGTCCGAAGACCTCGACGCAGTGCTCTCCGTGGATACGACGCGCGGCAACCGCGTCATCAATCATCGCGGATTCGCGATTTCTCCGACAGTGCGTGAAGGCTGGATCCTGCGCGTCAGCGAGGACCTGCTCTCCCTGATGTCTTACGTGACGGGGCGCGCTCCGGTCGTCTTTCCGCTGTCGATGCAGGACATCACGCCGTACGGCAACGGGCTCTACCACCTGAACAGCATCCTGCAGCCGTCCACGGCGACGTCGGCTCCGGTCGTCGGCGTCGCGCTGACGGCCGAGACGGCCGTGCCGGGCTGTGCGACGGGCGCGTCGCAACCCGTCGATATCGAGTCCGCCGTCCGGTTCGTCATCGAGGTCGCGAAGGCGTTCGGGGAAGGCAAGCTCTCCTTCTACGATCCGGACGAATACGACCGCATGATCGAGCTCTATGGCCCGATGACGCACCTTCAGGGAATGGGCGACGCATAGATGAACGCGCAGATCTCCCTCACCGTCCCGGAGGGCAAGCGCCTGATCGCGAAGGGCGTCGCCGCGCTCCCCGAAGTGCGTTGTGCGATGGAGGACGGAATGATCCTGCTCAAGGGCGGAACGACCGTTTCCGCCCTTGCCGAGGAACTGGCCGGGATTCCGCTGCGCATTTCGGGTCGGATTACGGAACGCGGAACGGTGGCCGCGGCGCGGACCGTCGACGGACCGCATTCGCTGCTGCTGCGGCGCGGGCGTCCCGAACCGGCCGATGGGCGTCTGGAAGAGATCGTTGCGGAGATGGGACCAAACGACATCGTCGTCTGCGGCGCGAATCTGATCGATGCGAACGGAAACGCCGCGATGATGGCGGGGCGATTTCTCGGCGGCGAACCCGGACGGGTGTTGCCGCTTCTGCCCTCGGAAGGCGTGATGTGCATCGTCGCGGCCGGAATCGAGAAGCTCTCCCCGATCCCCGTGACGGAGGCGATGCGCGCCTGCGGCCGCAAAAGGCCCGAATGGTCGATGGGCATGGCAGTGGGGCTCGTTCCGCTCTTCGGACGGCTCGTGACGGAACTCGAAGCGCTCCGAATCCTGGGGGCGCGTGACGCGTGGGTCATCGGGCGGGGCGGCGTGGACGGCGCTTCCGGCGGAAGCACTCTCATCGTCGACGGGAACGCGGAATGGTTCGACGCGTTCCGGAACCTTCTTCGGGAGATCGGCGGAGCCGGAACCAGCGGCATGCAGGGATCCCTCGAGGAATGTCTTCGTTGCGGACCGAACGGTGCGGAGCATCGCGCGTGCTGTTACCGCGACGCGCTGCGAAAGGAGAATGACAGATGAAACGGATTCTCGGAACGGTGACGATCGGACAATCGCCGAGGACGGACGTGACGCCGGATCTTCGGACGATTCTTGGCGACGATGTCGAAATCGTCGAGGCGGGGGCGCTCGACGGACTGACGAAAGAGGACGTTGCGAAACTCGCCCCCGAGACCGGAGACTACGTCCTCGTCACGCGTCTGGCGGACGGATCGTCCGTCCAGGTCGCCGAGCGTCATATAGCGCCGCGCGTGGAAGCGAAGATCGGGGCGCATTTCGCGAACGGGCTTCCCGTGGTGCTTCTGCTCTGTACGGGCGAATTTCCGGACTTCCCGACCGGCGGACTGCTCCTGCGGCCGCAGCGCATCCTCTATAATACGGTCGAAGCGGTCGCGAAAGGGTTGCGCGTCGGATTCCTGACGCCGTCTCGCGAGCAGATCGCGCAATCCGAAAACCGCTGGAGAACGGTCTGTTCAAATATTCGGGTCGTTCCCGCGTCTCCGTATGCGAACGCCGATGCGGCCGTTCGGGCGGCCGCATCGGAACTCGGGGAGTGGGGAGCGGATCTGGCGGTCATGGACTGCATGGGATACACGCTTGCGATGCAGGAGATGGTGCGGACGATTACTGGGAAGCCCGTGATCCTCGCGCGGGGAATCGTCGCCCGCGTCGTCCGGGAACTGATCGGGTGAGGGAAGGGATGAGCGGAGTGGATTTCATTGACGTATCGCGACGGCTACTGAAAGACAACATGGGACTCCGGTCCGGGGAGCGCCTGGTCATCGTCTACGACGAGACGACGCTTCGCATCGGGGAGAGCCTGTTTCTCGCGGGGTGCGATCTCGGCGCGAAGGCTGCGGCGATCCGCATTCCGGTGCTTGCGCGAAACGGCGTGGAGCCCGACGATATCGTCGCGGCGGCGATGAAGGCTGCGGATGTCGTCGCAGCGCCGACGGGAGCGTCGCTGACCCACACGCAGGCGCGAAAGAACGCATGCGCGGCGGGCGCCCGTGTGGCGACGATGCCGCGGATCACGGAGGATATGTATTTCAACGGCCCGATCACCGCCGACTACGCGATCGTCGAGGCCGTGACGAAACGCTATACGAAGATGCTGGACGCCGCCGAAACGGCCGAGATCCGCACGGGGGAATGCTCGCTGACCATGTCGCTCGCGGGGCGCGACGGACATCCGAGCACCGGCGTCTATCGCAACAGGGGCGAATCGGGCAACCTCCCCTCGGGTGAGGCGTACATCGCCCCGGTCGAGGGAACCGCCAACGGCTCCGTGTTCATCGACGGCTCGTTCGTCGGCCTGGGAGTGCTCGACGAGCCGCTGAAGCTGACCTTCAAGGATGGGCTGCTCGCGAACGCGGAGGGGAAGGGTGCGGCGGCGCTCCTGGAACAGCTCGGCGACGCCCCGAAGGCGCGCAACCTCGCGGAGCTCGGCATCGGGACGAACGACAAGGCTCGCTTCACGGGCGTGATCCTCGAAGACGAGAAGATTTACGGCACGGTCCACATCGCGCTCGGGAGCAACGATACGTTCGGAGGAACCGTCGCCGCCGGAATTCA
>CAZVUT010000311.1:0-3042 GCA_964630155.1 uncultured Synergistaceae bacterium
AGGCGTCCATCGTCGAAAAAAGCGGCGTGAGCGGACAGGCCCTGCCCATCAACACGCAGGTTCACGCGACGATGCGCGTCTACAACTACAGCTTCGTCCCGACCGGCAAGGTGACGGTCACGTTCGCCTTCCAGCCGATCGCGTCGACGCACGAGGACCCGGATGTCACCAAGGCGACGACGCTCGGGTCGACGACGATCCTGTCCATTCCGGGCCGCGACAGCGGCACGAGCAACAACTGGCAGGATCTCGGCATCGCCTTCACGACGCACGCGACGCAGACCGTAGGCTATCTCCATATTTCGCTCACGACCGACGGAGGCGATCTGCAGGCCAACAACGACCACGGCCAGCTGCTCGTCGGCGTCTATGATCCGGAGCAGCAGTCGTTCGCAGCGAGCGCAGCGGACAACGAGGACGGCTCGCGGTTCCTCCGGACGCAGGCGAACGGTCGGAGCCTCACCATCGTCCCGGACTCCATGTCGGTCCGGCCGCTGAACCCCGACGGCACGTTCGGCGCGGAGACGACGGCGCTCGCCCCGGGCGAGACGGCGGTCGTCCAGGCGACGATCCGGTTCACCGACGCGCAGGGGAGCGCGCAAAGTTCGCTCCTCAACGCCTCGGCCTACCTCCGCAACGCGAGCGGCTTCGTGAGCCATCGGACCGTTCCGATGCTCGAGAACGGGGAGGATGCCGTCGTTCAGATGCTCTACACGGCGCCCGCTTCGGCGCAGACCGTGCCGTTGCGGCTGATCCTCGCGTCGGCCGTCCTGCCCGCCGCGGATGACGAGAATCCGTCGGGACGCATCGCGACGAAGGTCCTTATCGTCGGCGATCCCGGCGGCGGATCGGGCGGCGGCTGTTCGACCGGCCCCGCGCCGGCGGCGGCGCTCCTTGCACTGCCCCTGGCGCTCCTGTTCCGGAAGCGCTGAAACGAAAACGCGATCGAAGAGGGCGTCCCCCTTCGGGGGGCGCCCCTTGACTCTGACAGCGTGTCAAGGCGTATCATGTCACCGGGACACGAAAGAAATCCGAAACATGCCATCGGGAGGCGAATGACGTGAGCAACAAAAAACTCGTTTTCTTTATTCTCTTGCTGTGCACGGCGGCCCTTATCTCCGGAGGATGCAGCGGCGGAGACGGAACGGCGACGCATGCGATTCTGGACAAGATCTATTACATCGGGAACGTTCACGGGGATCTTGCCGCCTACCTCAGGGAGATCGCGGCCGAGTTTCTTCCCTACGACGGCGAAGCGACGGATTCGCCGCTTCTCGTATCGCTCCGGGAAGGTTTCGAGCCCGACGAATCCACGGCGGAAGCGGTCAAAAGGGTGTTCGACGCCGGACAGATCGTGGCGCTCGAACACGCGACGGTCGACGAAGTGAACGTCTTTCTGACGGTCATCGGCCAGGAGCCGAACTTCAACATGGACACGGTCTCCGAGGATCTCCGGTACGTCGAGCTGTTCGCGATCGAAAAACTGTCGCGCGACGCCGTCCACTCCGATATCTGCACGTGGATCACCCCGGCCGACGGCGCCCCGACGGTGCTTTCCGAACCGATCGCCAGCGACGACGACAAGCCGGGCGTCCCGGACATGGAATCGTTCCACGCGATGCGGGCGAGAAATTTCGCGACGTACGCCGCCGACAACGAAGCGAAGCAGGAAGCGATCCGGCAGGCCAGAGAAGCCGGAGAGGCGGCGGTGACCGCGTCGACGAGCGAACTGACGCAGCTCGCGCAGGCGCAGATATACACCTACGACGCCTCGATATACAGTCAGGCATTCCAGGTCACGTACTACCTCTACGCCTGCCACTCGTACAACGAGGCCAACAATGTGGACTACGACTGGTTCGTCGTCCAGCAGCGCGGGATGCTGAACCCCTCCGGCAACTACGAGAACAAGAACGGTCATATCGGATGGAGCGAAACGACGCTCGCGAGGATCCAGGGGTACATGGTCAACTACGAGTTCGACAACTGGCTCGACTACGACAACTCGAACCGGTATCTCCAGCTCATGAACTCGACTCCCGGAACGACGCAGGGCAGTTCGAGCACGACAAGCGGCTTCTCGTGGAACCTGGGAGGAAACATCGGGTTCAACGCCTCGGGCCCCACTGGAGGCCTCAGCGCCGGAATCAGCTTCTCGTCGTCCGAGTCGGTGACGATCAGCGACTGCACGGTCAACAACATGTCCGTCCCAAGCAGCGCATCGACGAACGCCCACTGGACGTTCAGCTTCCCGCGCCCGACGATCAAGAGTTCCGGCGGCAACCCGTTCTATCTCGGCGAGTTCAACGACGCCGTCCTCCTGTCGCGCAGCAACTTCCAGCCGTACAACCAGTGGATGTGGAAGATCGCTCCCGAAGCGAGGGATTCGGTCAAACAGTTCAATTCGAAGTTCTCGTGGAAGAACGGCCGGTCGTACGGGAACCAGTACGTGATGTGGATCGAGGCGATCAAGGTGACCGAGCAGGACTGGGAGTCCGACTCGAGGACGTACGTCATCCCGTTCATCTATCCGCCGCTGATCGCCGGGAACAACCTCGACTTCGACGCCAAGGGGAGCCACGCGCGCCTCGATTTCGGAACGGCCAGAAACTGGACCGCCGCGAGCGACCAGTTCTGGTGCACCCTGAGCGCGACGTCGGGAGACAAGAACGCCGCAAGCAACGTGTTCGTGACGGTCGATCCGAACGCGAGCGGGGTCGACCGGACCGCGGTCATCACGCTGAGCACCGCCGACGGCAAGGGGACGTACAAGGTCAAGGTCTTCCAGTCGCGGTATTAGACGCCGAAAAAGCGACGTTTCGCACCGACATGCGGAACTCCGCATGAAACGAAAGAGGGGCGGCCCCGAAGGGCCGCCCCTCTTTTCCGTCTCTTTTCCTCTAAACGGCGAACGGTTCCAGGTGCGCCAGGAAGTGGTGGATTCCCGGAACGGGGGGCGCGTAGGAGATCCGGAGGCCGTAGCGGATGCTCTCGCGGCGCTTGTAGACGTCGACGATGGTCTGCGCGACGTATTCCATCTGG
>CAZVUT010000312.1:0-3036 GCA_964630155.1 uncultured Synergistaceae bacterium
CCGGCGAGGGCGCAGTGCATGTAGAGCGTTCCGTCGGCGTAGCCGTAGTTCATCGGAACGACGTACGGCTCTCCGCCGTCGCACAGACCGAGAAAGAGCACACTCCCCGCCCGTATGATATCCTCTATCGCGGCGATATCGGCGATTTCCCGTTCCTTGCGTCGCATCGGCCGATCCATATCCATTCCCTCCCGACGTCACGAGAAATGAGGTGCGAATCATGCGATTTCCGAAAATCCATATCGTTTGTATTGTACTGCTAACGGTCGTCGCCTTCCACTGCCCGGGGCGGAGCGCCGCCGGAGCGCCGCGGCCCGAGCAGTGGGGGGAACGCGTTCCCGGCGTGCTGACATCCTTCCGGCCGCGCGGGAACGATGTCGCGCTCACGTTCGACGTGTGCGGCGGGCCCAAGGGAAGCGAACTCGACCGGAAGCTCGTGAACTTTCTCCTGTCGCGCCGCATCGCGGCGACGTTCTTCATCACGGGCAGATGGATCCGGTCGAACCCGGACGACGCGGCCTTTCTCGCCTCCTGCACAACGTTCGACATCCAGAACCACGGCATGAACCACCGCCCCGCGTCGCTCTCCGGGCGCCGCGCATACGGCATCGCCGGCACGGCGGACCGTGAGGAGCTTCTTGCAGAAGCCGGCGACGCGGCCCGGCTCATCCGTGCGCTCACGGGCCGGACTCCGCGCTTTTTCCGATCCGGAACCAATTTCTACGAAGAGACGGCCGTCTCCGTATTGCGAAAACACGGGTACGTCGCCGCCGGATACAGCGTCCTCGGAGACGCCGGAGGCACGTGGAGCCGCCGTCGCGTGAAGGAAGCCCTTCTTGCGGCCCGTCCGGGCGACATCGTGCTCCTTCACGCGAACCGGCCTGCGCGAGGAACCGCCGAAGGCGTCATCGACGCCGTTCCGGAAATGCTCGCGGCGGGAATTCGCTTCGTTTCCCTTTCCGACGCGGTCGCGCCCCGATACGAATGAGCGCCGCGCCGTGACGCGGCCGAAGAGGCCGACGCGCGTCAGACCGGCGAAACGCCCCGCACAGACGACGCCTCGCGATCGTATCGACGTCGTTCCAGGTCTTTTCGGGCCTCATTCACGATCTGCAGCGGCGACATGCCCCGAAGGATCCCGGAAACGCCGACGGTTATCGAGGGAGCGTCCGGTGCGGCTTCGAGGCATGAGGCCAGCTCCTTTTGGAACGTCGCCAGAACAGACCGGCCGCCCCGTATGCCGCCGACGCCGAAGAGCAGAATCGCCAGTTCGCCGTCCCCGCTCCGAACGATCGGATCGAGGCTGCGGAGACAGCCGGAGCATGCGTATTCGAGGCAGCGCCGAAACCGGACGTCCGGAACCGGCGCCGGCGATATCCGCACAACGCCCAGCGCGCAGTCGAAGTCCGCAGGACCGGGAAGGTACCCGCTGTCCATCCACATCCCGTCGAGATAGCGAAGATCCGGCAGGCCGGTCGCGTCATCGAACACATCGTCCCGAACCGCGCCGAAAAGCCTGGGATCCGGCGAGACGCACTCGACGAAGAACAGGGAGCCGTCCGGCATGTACATGGAGCGAATGTCCATCGTGAGCCGCTTCGACAATCCCCCCTGCCCCGAAAGATCCAGCGTCCGCGCCGTCATGACTTCTCGCAGCCTGGCCGCCTCCATGAGCTGTTCGTGATCTTTCCGCCCGAGCAGGAACCCGCCGGGAACCATACTCTCCATTTCCATCAGCGCCCGTGACGAAAAGTATCCGAGCATCTGCGCCAGCCCGGCGCTCGCCCGCCACAGCGTTCCTTCGTTCGAGAGGCGGAACGCGACGAATCGGGAGCCTGAGGACGCATCGTCCTGGTCCCTCCTGTCGCCGAACAGCCGGATATCGGAGATGCTCCCGAGGACTTCCAGCGTCCGTTCCCGGATTTCCGCTTCGAGCTGCTCGTTCAGTCGCTCGAGCGATCGCCGTTGTTCCGCCATCACTTCCAGACGAAAATCCGCCTCAAGCGACGCCGCATGAAAGAGCAGGGTCAAACCGCCGAGAACGATCAAAAAGGCCTGCGTCACGACGATCGATGTCTCCGGGGGGTAGACCGCGTAGGGACCGCGTCCGAAGAACGCGCCCGCCAGGGAGACGACCGCGAAAAAGGTCAGGATATCGATGAAAAGAATCGTGCCGAACCGGAACGCGGCCCAGAAGAGAAAGGGAGCCAGAAGGAACGGAAGGGGGTATTCCGCGAGCGGGCGGGGGATGGTCTGACCGAAAACGCCGAGGCACAGCACGCAGAAGAGCACGACAAAAAGGCTCGCCTCGACCGTGAAGGTCGTCTTTCGCTTCCGGTCGCCGCCGAGCAGGGCGATCATCGCGGGCGCCAGGACAACGACGCCCGTCAGATCGGAGATGACCCAACCGACGAATGTTTGAATCTGCCGCATTTCGGGCGGAATCCCCCACAACCCGAACGCCGCTCCGAAAAGCGCAGGGAGAAGTCCGGCCATAAGGAGGAAAAACGTCATTGCGGAGAGACTTCCGAACAGGCCGCATTCGCTTCGTTTCCACAGCGCAGCCCGGACGCCGAGCGCGGATGCTCCGGCTCCGACCGCCGCGGACAGGGCGCCCAAGGCGTTCAGCGGCTGCGCAAGCATCAGATTGCCCGCAAGGTTGACCAGCAACACGACGGGCCAGGCGCGAACGCCGAGCAGATAGAGGACGCCGACTCCCGCTCCCGTCGCCGCCCACAACGGCGAATATCCGCCTCCGAGAGCGGCGAGGCGGTACGAGAAGAGAGCCGACAACACGAATATCCCGATGGCCGTTGCGTTTCTGTACGTCCGCACGTATACGTCTCCGATCCCGACGAGCTGTTTTTCGTTTCCGTCCGAAAAGAGAGCGGCGTCTCCCTTTTTTAAGGAGATGTGATACGTCTATAGTAAATTAAAAGTCGTGAAAAGAAAACACTCGAACCGTCACGCCACAAATGGGAGCCTCGAACCACAGCCAAAGCGAAAAATGCTCCCCAACCAAGGGGAGAGTTTGGC
>CAZVUT010000313.1:0-3026 GCA_964630155.1 uncultured Synergistaceae bacterium
GCGTCACGCCCCCGACCTGCACGGCGGCCGTCGCGGCCGCGGGCATCGCGAAAGCAGACTGGGTCAAGACAGGCTTCTTCGCCGTCCGTCTGGGAGCCGTCGCGTTCATCCTGCCCTACTTCTTCGCGCTCAACCCGGCCCTCGTCGGCCGCGCGCCGATCATCGACGTCCTCATGCACGGCGCAACCGCATTCATCGGCTCGATCGCCATCGCGTACGGGCTCTTCAGCCACCGCAACGGCCTCATGACCAATGCGGCGATCTGCATCGCGTTCTTCGTAGGAGGGCTGATGCTGCTCTTCCCGCAGAACGTCGTCTCCCTGATCGGTCTCGTTCTCGTCGCCGTCGCGTGGTTCGTCGACCGGAAGATCCTCTTCGGAGCGACGTCCGTCCACGCGTAACCCCATTCATCGGAGGTCATCGCGCATGAAAAAGACTTCGCTCCTCAGGAAATACATTCTCGAACGCAACGCGCTCGTCTGCCCCGGCGCGCACGACGTCATATCGGCCAAGCTCATCGAACAGAGCGGCTTCAAGGCGCTCCAGGTGAGCGGGTTCGGGCTCTCGGCCTCGTATCTCGGCCTTCCGGACATGGCGTTCATCGGCTTCAGCGACGTCGTCCACTTCACGAAGAACATCGTCGACGCCGTGAACGTCCCCGTCATGGCCGACGCGGACACCGGGTACGGCAACAGCATCAACGCGATGTACGTTACGCGGGAATTCATCCGGGCCGGAGCCGCGGGAATGAATATCGAGGACCAGGTGTTCCCCAAGCGGTGCGGGCACCTCGAAGGCAAGCAGATCATCCCGATCGAGGAGATGGTTTTGAAAATCAAAGCGTGCACGGAGGCGCGAAACGAGATCGACCCGGACTTCGTCATCAACGCCCGTACCGACGCCATCGCCGTCGCGGGCGTCGACGAGGCCGTCCGGCGCGGAAACGCCTACGCCGAAGCGGGGGCCGACCTCATCTTCGTCGAAGCGCCGCGAACCGTGGAACAGATCGAACGGATCGTCACAGAGATCAAGGCCCCCGTCAGCGTCAACCTCATGGACGCCGTCGTCGGAGGCAAGACGCCGCTCGTCTCCATCGACACGCTCCGGAAGCTCGGCGTCGCGCGCGTGAGCATCCCCGTCGGCCCGCTCTTCGCGGCCGTCCGCGGGATGCGCGAATATCTGGACGCCATAAAGGGCGACCGGATCGCGGAGGGACGGACCGACCTCGTCGTGCCGTTCGCGGAGTTCAAGAGCCTCGTCGGCTTCGACACATTCCGGGATCTCGAAAGGAGGTATCTGCCGACATTCATCGAGTGAGGCGCCGCCGAAAGGAACGCGTTCCCGAAAGCATTGCGTGAAAGGACCTGATGCCGGATTACTCGGAAAGGGAGGGAATGCAATGAAACGCTTGATCGTTGCGTCGCTGCTTCTCGCGGTTTGTTTCGGCTCCACGGCCATCGCGGCGGAACCCGCGAAGGACGTCCTGGTTCTCGAGGGAAGCGCCGTCGAGGTCGGGAAGATGTGGGGCGAGGTGAACAAAGAGTCGATCCTGAAGGCCTACAACGCGTTCCTCGCTCGCGCGAAGGACAAGGAAAAGGAGCTGCGGAACTTCGCGAAGCTCTCGATCGAACTGTCGGGCAAGATCGACTGCCCCTACTGGATCGATGAACTCAACGCCATCGCCGACACCGTGAAGATCGACCGCGAACTCTACATCGCCTTCACGTTCGGACGGTACCGCGACCTCGCGCTGCTCTACAAGGGCGTCGGCTGCACGTCGTTCGCCGTCACGCCGCCCGCGACGAAGAACGGACAGATCATCTTCCACAAGACCCGCGAAACCGCACCGGACCTCCAGGCCGGCTACCTCAAGAAAATAACCGACACGACGCCCGGCGGCAAGAAACCGTACAAATTCTTCGGCGAGATGGGAACGGCCGACACCGGCGTGTCGTTCTTCGTCAACGAGAAGGGCCTCGCGGGAGCGGCGGACGTCCCGTCGCAGTGGCAGCCCAACGAGTGGTACGTCGAGCCGTACAAGGGCGAGACGCCCGACGTCAAGCCGCCGAAGTACGACGGATTCATGAACCACTACGTCCCGCGCTACATCGCCGAGCACTGCTCGAACGTCGACGAGGCGAAGGCCGTCCTGCACTCCTTCGTCGAGAAGGGGTACATCGCGAGCGGCAAGTGGGGCACGAACTACCTCTTCGCCGACGCGAGGGGCAAGGTGCTCCAGATCGCCGACAACTGCTACAAGATCGTAGAAGAAAACATGGACCCGTCGCTCGTGAAGGGCGGCAAGACCTACAAGGGCATCGCCTTCACGATCCTTCGCGAGAACGACTACGGCTCCCCCGAAGACGCGCTCATCGACAACTACGGCAAGATCACGGTCGAACTCGTGAACTCGCCGAAGGTCGCGAAGCACCCCGCGATCTGGAATCTGCCGCGCGCGCAGTCCAGCTCGACCTTCCTGATCGACCCGAAGCACCCCGACAAGCTCACGACCATCTTCGTGACACTTCCCGCCTACGGCTACTCCATCCCGTTCCTGATGGGCGCGAACGCCACGCCCAAGGCGCTCATGGACGGCACGGTCTATCAGACGCAGAAGGAGGCCTTCCGCTACAGCGAGTTCTACGAGGCCGGCGTCAACGACGAGTGGCGGCGCTTCATCTACGCCGTCCGTCCGAAGGTCGAGAAGGGCGAGGACGCGACAAAGGACTTCAACGACTACTTCCTCAGGATGGTGAACCTGGTTCTGACGATGAACAAGTAATCCGCACGGAACGCCGAATGACAGGCCCCCGCCGCATCATCCGCGTCGGGGGCCTGTTTTCGCCGTCACCACACGTATGCTTCGGGTTGGCGGTTCGGAAGGCTCGGAAGCTGCGCCCGGATGACATCGACGTAATCCGGGTCGATGTCGGCGTAAATGACGCACTCCCGGTCTTCCGCGGTCGCGAGGACGACGCCCCACGGGTTGATGATCATCGATCTGCCGTAGGATTGGAAAGCGGGCT
>CAZVUT010000314.1:0-3026 GCA_964630155.1 uncultured Synergistaceae bacterium
TCTCCATGAGCCAGCTCGTGTTGAACCAGCGCACGAGCGTCGCGTACTGCGGGTATTTTGCGGCGCGGAGCGCGAACGACCACGTCGGAATGAGAAAGACGACAAGCGTTCCGATCGAAACGACCTTCAGAAACGCGACGTACGCGATGCGCCCGAGCGGACGCTTCGCGAAGACAGATTCCACGAACACGTCCACGCCCGTGTGTCCGTCCTGTCTCGTCGTCAGAGGAATGACCAGAAACATGAAACCGATGAAGATAAAGAGCGAAAGATCGCTCAGCCATATGATCTGGTAGTGCAGCCAGTACCGGTTCAAGACCTGAAAGAACGTCATGAACGTCGTAATGAAAAGCCCCGCGGCGCAGATGACGTTTTCCAGGATCGAAAGCGCCCTGAAGAAACGTCCGGCGAAATCGGCAATTCGATTCAAACTATACCCTCCCATCACACTTCACAACGACCGGCGGGGAACGCGCAGCGCGCCCCCCCGCCGCCTTGACATTATGCTACTTCTTGCCGGACACCTGCTCGTGGATCTTCTTCAGTTCGTCCTGAAGCTTCTGGGTCATGTTCTGGCCGGGGTACTTCTTCTCGAGCCAGGGCTTGCAGAGTTCGTCCCATATCGCCGGCGTATTCGACTTCTGCCGGAACACATCGCGCTGTTCGGGCGTCAGCGCCGTTATCTGGAAGCTCTTCATTGCGGCGAGCTTCTGTTTGTACTCCACCTCAAGAGCCTGCTGCTTCTCGTAGAGCTTCGCCTCGACCTCGAGCGCCGCCTTGTTCACGGCATCCTTCAGATCCTGCGGGAGCTTGTCCCAGATCTCCTTGTTGACGACCACATTGTTCGTATCCCAGCAGAAGTTGAGATCCGAATAGTATTTCAGAACTTCACCGTGCCGTTCTTCCACAAGCGACGGCCACATGCTCCACATGCCGTCCACGACGCCCTTGGAGAGCGCATCGTATACGTCGCCCCAAGGGATGGTCTGAAGCGTCATTCCTGTGCCCTTGCCCATATTTTCGAGGGCCCGGACAAGACCAAGAGACGCGGACACGCGCATCTTCAGGTTCTTGAGATCCTCGGGGGTGTTCAGCGGGCGCTTGCCGTTGCCAAGGCCGTACGCGCCGAAGGAGGTCTGGTAGAGCATGTGCATTCCCACTTCGTTGTACGCGTCCTCCATGACCTTCCAGAGAACGCCCTTTCCGGCCTCGAACGCGACTTTCGCTTCGTCCCAGTTCTCTATGGTCCAGGGCATCCAGTTCAGCATGCCGCCGGGAATGAGGTTGACATAGGGCGCGAACACCGAGACCTGGATGCTGTTCTCCTGAACGGCGTGGAAATGTTCGTCGTGCGTTCCGAGCTGTCCGTTCGGGTAGTATTTCATCTCGATCCGGCCGTTGGAATACTTTCCGACAAGGTCGCAGAACATCTTGTGATACTCGTTCTGCGTCGGACGAGGCCACGGCACTCCGAACTTCCACTTGAATTCCGGCGCGGCGGACGCAACTCCAACGCTCAGAAGGCATCCGAGAAACACCACAAGAAGACCGATTCCAATCATCTTTCCGTTCATGCGTCGCATTCGTTTCCCTCCTTCAGTTTTTTCGAACTTTCGGGAACACCTGTTTTCCCTCCCGGGAACGCACGTCTTCGTTCGGCGCATCACCTCCTCCACAGCACCCTTCCGCCGGGTCCGCGAGCGGCGTCCCGGCGCCGTCAGGAACAAACCGGTAGAGATTTTCAGGCCTCCCCTTGCGCAGCGGGGCTCGCGAGCTGTCGATCACAATGAGCCCGGCGTTGCGAAAGCGGGCCAATATCTTGCGCGCACTTTTCGCCTGCAGACCGAGAATCCGCGAAAAGTCCGCGGCGCTGAACGACGGGCCGAGCAGTTCGATCGCTTTCAGATAGCGTGAAAGCGTGGCGGGAGTGATGTTGATCCTGCCGGAGAGCACCTGGAAGTCGGGATCAGGCGCCGCCAGGATATACGAGGGCTCCCGCTCGCCGACCGCCCATCCGCTCTCGCCGTCGAAGAGGTGACACTCGTTTCCTTCCGTGCAGAGCCCCATATCCAGCGCCTTTTCGGCGTATCGTTCCGCGGTTGCGATGTTCGAGGCGATTCCGTAGCCGATGCGCAGACGGATATCGGATGTCTCTCCGATGATTTCGTCGATGATTGGAACTTTCCCGAAGCTTTCCGTTTCGATCAGGAACTGGCTGTAGGTCTGCACGCTCTGAAAGATCGAGGTATTGCGCTGAAAGACGAGGATTCCCTTCTTCTTGGCGTACGCCGAAATGGATCTTCGAATGGAGCTCATCGCCTGCTCGTACTGGTTGAGCGGAACGGGGAGCTTCTCGGGCAGCAGAAGGCCTACGACCAGCTTCAGATGATCCCCGTCGGAGGATCCGAACGCTTTCATCGACGACGCCAGCGCCTCCCGAACGGCGCTGACCGAAGGCGTCACGAAAAATACCGGAACGTCCATCGCCTGCAGCTTTCTGAAAACCACATAGGCGCATGTTATGCAAAACCTCGTTCTTCCGGACCGCAAATGAGAGAGATGAAATTCGAGGAGGTCATCGTGGTACCGTTCCGACGGTTTCAGGGGATACGTATATATGGCGTCTATCGAAAATCTGCAATCGAGCATCGCGTCGTTGATGTCAAGTTCGCTGAACGTGTCGATGCTGAAACGGACATCGCCATCCATGAACTTTCCCGCTTCGAGAAAGGCGAACGGGAGTCCGCTTATGGGGCGTTCGAGGTAGAACCAGGGCACCGCGGGCTGCACGACGCTGGCCGCCATGAAATACGGCAGGACGCCGCTGAAGAAGAGGGCGTCGACCTCCGCCTGACCTCCGGCGGCGATCCCGGGAGCGTCGAGCATGGTCTCGTAGAGCAGAGGCCGAATGGTGAGCCGGGGGACATCCCTGGCGACCGCCTGAAACTTGTCGACAATCAACGAGGGTCCGATAACGCCGAGAATCATTGGGATTCCCTCCGGGCTGCATGTATTTGAACGTTGAT
>CAZVUT010000315.1:0-3017 GCA_964630155.1 uncultured Synergistaceae bacterium
GGCTTCGTCGTGCGAAAGAGGTGAAAGAGGCCGGAGAGATCGAAGGCGCCCCGCCTGCGGAAGAGTTTGACGCGACCGTCCGTCACCGCGACGGTCAGTCGCCCTTCGCCCGGGGCCAGCTTCCGGTCGATCACGAGGACGTCGCGGCGTCCTCTGAGCCTGAGAATTTCCGTATCTCCGCGCTCGAGCGCGAATGTCCGCTTGAGAACCGCAAGGCAGGCGCTTCCCGCCGATTCGACGCAGCTTTCCGAAAAAGACATCGCGAATCCCTCCTTAAAATGCATACTTATTGTAACCAAAAAAATTGCAGCTGTCAATAAGTATGTTTTTTGAGGGCTATTTCCCGAGAACCACGCGGTTCCGACCGTCCGACTTCGCCTTGTAGAGCGCCTGATCCGCGTTATCGATGAGGTGATCCGTCGTGTACGAGGTGTTCTGTTCCGTGGCGACTCCCGCGCTGATCGTGACGACGGGCGCGACGGACGAGGCGTCGTGCGGCATCGAGAGTTTCTCGACCTTCCGCCGGAGTCGTTCCGCGAGCGCCAGGGCTTCCTCCGCGGCTACGCCGGGCAGGATGACGGCGAATTCCTCTCCGCCGTACCGGCAGGGGAGATCTTCGGCCCTCCGGAACGTCTCGCGCAGAACCGCCCCGATTTTTTTCAGACAGACGTCTCCCTTGATGTGCCCGTACCGGTCGTTGTACTGTTTGAAGAAGTCGACGTCGATCATCAGAAGCGACAGCGGGTCGCCGTTCCGGCGCGCGCGGCGTGTTTCGCGGTCAATGGTCGTGTTGAACCATCTCCGGTTGGCCAGCTTCGTGAGCGCGTCCTCCATGCTCGCCATGTGAAGGCGTCTGTTGACGGTTTCGAGTTCGGCGGTCCGCTCGGCTACCCGGATCTCCAGATTCTCCTTGAGCTGCCGCAGGGACTCGATCGCGGCGGTCTGTCCGGTGATGTCGTTCATCCCCATGAGGATCGCCTTGTCCAGCAGGGAGGTGAAACACTCCAGAATACGAGTGCTCCCGTCGGCGCAACGGACCGTAAATCGTCGCGGGGTTTCGCCGGTTTCTCCGGATTTCTCCCCGAGCGCGCGAATCAGCGTAAGCCAGGATTCACGCGCGAGTCGCCGCATTTCGGCGTCGGGGAACGCCAGCGCTTCCCAGGCTGACATGTCCGGAACGTCGGACAGCGTGTACCCGGTCAGCTCGACGAAGCGGTCGTTCACATCCAGAATGGCTCCGTCCTCGCTCACGAAGGCCATAGCGGTCGGAGCCCTGCGGAAGAGCGTCTGAAAGCGCTCCTCGCTCTTTCCGAGCCGTTCTTCGGCGCGCCCGCGCTCCGTGATTTCGCGGCGAAGCTTCCGGTTGGCCGCTTCCAGTTCGCCCGTTCGCTTCAGGAGCTTTTCCTCGAGCATGGCGGAACGGAAAATTTCCTCGCTGAGGTATCCGAGCGCGCCGCGGACGATCTTCCGGAAGCGGGAGTTGGAATGCTCCACTCCCTGCCAGGGCGTCGGCGGAATCGGGCCGTCCGAACTCCAGAGGACCGAAACGTCTCCGTCCTTTCCGTACCGGCCGATGTGGCTCATCAGCGAGGCGTGATGGTTCGACGACAGCGTGACGCGGCCGCCGGGACCGTCGAAGGAGATCCCGTCAAGCGCCGTCGCGAGCACGGCCGTGTCTGTCGTTCCCGCGCGTTCGCACGCCTTCGCCCAGAGATGGATCTGGACGTAGGCCGCCGTCATCGCCGCCGAGCAGGGGATCCCGGAGGCGAAGCGGGTCCGGAAGCGGGACAGAAAGGCCGCGTTCTCGGGCGTGTCCAGCTTTTGCAGGTAGTGCCAGCAGGTCAGATGCCCCTCCGCCGCGTCGCCCGCCGCGCGCATCTCCGTCTCGGAGGCGTCGAGGTGGATGACGGGAAGCGAGCGCGCATCGATGCCCCGTTCGCGGCACCGGACGACGAAATCGACGGTGTTTCCGGCGTTCAGGGTGGAGATGATCGCCGACGGTCCGTGTTCGAGAATATCGCGATAGACGCACTCGGGACATTCGGGAGCGTCCGGAGGGATCATGGCCTCCCCGGCGATCTCCCCGCCCCGCCGCTCGATTTCCGAGCGGATCAGGATATGGAGCGTCCGCGGATAGACATAGTCGGAACCGATCAGGTAGAGGCGGTTCCCCGCATGCGAGGTCAGCCAGTCCAGGGCCGGAAGCATCTGCTGGTTCGGGCAGCTTCCGGTGTAGACGATATTCGGAGATTCTTCGAGGCCCTCGTAATGGGTCGGATACCAGAGAAGCGCGCCGGCCTTTTCGACGAGAGGGCGCACGGCTTTGCGGGATGCGGACGCCCAGCATCCGAAGATCGTCCTGCAGTCCGTCGAAAGGATGCGCTCCGCGGCCGAGACGAACGATCCGGAATGAGACGCCCCGTCGTACAGCTCCGGGCGGATCTCGCGCCCCAGAACGCCGCCGCGGCTGTTGATCTCCTCCACGGCGAGCATTTCGGCGTACAGAAGCGGTCGTTCGCTGGACGCCAGGGCCCCCGTATACGAATGGAGAAACCCGACGGGGATGGAATCGGACCGGACAGGAGACGGCAAGAGCGGCTCACCTCAGTGTTCCATGTAATGAAATGCCGGAAAAATTTTCATTTGAGACTGATAGATATAATACTCCAAGAAGGTTAAAAAGGAGAGATCTGCATGCACCGATGAAGCGCTCTGTTATAATTCGGGACGTGATGACGTTGTACGAAGGAGGTGACGCGCAATCATGTCCAAAGCGAAGGAACTCATTCAGAAGATCGAAAGCATCGCCGCCGATCCCAAAGCGGCGCCGGGTGCGATCGACGCAGCGCTCAACGAGATGGTGACGCTGCTGAACAAGAACCCCGACGTATGGGACGAATGCACCGACACGGTCCGTTTCCAGCTGAACGAACGCTTCTGCTACACCGGACCGTCGGCCTTCGGCGGATACCGCTGAATCGACGATCCTCCAGGAGCCCCCGGTCGGGGGCTCCCTC
>CAZVUT010000316.1:0-3010 GCA_964630155.1 uncultured Synergistaceae bacterium
TTTTCTGCGCACTTGAGGAAATAGATCTCATTTCTACGTCGAAGCGAAAGGGGATGTGGGTACACGTGAAGAAAAGAAAAGGAAAAGCAGACAGCGGCGCGAATGAGAGGGAGGGCATCATCACGACCGAATACGAATGTTCCTGCAACGACATGAAGGAAGAAACGCGCTCCAGCGCACCGGAAATGAAAAACTGTGAAGCCCCCGTCATGCAGCGTGAACCCGTAAAGAATGCGCAGCCCAAACGGCGCGGGATGCTTATGGGATTCCTCATTTTCGCGCTGGCCATCACCATTCTGAACACCATGTGGAATATGATGGAGCAGAAAATCGAATTTGCGAACAAGGACATCGTCAAGACGACCGCCGAAATGAGCAAGCGGGTTGAAGCGGCTCTCGCTTCCGTCAAAGCTATGGAGGAACAGTTCGCTTCCGTCAAGACGACTTCCGAGATGAATACAAGAGATGTTGCATCCCTGAAGACGTCAATAGGTTCGTACAGCGGTCAGACCGAACGGCTCGAGCTCCAGGCCAAGCGGCATGCCGATTACCTGAAGAGAGAACTTCGGGGCAAGCAAATGGAGCTCCGGGAGTTGGCGGAACTTGTCCGCTTCCAGGAGACGCTTCTTGGAGAGTCCAGAAGCGGTGATACACGCGAGGTCGCGGCGTCCCATTCGTCGAGCGAGGACAGAGTGCCTCAGGCGGGCGGAAAAATCGGCTCGAAGAACGAAGAAAAGAAATAACGCTTGAAAATCCCGTCGTCTTGCGGGTTTCTGTAGAATAAAGTCAGGGGGGAGGCTGACCGCCTCTCCCCTGACTTTATTGATGCGAACGTTATGAGCGGTACGCCTCGCCGGGCGCGGCCGGCATTCCTTCGATGGCTTCACGCGCCGTGAGAATCCGGCTTGATTCCGCTTCGGCCCATTCGTTGAGCTTGCGCCCGAGTGCTTCATCCTGAAGCGCGAGAATGCGAACCGCAAGAAGCGCCGCATTTTTCGCGCCGTCGATTCCAACCGAGGCGACCGGGACGCCGGGCGGCATCTGCGCGATGGACAGAAGCGCATCGATTCCGCCGAGCGTTCCTGCAGGAACGGGAACCCCGATCACAGGGAGTGTCGTATTCGCCGCGACGACCCCTGGAAGCGCCGCGGAAAGTCCGGCGGCGCAAACCAGAACCTGTATGCCCCTCGATGACGCATTTCTTGCGTATCGAACAGTATCGTCGGGCGTCCGATGCGCCGATGTTATCGTGACTTCATGGGAGATCCCGAAAGACGCCAGCGTTTGCGACAGCGTCTGCGCGTACGGCGCGTCGCTCGCCGAGCCGAGAACGACACCGACGAGCGGGTGCGAGGCCGTCATGACATCAATCCTCCCTTTCTGCCCTTGCGTGCGATATCTCTTCGGAAATGCGCGCCGTCGAAGGAGATGCACTCCACTCCGCGGTAGGCGCGTTCGATTGCCTCCTCCAGAGTGTTTCCCGTCGCCACGACGTTCAGGACGCGCCCTCCCGATGTGACGAGTTCTCCGTTTTTCAGCGCCGTTCCGGCGTGGAGGACGGAGACGTGGTCCATTGACTCCGCTTCACGTATTCCCGTAATCGGAATTCCGGCAGGATATTTCCCCGGATATCCTCCCGATGTGAGGACGACGTCCACGGCGAACTGCGACGCATTCCGCCACGGTGCGTTTTCCAGCTTTCCTTCGGCGCAGGCGAGCAATGCACGGGCGAAATCTTCCTCGAAAAGCGGAAGAACCGCCTGGGTCTCGGGGTCGCCGAAGCGGACGTTGTACTCGACGACCTTCGGAGCCCCTTCCGGCGTGATCATCAGGCCGAAATAGAGCGCGCCGCGGTAGGGAATGCGTTCAGACTGCAAACCGCGCACCGTGGGATCCAGAATTTCACGGCGGATCCTGTCCATGAGTCCGGCGTCCAGCCACGGAACAGGGGCGAAGGCCCCCATTCCACCGGTGTTCGGTCCCTTGTCATGGTCGAAAACGCGTTTGTGATCCTGACTTGGGGCAAGCGTGCGCAGCGTCGTTCCGTCCGTTACCGTCAGCAGCGTCAGTTCGTCCCCGGCCATGAAGTCTTCGACAAGAATCGTCTTCCCGGATTCGCCGAACGATCCCGCGAACATTCCCGAAGCCGCATCTTCCGCCTCCTGAACGGTGTCGGCGATGACGACGCCTTTCCCGGCGGCGAGGCCGTCGGCCTTGATCACAAAAGGCGGACGGCGTTTGGCGAGAGCGGCGGAAACGTCGGACAGGGAAACGCAGATATCGAAATCCGCAGTTGGAATCCCGTGGCGCTTCATGAACGCTTTCGCAAAGCTTTTGCTTCCCTCGAGCATCGCTCCCTGCCGCCCCGGGCCGAACACGACATGCCCCTCGTTTCGGAGTGCGTCCGCGACGCCGAGGCAGAGCGGTCCCTCGGGACCGATGATCACCAGATCGGGTTTGAGTGCGGCCGCCAGCTCGATAACGGCGTCCGGGTTCATGGGGTCCACCCGATGGCACGGAGTCTCCGCGGACATTCCGGCGTTGCCGGGGGCCGCATGTATCCGTTCGACACGCGCCGATTTCCGGAGCGCGCGCAGAATCGCGTGTTCCCTTCCTCCGCTTCCCAGGAGCAAAACGTTCATGTTCTTCTTCTCCTCGCGCCGGAAAGCGGGCGTCAATGCCGGAATGTCCGGTGGCCGCTGAGAAACATGCTGACGGACAGTCTCTTGGCCGCTTCAATGACGTCCGCATCGTGCACGGACCCTCCGGGCTGCATGACGGCGGCAATGCCCGCCGCCGCCGCGGCCTCGATGCCGTCGGGGAACGGGAAGAACGCGTCGGAGGCCATGACGGCGCCTTTCGCCTTATCTCCGGCCTGTTCGATGGCGAACCGGACGGCATACACCCGGCTGCAGAATCCCATCCCGATGCCGACGGCCATGCCGTCCCGAACGAGCGCGACGGCGTTGCTCTTCGAAAGCGCGGCGACCTTCCACGCAAGAATGAGATC
>CAZVUT010000317.1:0-2990 GCA_964630155.1 uncultured Synergistaceae bacterium
GCCGGAGGCCGTTCCCTTCGGCCGGATTCCTCGAAGGCATCATTGTCACGGAGTCCGGGCTCACGGTCAATGTCAAGGACCTGTGGATCTTCGGCGTGACGCTCATCCTGGTAGTCGGGGTGAGCGTCTTCGTCAAACACACGAAAGCGGGAATCGCCATGAGGGCAGTCGCGTACGACGCGAACGCGGCCCGGCTTTTGGGAATCAACGGCGCGACGGCGGTCCTGACCGCATTCCTTCTCGCATCGGTCCTCGCGGGAGTATCCGCCGTCGCGTACGGCGTGAGTTACGGCATCGTCACCCCGAGCATGGGTTACCTGATCGGGCTGGACGCCTTCATCGCCGCCGTTCTTGGAGGAATCGGAAACGTTCCGGGAGCCGCCGTCGCGGGATATATCATCGGTCTCGGAGAGATCCTGTTCGTCGCGCTGCTTCCGCCGGGCTATTCCGCAGCCCGGCCGACCTTCGTCTGGGCGCTGCTCTTTCTCATTCTCTTTCTGAAACCATCGGGATTGTTCCGGCCCGATATGAAAAACAGGTAAGGGGAATGGACATGAACAAAGCGATGAGAAGCATAGCGGGCCTGGCCGCTCTTATCGGACTGCTGTTTCTTGCTGAGACGTTCCTTCGGGGCTACTATCTCCGCCTCGTGATCCTCTTCGGCGTCACGTCGATCGTGGCGCTCGGCGTCACCGTCATCAACGGGTATACGAACATCTTCTCGCTGGGTTTCGGCGGTCCCATGATGGCGGCCGGGTACGCCTCGGCGCTGCTGACGCTGCCCCCGGCGTACAAGAGCGCCGTCCTCCGTCTGCCGCTGTGGCTGGAACAGATGCAGGTCTCCTTTCCCGTCGCAATGCTCTGCGGAGGGATTCTCGCGATGCTTTCGAGCGTCGTGCTGCTGCTGCCCGCCTTCCGCCTCCGAGGGCAGTACTTTATCCTCGCTTCGATGGGCGTCACCATCGTGACGGGCAACATCGCCGAAAACCTCAGGAGTTTCACGCACGGCGACATGGGGCTCCGAAGCATCCCGGCCTTCACGAACGTCTGGTGGACGTACGGAATTCTCGTCGCGGTCATCTATTGCATCCACAGACTCATGGAGTCGAAGTACGGCCGCGCGCTCGCGGCGATTTCCAGAGACCGGGAACTCGCGGGCGTCATGGGGATCGACATCGCCCGATACACGATGCTGTCCTTCGCGGTCGGCAGCTTCATTACCGGGATCGGGGCCGTGCTGTGGGTCCACCTCGTCCTGACGATGAACCCGAAGGCGTTCAACCTCGTCTACGTGTTCCAGATCGTGGCGATGCTCGCCATCGGGGGAATCGGCACGATTTCCGGCGCGCTCGCCGGCGCGGGGATCCTGACCTTCGGCGCGGAGCTTCTCGCTCCGGTCCAGGAAGGCTTCGCGGTCATGGGACTTCGCATCCCGCCGGCGTTCGGCCTCGTCAACGTCCTCATGGCGATCCTGCTCGTCCTCATCATGATCTACAAACCGCGCGGCATCACGAACGGGAGGGAACTGCGGATGTGTCGCCGAAAGAAAGGGGATTCCTGAAAAATGGCGCTCCTACACGATGACCGAATCGTGCGGGCGCCGGCGCGCCCGTCCGGGGATTTCGCGCCAGTGCACAAGAAGCCCGTTTTCACGCGGGTGGGACAGAGCGACGAGGAAAACGTCCGTCAGAAACTCGGAGCCGTCCTTCCGGCGATGGAGCTGCTCGAATCGGGCGACGCCGTCCCGGAGCGCCTCGTTGATGCGCTCCATTCCGTAGGAAAGCGACGGCGTTCCGTCGGGCTGGCAGGGCGGGGAGAAATCCGCCGGAAGCGCCCCGATGACGTCGTCGCGCGTCGCGTGAAGGAGCGCCGCGGCTGCGTCGTTGCACTCGGTGAAAACGCCGTTCTCCATGACCAGGTAGGCGTCCGGGGAGGCGCGGAAGAACCGGAGGAAGCGTTCCTGCTCGCGCCGCAGCGACGACGCCATACGGAGCGCCGTCAGCTGGACGAGCGCGAGAATTGCAAGAACGACCGCAAGCCCGACGGGAAGCGCGGCGTGCGCTACGAGATTCCACATCCAGTATTCGGCTGCGATTTCGACGCCCAGAACGCCGGGGATTGTCGCGTTGTCCGGATTCCGGATCGGAACCAGAACGGAAACGAACCGCCGGTCCGGCCGGACGAGCGGTCCGCTCAAAAGCGGCTCCCCGGTGCGGAAAACGCGAAGCGCCTCATCGCCCGCCGTAATATAGGGGGTTCCCGGCGCGCGCGGCGTCATCGCGTCGTCGGTTGCGTCGACGAAGATCATGGGACGGTCATTCGCGAGGCCGAGCAGCGTGAGCCTCGTACACCCCTCCTGCACCGGCCTGAGCGCCGAAAGCTGTTCGAGAAGCCGAACGTAATCCGTGTTTCCCGAAAAGCCGCCTCCGGCGGACAAGGAGGTAACGCGTTCCGGATTGATCGAGGTCGCGATAATGCGCGCGTCCTTGAGCAGCCCCGCGCGTAAAAAGCGGTCGGTCAGCAGGATGGCCCCCACGACGAGCACCGCCCCGGCGAAAAGCACCGCAAGAGCCGTTGCGAGCGTCGGCCGCGTTTTGCTCCGTGTCCTTCCATCCGTGCGCTTTCGCATGAGGAAGCCTCCCGGTGATTTGTTTCTTCAGATCGCATGATGCGACTGCATTGTATCAAATAGCATGCCGTTTTTCCCATACGGAAAAAGAGCGTACGTCGCCGTGATGCGGGAAGAGAGGCGGGCGCGAAAAAACGGCGGGATAGTGTACAATGTACGATGTAATAGCCCGATGGACCCCTGTTTCGGAGGTCGTTTGCGCACTTTGCCTCCCTTCGCGCCGGGAGCGTCGGCGGAGAGCGTCACGAGTTGAATTCGACAAAAGGAGAAGGATCGCATGAGCACAGCACTGGAACGTTTCCTGCACTACACGACATTCAGCACCCAGGCCGTCGAGAAGACCGGCAAGGTTCCGAGCACC
>CAZVUT010000318.1:0-2989 GCA_964630155.1 uncultured Synergistaceae bacterium
AATTCCTCTCCGACGCGACGGGCACGCTCGCCTGTCACAACGCCGCCGGGTCCGTTTCGGCGGAACAGTTGCACACGACGATCCTTGTCGTTCAGGCGTCGCGTTTTTCCGAAGTTCTCACGACGGATCAGTGGATTGCGCGCGTCGTGAAGGAAAACGCGGAGTGACCGGGGAAAGCGAACACAAGGGGCTCGACTCGCCGACGTTGCGTGCGCTGACGAGTCGTCTCGAGGCGACGCATCTTCCGTACGAGTTTCTTCCGAACGCCGCGCCGCTTCGCTCCGCCGCCGAAGGCGCCGCCTATTTCGGGATACACATACGACAGACGGCTCCGGCGCTCGTTGTGTGCTCCGGAACGAACTTCTATGTGATCGTTCTTTCCGGGGCGCGGGGGAAGGTAGACTTTTCCTCCCTGGCGCCTCTGTTCGGAGAACGGTCGTTGCGGCTTGCGAAGCCGGATGAAGTCGAAAAAGTCACCGGGTGCAAGCCCGGCGCTATTCCGCTTGTCGGGATGAATTTGCCGTGTATCGCCGACGATGAGCTCTATACGTGCGATCGGATATACGGCGGAAGCGGAGATCCTGGGTGGACGCTGCGAATCGATCCCCGGATTCTCGACGCCGCGAATACCCTCGTATCGCGTTTCCGTCTCTGAAACGGATGACGAACACGGGATCGGAGCCGGGAGCATTAGGATACGTTTATGACCTTTTCTTTGCGTCCAGTTCGGCGGAGATATTGCGACATTTCGTCTCCGGAAGCGCAAGCGCGCTCAAAACGCCGGCGACGCAGCAGACGAAGCAGAGCAGAAACGCCCGTTCGTATTGGATTGCGGGGCTGAGCGAAGCCGAGGCGTCCAGGATCACTCCCATGAACGTCGTGAGCGCGGCCGAACCGAGGAAACTCCCGGTATTGAGGACGGCCAGGCCGATTCCGGTGAACCTTGGCGCGTTCAGTTCCTTGGCGTATGCCCAGGAGATGACGTAACAGGTTCCCGTCAGCCCCATGAAGAAAAGAAGCGGCGCGAGCAGCGGCGTCGGGATGGAAGACCCCGCGAATGTCAGAATCCCCCAGCAGATCGAAGCCAGAAACGCAAGCAGGACGAGCGGTTTCTTCCGGCTCCCGGTCTTGTCGGAGATCCACCCCGAGAGGAAACTTCCGGCCATGGTCCCGTAAATCGTGAAGGCCACGAATCCGGACGCGGTCGCCTTGTCCATTCCATAGACGGCTGAGAGGAAGGGCGCGCCCCATGCGCCGGAAAAGGCCAGATACGTTCCGGAGAATGCGCCGGCGACAACAGTCGCCGGCAGCATCTGCGGACGTAGGAGAACGTTTCCGAGCGCCCGCGGGAGCGAAATGTCCGCTCCCGGGACTGAGGAAGACGCTTCATTGATCGGAGGGAATCCCATTTCGGCGGGCGAATTCCGGATGAAGACGAAGCAGAGCGCCGCGAGGACGACCGACAGCGCGCCGATCCCCGCGAACGTCGTCCGCCAGGAGATCCATGCGACGAGAATCGCCAGGGGCGTCTGCGCGATGACGCCGCCGAGATTGCCGATCAGGGCGGTCAACCCGGACATTGCGCCGAATTCCCGTTCGCGGAACCATTGCGACTGGATCTTCAGAATGGAGACGAAAACTGTGGAAACGCCCACGCCGACGAGGAAGCGTCCGACCATAAGCAACGGGACGGAGGGCGCCAGGCCGAACAGCAGAGAGCCCGCTCCGCAGACGATCATGCCGGCTGTGACGGTAGCGCGCGCTCCCAGAGAATTCGCCACCATTCCGACTGGAATCTGCATGATCATGTAGGCGTACAGATACATCGAAGCGATGTTTCCGAAAGACGTCGCGCTCAGGGAAAAGGCCTGAACGAGGTCATCCCGCACCACCCCGGCGGCGAGCCTGTGGAAAAAGACGACCATGTATGCGAGCACCATGACTCCCCAGACGATCCAGCGATACCTGAAGGCGCCGCCCTTTTCGCGTGTCGATCCGTTCTCCGATCCTTCTCTCATGACTGCAATTCCCTCCCCGATGGACGCTCCGGACATCATACCATTGACAGGAAACGCGCCGGAATGGGACAAAGAATACCACAAAAAAGTGATATAATGGCAATAAATTGATGATCGAAGGGAAGACGCCGATGACGCTCCATCCGATCCTGGCTTCATACATACCGGTTCTGAAGGGACTTGCGGAAGCGCTCGGGCCGGATTACGAGATCGTCCTTCACGACACGTCCGATCCGGAGCACTCCGTCATCGCCATCGAGAACGGCCATATCACGGGGCGGACCGTCGGTTCCTCCGTGACGGATTACGCCCGGTTTCTTCTGGCCCGGCCGGAAGTTTCGGGCAGCGAATACGTCGCGAATTCGCTCACGAGGACGCGCGACGGACGCAGGCTTCGAACGACGACGATCTTCATCAGGGATGAGAAAAAGAACGTTATCGGCTATTTCTGTGTCAACTTCGACATGGCGCGCGCCGAGGCGCTCAAGGCCATGGCCGATCATTTGACCGGCGTTCGGGACGATTCGTACTCGGAGGTTCCCAGGGACGAAGGGCCTCCGGGGCAGATGGATGCGCTGGTGGAACGAAACCTGAAGCTCATGCGGCGGCGCATCGGCAAACCGCTCCGGCTTTCCACGCGGCAGGAAAAGCTGGAAGCGATACGAATCCTCGATCGGGAGGGATTCTTTCGGCTCAAGGGGGCGGTGGAGACGCTGTCCCGGGAGATGGGAAACACGAAGTACACGGTCTATTCGTATTTACGGGATGTCCGTGGAGAGGAAGGGGGAGGCGACAATGGGAACGAAAGCGATTCTGATGGGCAATGAGGCGATCGCGCGAGGGATCGTCGAGGCCGGATGCGAGGTGGCGTGCGCCTATCCGGGAACGCCGTCTTCGGAGATTCTGCCCTCCATTGCGTACTGGGCGGACGAACTGAAGACGAAGACGCAGGTCGAGTGGGGCGCGAACGA
>CAZVUT010000319.1:0-2988 GCA_964630155.1 uncultured Synergistaceae bacterium
CATTTCCGGAAAATAAACACGCACCCGCCGCAGATTGCGGCGGGTGCGTTTCATTGTCGTGCCGCGGCCTGCGTTCGTCAATCCCGGCCGCGCCTGTGTCCGCGGGGAACAGTCCTATCCGAAGACCAGATTCGGCAGGAAGAGGACGATCTGCGGGAAGAAGACCAGGACGGCGACCAGCGAAAACAACGTGAGGTAGAACGGAATCGCCTCCCGGACCGTCTCTTCCGGCGTGCAGCCCATGATCTCCGATGTCGAATAGAGCGCGACGCCGACTGGCGGCGTCATGATGCCGCTTGTCAGCGTCGTCATCATGATGACGCCGAAGTGCACCGGATCGATGCCGAGCTTGGTGATCACCGGAATGAAGACGGGCGTCAGCAGCAGGGCGCACACGGTCGTCTCGACGAACATCCCGGCCAGGATCAGCAGCGCGATGATCACGAACATCAGGAGATACGGATTTGACGTGATCCCGATCAGAAAGGCGGCGATGCTCTGGGGCACGCGGCCGTAGACGATCGCGTAGCCGAACGTCCCCGAAAGCGTCAGGATCAGCATCAGGACGCCGATATCCACGGCGCTCTGCCGGACGCACTCCGTGAAGACCTTCCACGTGATCTCCCTGTAGATGAAGACGCCCACGAAGAGCGCATATATGCACGCGAACGCCCCGGCCTCGGACGGGGTGAAGAGCCCGAAGCGGATCCCGACGATGAGCAGGATCGGGAACAGCAGCGCGTAGATGTTGTCCTTCAGGGCGACGAGGACTTCCCGGACGGTCGGCGGCCTGTCGTTGACCGGCAGGTAGCCGGCCCGCTTGGACGTGATATGGACCGTCGCCATGAACATGGCCATCATCAGGAAGCCCGGAAGCACCCCGCCGACGAAGAGGCGCCCGATGGACACCTCGCCCACGGAGCCGTAGATGATGAATCCCATGCTCGGCGGAATCGTGCAGGTGATCATCGAGGTCAGGCCGTTGACGGCCGCCCCGTAGCCTCGGGAGTACCCCTGTTTGATCATTTCGGGGCCGAGGATCCGGCTTTCCATGACGGCGTCGGCGTTCGCCGAGCCCGAGACGCCTCCCATCAGCGTACTGAGCATGACGCTCACCTGCGCGAGGCTCCCGGGAAGATGCCCCACCAGTATCCGGGAGAGCTTCACGAGCCGGGTGGTGATTCCGGTCGCGTTCATGAGGTTCCCCGCGAAGATGAACAGCGGTATGGCCAGCAGCGTGAAGCTCTGCGTCTGCGCGACGATGCGCTGGACCGTGATCGAGGTCGGGATGTTCGGAGTCGACAGGATGAACATGAACCCGGCCAGTCCGATCGCGAAGGCCACGGGCATGCCGAGGAGGAGCAATCCCAGAAAGACGCTGACTAACAGAAGCATTCCATTTCCCCCTTCCGGCTACACGATGTCCCTTCCACTGCCGTGCACCGTGGAGGGGAAATCCGTGATCTGCCGAAACAGTTTGACGCCGGAGGATATGATCATCAGGAAGGCGCTTACGGGGACGGCCGCAGTCACCCAGGAGTAGCTCATCGTGATGTTCTGGAACTGCCGCTTTGCGTTGCTGATGCACAGGGGAATTCCGTAGACGATGATCACGGCCAGAAAGAGGATGATGCACGCCGACCAGAGAATGGCGAGCGTTCTCTGGGTCTTGAGCGGCATCTTCGCCGTCAGGAAATCGACGTTGATGATCCGGTTTTCCCGGATGCCGACGTCCGCGCCGAGAAAGGCGCCCCAGGCGAACAGCAGCAGGGAAATATCCACGGCCCAGTTGATCGGATATCCCACGAACCGCCCGATGGCCGAAATGAAAATAAGGACTGTCAACGCGCACAGGATGAACGAGATCAGACTCTCCTCGAGTTTACAGATGAAGGAATATCCCTTTTTCACACTATCAAACATTATCGGGCGCGACCTCCTTTTGCGGCCGTCCGGGAAAAGCGTTCGGCAACCGCCGCAATGCAGCGCAAGGCGGCGGTTGCCGAAAATCGCCCGAACGAATGGTCCGTCTCTATCGGAACTCCTGCTATTGCTTGCCGATCTCCTTGTAGATGGCCTTGCGCAGGTCGGCGTACTTGAGTTCGTCGTACGCCGCCTCGGAGGCCTTCATGAACGCCGGCAGATCGACTTCGACAACCTGCATGCCCTTTTCGACCATCTGCTTCTCGTAGACGTCGCTCTTCGCAATGATCTCGGCCGCCGTGATCTTGCCCTGCTTCTCGAACTCCTCGAGAAGAAGCGCCTGGTAGGAGGCCGGAAGCGTCTTGAACCACTTTTCGCCGACGATCATTCCGTTGAGAAGCTGGAAGTGCGCGGTCTTGTTGATGTACTTCAGGACTTCGTACACGCGGAGGCTGAAGCTCGCGGAGTGCTGCGCCTCGCAGCCGTCGATCGCCTTCTGCTGCACGGCGTTGTAGACATCGGTCCATCCCATGGTCACGGGCGTGGCGCCGAGGGCCGCAACCGAGCGCGACCAGGACGGAGCGCCGGGGGTGCGGATCCGGACGCCCTTGAGATCTTCGGGCTTCTTGACGGGCTTGTTCGTGAGGAAGTGGCGGGCGCCGTCGAACCAGTTGAAGGAGAGCACGCGGATGCCGTTCTCGGAGGCCAGCTTCGCGACGCAGTTCTTCCAGAAATTCGTCTGCTGGACCTTCAGGAGTTCGTCGTAATTGTTCGTGAAATAGGCCATTCCGACGATGCCGATGTCGCGGACGTAGTTCGCCATGCGTCCGGCGTCGGTGACCACGGCCACGTTGACGCCCTGGATGGCCTGCTCGATGACGTCTTCGTCGCTGCCGAGCTGGGCGCTCGGGAACACCTTGACGGTCATCTTGCCGCCCGTACGTTCCGAAACCCGCTTCGCGATCGCGTAGAAGCCCTGGCAGAAGGGACTGGCGTCCGCCAGCTGGGTCGAGACCATGAGTTCGTAGGCCTTGCCGTCTCCCTCGACGAAATCGGCGGGCTTGC
>CAZVUT010000320.1:0-2981 GCA_964630155.1 uncultured Synergistaceae bacterium
CCGTTGTCCGTCGTGTTCGCCTTGAGGTCGCTTTCGCTCAGGGCCTTGAGGAGCTGGTCCGACGCCGTCTCGACCTGAGTTCCGCACTTGCCGCAGACGGTTGCGTTCGACGCGAGCGTCGCGCCGCAGTTGGCGCAGGTGCTCGTCGTTCCGTCGGAAATGCCTCCCGCGCCGCCCGACGCCTGCGTGGCGGCGGTGTTGGCCGTCTTCGAGGATTCGGAAGAACCCGACGCGCTTGATGCGTTCGACGCTTCCTGTTCTTTCGTCGTTTTCGCCGCGTCCTCGGCTTCCGTGTTGATCCGAAGCGCGTATTTCATCGCTGACTGGCCTGCGATGCTCTGGAGTTCCATTGTCATGTCCCGTGCCTCCTTGTCGTCCGGCGGTTCTATGCGCCGAGCGCTTCGTCGATTTTGTTCGTCAGGCTCGCTATGAGCGCCTGCATCGACGAAGCCCCTTCCATATCGGGCGGCTCCGGAGGCGTCTGTCCGTCCTTCGGGCCGTAGGTCCCGTTGGAAACCGCGAAATCCCCGTTCTCCTCGGGCGGTTTGGGTTGCAGCGCGGATAGATCCCCCGTCTCCGCAACCGTCCCAAGGTCATCGGCGAGATTGTTCAGCATCTTCTCTTCCATTCCGGTCGCGTTCGACGCCTTTTCCCGGACATCCTTCGCGAGTTCCGCAACCGTCTCCTTGAAGGCCTCCGGATCTTTTTCCTTCAGCTCCTTGAGCTTGTTCAGGAGTTCGGCGAACGGGGAAATCTTCACCTCGTCCCCCTGCTCTCCCGCGACGGAATCGCTTTTCTGCGTCGTCGTTCCGGTGATGTTCTGAATCTGCATGGCTTCTGTCGTGTTCATCGTCGCCATTTCGGAAATCCGCATGACCGTCTCTCCCTTCGAAGTATACTCCAGACCCGCTGACAGTGTGCGTCGGACCGCTTCCTCCTTTCGGGACGCAACGCATGATCTCTCATTACGTATTCGGCGAAGGAAGGAAATGGGATCGTCAAGGATACGGCCTGTCCGGCTAAGAAATGCAAAGAATCGCAAACGGCCGGGGTCCCGTCCCCGCGCACTTGCTATACTTCACGGGAGAACACGGATGTTCATTGGGAGGCGAACCGGATGCGGCGAATTCTCGCGATCGACGACGATGTGGAGCTGTGCGAACTGCTGTCCGCCTTTTTTTCGGGGGAGGGCTATGACTTCCACGCCGTTCACGACGGGCCGGCGGGCATTCACGAGGCGCTTGCCGGCGATTACGACGCGGTGATCCTCGACGTCATGCTGCCGGGGTGCAACGGATTCGAGGTGCTGCGCGAGATCCGCAGCAAGAGCAGAATGCCCGTCCTGATGTTGACGGCCAAGGGGGAGCACGTGGACCGGATCGTGGGGCTCGAGATGGGCGCCGACGATTACGTTCCGAAGCCGTTCAACACGCGGGAACTCGCTGCGCGCGTCCGGGCGGTCCTGCGGCGGACCGAGACGAGCGCCGCCGACGGCGGGACCGTGGAGATCGGGGATCTGCTGCTCGACACGAAATCCCGCTCCGTATCGATCGCGGGCAAACCGGTGGAGTTGACGGGAACGGAGTTCCGGATGCTGGAGCTTCTCATGATGTCCGCAGGCGAGTTGTTGTCGCTCGACCGGATTTCGCGCGAGGTGCTCGGGCGACGGCATTCGCCGTTCGACCGCAGCATCGGCGTCCACGTGAGCAACCTGCGCCGGAAGATCGGAACGTACCCGGACGAGTCGGACCGCATCCGCAACGTGCGCGGCGAGGGGTACGTCTTCGTCTATCCGGACCGTCTCGATTCCGTGAAGGAACAGGAGCCGGAATGAAGCGGCTGTCGCTGTTCTGGAAGGTCTACCTGGGCTTTCTCCTCGCGCTCTTCCTCCCGCTGCTGATCAACGAGGTCATCTTCACGCTGGAAAAGGACCGCCGCGAGCCCCCTCCGCACCGGAACATCGACAGGCTCGTCGAATGGGCCGCCGCGCATCTGGCCCGGGAAGCCGGGGATCTTCTGGAACGCGGCGAAACTGCCGGGCTTTCGGCCCTTCTGGCGCAGGCGGGCGCGATGAGCGGCGCGGAGTTTTCGGTTGTCCGCCGTGGGGGAAGCGGGCCTTCCTCCGGGCCGGACGAACCTCCCGCGAGAGACGTCGTTTCCGTGATCGCGCCCTTCGTCGCCTCGGGCGATACGTATCATCTGTCCGCGCGGTTTTCCCCCTTTCGCGGGAAGCCGCCCTTCCCGCCGCGGCATCCGTGGATGCTCCTCATCCCGATGGGAATCGGCGCGGTCCTGTGTTTCGTCCTCGTACGGCACATCGTGGCGCCGATCCTCGATCTTCTGGAGGCGACGCTCCGTCTGGGACAGGGAAATCTCGCCGCGCGCGCGGGAGTCTCGGTCACCGGGCGCGGCGACGAGATCGCCGATCTCGGAAAGGCCTTCGACCGAATGGCCGAACGGATCGAAGAGCTGATCACCTCGCAGCGCCGGCTCATGGGCGACATATCGCACGAACTCCGTTCGCCGCTCCAGCGGCTGGACGTCGCCCTGACGCTCGCCCGGAAGGGGTGCTCGCCGGAGGCCGCCGGCTTTCTGGATCGCGCCGACAGGGAAGCGGGACGGATGGGCGATATGGTCGGACAGATCCTCAAGCTCACCGAAGCGGAGTTGAACCCGCCGGATACGCTTCAGTCCGCCGTGGACGTTCCGGCGCTTCTGGCGGACGTGGCGGAGGACGCTCGGTTCGAGGGCGGGCGCGAGGGCAAGGGGATTGCGCTCGGGGCGATTCCCGATATGACCGGGATTCGCGGGGACGAAAACACGCTCCGGAGCGCCGTCGAAAACGTCGTCCGCAATGCGCTGCGCGTGACGCTCCCGGGGACGTCCGTCGAAATAGGGGCGGAACGGAAACCTGAGGGATTCGTCATCTCCGTCCGGGATCACGGCCCCGGATTGCCCGAAGGGGAACTCACGCGGATCTT
>CAZVUT010000321.1:0-2979 GCA_964630155.1 uncultured Synergistaceae bacterium
GCACATTGCCGTCAACGACTATTGGCGACATCGTTCTTTCGCTTTCGCTCTTTCCGGGCGGCGGCGATTTCCGCCTCGATGTCCTCTTCGGTCAGCCCGTCGAGACCCTTTCGCAGTGAATCGGCCTGAAGCCTTTTCAGCGCCCGCATCGCCTGCGCCTGGCGCACGGCGGCGAGAACTTCCTCCAGGTTGTTGTCCGCGATGTCGATCATCAGGGCCGTCGGCTTCCCGTTGTTGGTGATGACGACATGTCCCTGGGCGGACAAACTCTCCCAGACACTTTTCGACGCCGTCCGCAAATCCGTGACCGTAAAGAAATCCACCGGCATCACCTCTCCCGTAAAAATACACCATCGTGTTTCTCCGTCAACGTGTTGTGTTCAACTTTTGGCTGGACATGGACGAGCGGAGGGAGCTTTCCCGACAAAAAAGGGGCGCTCTCGCGCCCCCGTTCCTTTGTATCTTTTCAGCGTAACTCCCGCGTCGTGTGGAACTCGATTCCCGGCCACCTGTCCAACACGGACTTCAGTCGCCACTCTCCGTCGGCGAGGAAGGCCAGGTTTCCCTCTCCGTCGATGGCGAGGAAGTTCTGGTTCGCCTTCTGGAACTCCGCCAGGCGCTTGTCGTCGGCGCAGGTCACCCAGCGCGCCGTCTCGCAGTTCACGGAGTCGTAGTCCGCGTCCACGCCGTATTCCGCCTTCAGCCGGGAGATGGTCACGTCGAACTGCAGGACGCCGACGGCCCCGAGGATGTATTCGTTCCGCCCGAGGGGCCGGAAGAGCTGCACCGCTCCTTCTTCCGTGAGCTGCTGCAACCCCTTCTGGAGCTGCTTCACCTTCAGCGGCGACTGGAGGCGCACCCGCCGGAAGTGCTCGGGCGCGAAGCTCGGGATGCCCGTGAACTTGAGGGGCTCCCTGTCGGAGAAGGTGTCGCCGATCTTGATGGTTCCGTGGTTGTGGATGCCGATGATGTCGCCGGGCCACGCCTCTTCCGCCAGCGTCCGTTCCTGCGCCATGAAGATGACGGGGTTCGCGACCGTCATGTCCTTGCCCAGACGGTGGTGCCGGATGCGCATTCCCCGCTGGAAACGCCCGGAGCAGATGCGCATGAAGGCCAGCCGGTCGTGGTGCGAGGGGTCCATGTTGGCCTGGATTTTGAAGACGAAGCCCGAAAAGGCTTCCTCGTCCGGCGCCACGATGCGCGTCGTCGCCTGTCGCGGCAGGGGGGACGGAGCGATTTCGACGAATGTGTCCAGAAGCTCTTTCACGCCGAAGTTGTTGATCGCGCTGCCGAAGAAGACGGGCGTCTGGTTCGCCTTCAGGTAGTGCTCGATCTCGAAGGGGTTCGCGGCTCCTTCCAGCAGGGCGAGGTCGTCGCGCAGCTCGTCGGCCTGGAGCCCGAGCGCGGCGTCGAGCGCGGGGTCGTTCACGTCCGAGATGACGCGAACGTCTTCCACCCGGTCGCTTCCTGCGGTGAAGAGGCTCAGTTCCTTGCGGTAGAGGTTGTAGGTCCCCCGGAATCGTTTGCCCATACCGATGGGCCACGAGAGGGGGGCGCACTCCACCTGGAGCTTGTCCTCGATCTCGCCGAGGATGTCGAGGGGCGACATTCCTTCCCGGTCGAGCTTGTTGACGAATGTGATGATCGGGGTGTTGCGCATCCGGCAGACTTCCATGAGCTTGCGGGTTTGCGCTTCGACGCCCTTGACGCTGTCGATGACCATGATGACGCTGTCGACGGCGGTCAGGACGCGGTAGGTGTCCTCGGAAAAGTCTTCGTGGCCGGGGGTGTCGAGCAGGTTGATCTCGAATCCCCGGTATTCGAATTTCATGACCGATGTGGTGACGGAGATTCCGCGCTCCTGTTCAATGCTCATCCAGTCGCTTGTGGCGTAGCGCCCGGCCTTTCGGGCCTTGACGGCTCCGGCCATGTTGATGGCGCCTCCGAAGAGCAGCAGTTTTTCGGTGAGCGTGGTTTTCCCCGCGTCGGGGTGGCTGATGATGGCGAATGTCCGGCGTCGCTCGATTTCCCGGGCGAGCGGCGTGTCTTTGACGGGAACTTCACAGCATGTAGGCATGTTTCGTGCATTTCTCCTTCTTGACGCAAGAAATGCGAGAAGCCGGCGCGTGTCCCCCGGCTTCTCGCTTTATCCTCTATTGTACGCGATGTGACGGAATTTTCCAAAGCGAAGATGATGCAAACGACAATTTTTCCGGAAAATGGCGGACCCTCGCGCTGCGCGCGTTGCGCGGAAGGATTTGCGGACCTTTGCGAATCCTGACGGGGGCGATCGGCCGTCCGGCGGGGTGCGCCTTATGAAAGCCGACCGTTAGCGCTTGCGCAGTTTTTCCAGGTTGCTCCGTGCGTCCGGAACGTGGTCCAGTTCGGCCTGAAGATCGGCGCAGGGGAAGTCGCCGCATTCGATGCAGGTCTCGTAGTGCTTCTCGACGCAGCATTTCCGCATGGCGCACATGTTGGAGCAGAAGTAGGAATGCCGTTCGCCCTCCTTGCACCCGTCGCAGACGACGTATTCGGGCTTGACCTCGGCGTGGTACATCTTCGACAGTTTGTCGGCGATTTTCGCCAGCTCGTCGTCGCTTCCCGACTGGGTTGCCAGGTAGCTTTCGCATTTGGAACAGTCGATGCCGCAATAGGCGATCATGGAACATTCCCCCTGTTCAATGGATGTATTGGCTTTCAGCCAGGCCGGTCAATACTTCGCGAGGGCATCGTTGGCCGGTTTACGGTCGTGGAGGATCTTCTTCAACGCGTCGTGTTTCGCCTTTGAAGTTCGCGTCTCCTTCACGGAGATTCCTTCTCCGGCGACATGGACGACAACCTTTCTGCAACGATCAGTGTTCTTCATGGTGTTTCCACCTCCATATTCATTGTACCCGACGGAGAATTTCGCGCAAAGGGTTACTGTTCAAATAACGGACACGGAGCTGAGAGAGAACGATTCTGGACGGAATGGCGCTC
>CAZVUT010000322.1:0-2962 GCA_964630155.1 uncultured Synergistaceae bacterium
TCCGACCTCAACGAAGCCCTTCTGAAGGGAATGTCTCCGGTCATCGGGATCCCGGTCCTGTGGGCGAAAAAACACGCGTCGGACATCGAACGGATGGCGGAGTTCCGGCTTTCCGACAGAAACACGGTGGTGAATTCGAGGGCGAAGGTTCATGCCGACTTCGTTCCCGAACAGATTTCCCGGATCGACGCCGATGTGGAGAGCCGCAGGTATATCCTTCGCGCGTGGGCGGCGACATATCTCGGGACGGATGACCGGTACCCGGAATTCGGACTTCACGTTGGACGGAAGGCGCTCCCATGGTCGGGATGGGACGTCGAACTGTATGCCGAATGGATCGTCCTGGCGAACGATTTTCACCTTGAAAGCCGCTACGGGGCGGAATGGAACCTCTTCCCCGCCTTCAGCATCGGAGGAGAAGTGACCTATCCGGGCGGGGTCTTTTGGTGGAAGGCCCGGACACGTCAGGATATAGGGCGTCCCTATCTGTGGTGGCGGATGAACACCGACAACGAGCACAACATCGGACTCGGCGTCCGCATCAACGAACATATTTCGATCGAACTGCACTATGACGAACGCGATGCGGACTCGCTGAGCCTCCGGCTGATCGGCAACCTTTGAGCGCATCGGTTGCCGCAATGTGATTGCGTTCTATCATTACAGCGTTCAAGGAGGGTGCGCATGGACCTGTCGAAGAAAATCTCTCTTGCCGATATAGCCCGCGACACAGGCGGACGCGTAAACGGGGATCCGGAACGAATGGTCGGGAAGCTTGCCGTTCCGAAAGACGCCGACGGGGAGAGCATATGCATTCTTTGGGACGCAAGAATTGCGGAGACGCTGTCGGATGACGCGATGGTCATCGCCCCGTCCGCTCTTTTCCGGGCCGGACGCGAAGGCGTCGTCCTCGAAAACGCCAAATCGCTTCTTCCTGATATTCTGCGTTTCTTCGCCGGTTTTCTCGCTCGGGACGATGATCGGCGGGGGATCCATCCGACGGCCTCCGTATCGTCGAACGCGTCCGTGCATCAGGATTCCTGGATCGGGCCGTTCTGCAGCATCGACGACGAAACCGTGATCGAGGCCGGGGTCCGTCTCCTTTCGCACGTCTCCGTCGGGCGGGGGTGTCGCGTCGCGGACGGCACAGTGATTGAGCCGCACGTCGCGGTCATGGATCGTTGCTCGATAGGGCGGAATGTCCTGATCCACGGCGGAACGGTCATCGGCGCGGATGGGTTCGGCTTTCAGCCCGCTCCGGAAGGACATGTGAAAATACCCCAGCTCGGCGGCGTCGATATCGGATCGTTCGTCGAGATCGGCGCATGCACCACGATCGACCGGGGAACGATCGGCGACACGACGATAGGCGACGGAACGAAGATCGATGACCATGTCCACATCGCGCACAACGTCGAAATCGGAAAGGACTGCATCATCGTCGGAATGGCGGGGATAGCGGGCAGCGTCGTGATCGAAGACGGAGTCGTGCTCGCCGCGCGAAGCGGCATCAAGGATCATGTCCGCATCGGAAGAGGCGCCCAGGTCGCCGGAAACGCCGGAGTGACGAAAGATGTCCCTCCCGGAACGACGGTGTCGGGTTTCCCGGCCCGCGACCATCGCAAGACGTTCAAGGTGTACGCGCTCATGGAAAAACTTCCCGACCTGTTTGACCGTGTCAAACGGCTGGAAAGAGGAGCTGAAGGCGCATCCGGCGTCTTTCCGACCGATTCGCCCTCGGATAAAACGTCGGGAGAAGAGAAGGACGCGCGTTCCGGGGGGAAGGCTGCCGCGATATGAGGGCCGATCCATGACCGCTCGCCGGACCATCGCCCGCGAGGTTCGGTGCGAAGGACGGGGACTCCACACGGGAGCGTATGCGTTCGTGCGTCTTTCCCCGAATCGCGATGCCCCGGGGATACATTTCGTCTTCCGGCGGGGAGAATATGCTATAGAAGACGCGGTCCCTTCGGGAACATCGCGGGGAACGGACCTGCTTTTTCCGGGAGGCGTCCGGCTGAAAACGGCGGAGCACCTGCTGGCCGCCGTCGGAGGTCTGGCGTTGGATTCCCTGACGATACATGTTGGGAACGCCGCTGCCCCGGATGCGTCCGTTGATTCGGAGGGGACTCTGGACGGTGATGGAATCGTTCTGGAAATTCCTGCTCTTGACGGATGTTCCGCGCGATGGGTCCGGCTGATGCGGGACGCTGGAATCGAGGCGCGCGACGGATGTTTGAAACCGCTTGTCCCTCCCGTCCCGATCGCCCTGTCGGATGAGGACGGGAAACGGTGTATCGCCGCGTTTCCGTCGGATGACTTCCGGATCGATTACGTCATTCAATATCCGTCGATTCCTGATATCGGGACACAGGCGTTTTCGATCCGACCTGACCCGGAGTCGTTCGAACGGGAACTTGCCGGAGCGCGGACGTTCGCGCTGGCTTCCGAGATTGAAACGCTCCTTCGGCGCGGACTTGCCCGCGGGGGATCTCTTGAGAACGCGACTGTTTTCGGGGACGATCCGGGAAGCATACAGGCGAAGGGAGGCCTTCGCTTTCCGGACGAACCTGTTCGACACAAAGTGCTGGATCTTATCGGAGACCTGGTCCTCGTCGGACGACCGGTGAGGGCGCGCATCGTCGCGTTCAGGGCGGGACACGAAATGCACCTCCGTCTCGTCCATGCCCTGAAGGCGCTTACTCTTCGCCAATAAGGAGGCGTGCATCATGTACGATATCGATACGATATTGAAGAGCCTGCCGCACAGATTCCCGTTTCTTCTGGTGGACAGGATACTGGAGTACAGCGAGACCCGCGTCGTGGGGCTCAAGAACGTCACGATCAACGAACCCTTCTTTCCGGGGCATTTCCCATCGGAACCCGTGATGCCGGGCGTTCTCGTTCTGGAGGCCATGGGGCAGGTGGCGGCGATGATGCTCGCGCTTCGTCCCGGTTCCGA
>CAZVUT010000323.1:0-2954 GCA_964630155.1 uncultured Synergistaceae bacterium
AAAACAGTTTTCCGCAGAGCTTGCACGTGATGAGCTTCATCAAAAAAACCTCCCGCAAACGACAGGTATTCAGGTTTTCCAAAAAGGCGGCGCCGGCCGTCTTCGGAAAACCATGGATATATTCTATACCAGCGAGCCGGGTATTCCCAAATCGGACTTTAGGAAAACCACGCAGACTTGTCCGCCATCCTTCGCCGCGCCGCCCGGCCCCTCGTGCGACCAGACGGGCCGCTCCCCGCCGCACGGCCTTTTCGTTCTGCGGAACGCCCTGCAACCGCAAACGGCGTCGGGTCTTGACTTTGACACACTGTAAAAGTATAAAATTTTCACGATAGAGCATTTTCCTTTTTTTAGGTCGATTCCGGGAGAAACAGGGCGCGCGATACGGGGCTTCCATGCGGGGAGAAGAACGCGATCGGCGCGTCGGTCACGCATGAGGGACGCAGAAAACAGGAGGGGTGGAACGTGAGGACGGAAAGAAACGTGCGAAGGGCTGAAGGATTCACGCTTGTGGAGCTTCTGATCGTCATCATCATCATCGGCATTCTCGCAGGAGCGTTGCTCCTGATCACGGGGGCGGGAACGGACAAGGCGGAGGCGACGAGGATCGTCTCGGACCTCCGGTCCCTCAAGTCGGCGGCGTTGATGTACCACGCGGACAACCCGGACGCGACGGCGCCGTTGTTTTCGTCGATGACGGGAAGCGGCAATGCGAACCCGATCCTCGGGAAATACATGGACCGGACGATCAGCGGCGACTGCTACTTCGTATCGGGAGCAACCGGAGGGTGGTACGTGTTCATGGTGCTCATCAATCCGTCATCTTCCCCGACGCCGGAAGTGATCGCGAAGTGGCAGAGAATCGCGAAAAAGCTCGCGGCGTCCGCCGAAGCGCAGGGGTTGCTTGGAATGAATTCGCTCCTTGGAACGACCGACGTCGTCTTCACGGAGTCGGACTACATCATCGGCATGAGGGCGAAATAACAGCTGTCGCGGAAAAGGAGAGTGGCTTGTGTGGAGAGAAGACGCGTTGCAGCGTTCGTTGTCGCGGTTGTGTCGCTTTTGTGGGGAAGCGTCGTCTTCGGGGCGCCCGCGAGCCCGTTCCCGGTGGTTTTCACGCAGCCGGACGGTCGGGAGATCACTGTGTACAACCGGGGCGACGAGTTCCTGCGCTGGGTGGAAACCCCTGACGGCTACATGATCGTGAAGAACCCGGAGACGAGGTTCTGGGAGTACGCGGCCGCGTCCGGCGACGTTCTCGCACCCTCGGGCGTCGTCTATGGCGAGGCGGTTCCGCCTCCGTCGGGCGCGTCGCCGCACATGACGCCGAAGAAAGATCCGTCGCCGCGCTATCGCGACCGGGACGCGCGCGGCGGATGGCCGCAGACGCCCGTCTCGGGAACGCGGAAGATCCTCGTCGTTCTCGTGGGCTTCCGCGACAGGGAGCTGACGCTCGAGGACTCGGTCTGGGAGAACATGTTCTTCGGGAAGACCGGATCCGTCGCCCGGTATTACAGCGACCAGTCCTACGGGAAGCTCAAGGTCCTCTCGGCCCTCGGCGGAACGAAGATCGTCTCCGTGACGCTCGACGCGGACGACGCGAACGACGGCAACCACCCGGAGGGCTTCATCGACAAAGGCGACAACGACACGCAGCACAAGAACGAGACGGCCTTCCTGAACAGCGTGATCGCGAAAGCCGCCGCGAAGAAGGTCGATTTCGCCTCGTTCGACGCGAACAAGGACGGCAGGATCACGCCGGATGAGCTGTGCGTCTACCTCGTTGTCGGCGGGTTCGAGACGGGGAAGGACCTTCACCCGGCCGTCGGCGCGCACGCGTGGAGTTCGTGGACGGGCGAGGGCGAGGAGCACATCGTCCGGGCCGGAGGCAAGATCCTGACCCGATGGGCCCTCAACGGCGAACTCTACGCGAAGGACACGGCGGCCCCGCTCGGCATCCCGGCCCATGAACTCGGACACCAGCTCTGCGGCCTGCCCGACCTGTACGACACGAACTACGTCAACTCGGGCGTCGGCGCGTTCTCGCTCATGGCCGGAGGAATGTACGGCTCGAAATCCGGCGAGAATTCCGGCGATACGCCCGTAAACCTCGACGCGTGGTCGCGGCATTTCCTCGGTTGGGAGACGCCGTCGACGCCGACAGAGGGAACCGTGACCTTCGGCGTCCCGCTGAACGGGCGCAACCGCATCGTGAAGCTCATGAACCCGAAACACCGGGCGACGGAATACTACCTCGCGGAAGTCCGCTATCCGACGGGCTGGGACGAGGGGCTCGCGAAGTTCGGGAAGTCCTTCGACTCGTGCGGCGGCATCCTGATCCTCCGCGTCGACGAGACGATCGGTTCGCTCTCCGCGAACGACTTCAACTCCTACGTCAAGGGCAAGAACCAGGGACTCGTTCCGATGGAGGCCAACGGCCCGCACATCGTCGCGAAGAAGACGGAAAAGGGAACGTGCGAGACGCTCTGGTACAACGGCAACGAGGACTACGTCGGCGACGGGATCTTTTCGGACGCGGGAACTCCGAGCGCGACGTTCTCCGACGGAAGCGAGAGCGGGATCTCCGTTTCCGACATCTCGTCGTCGGCGAAGACGATGACGGCGACCGTTTCGACGCTCATGCCAAAACCGACCGACGTTCCGAAACCCGCAGACGACCCGGACGCGACCGCGAACGTATCGGGCGGCGTCGCGACGGGCGCTCCGGTTCCGGTGGCGTCGCAGGACCTTCCGCCGATGGGAAAGCCCGATCCGTCGGGCGTGGGAATGGACATCTCTTCGCTCTACGACGTCTTCGGCGACGACTCGGAGTCGTGCTTCGCGATCCTCGATATCGACAACGCGAACACCGTCCGCTACGACGCGACGGGCGACCGCCTGACGATCGGGCTGGAGTCGGAGTTCGCGCTGGAGAACGACGTCTTCTACTGCTG
>CAZVUT010000324.1:0-2934 GCA_964630155.1 uncultured Synergistaceae bacterium
TCAAGAAACGGCAGTCGCACGACGCCGTATTTCCCGAAGAGCGAGTCAATCTGCGTCAGGTACGCTTTTTGCGCTTCCCTGTGTTTTTCGAAAAAGCTCCCCGTCTCCGGTGGAAAGATCTTATTGACGATGACCGATCCGACAGGTACTCCAAATTTCTCAAGAAGCGCCAGAGCCCGTTGCGTTTCAACGATCGGAAGCTTTTCGGCGTTCAGCACAAAGCAGAATACGCTCTTCGCCGGATCCGTCAGCAGGTCCCGCGCCTTTGCGAATTTGTCCCGCCGCACCGTAAGCGTGTCGATAATGGGATCCTCCTTGATTTTTTCCTGCAGATCCCTGTCGTATCGGGCGGCCATTTCCATGAGGTGCATCGCCTTCGCCCGTTTGTCGATGAGATGTTCGATCCAGGCGCCGAGTATCTCGGGGAGGGACAGAAGCCGGAGCGTATGCCCCGTGGGCGCGGTGTCGAATACGATGACATCGTACGGGTCTCCGATCGTCTCCATGAGCTCGACGAATTTGTCAAAAATAGCGGCCTCTTCCGCTCCGGGAGAGGCGTAGGCGATTTCTATCTGACGCTTGATCTCGTCGACGATGCCTGCGCTCACGATCGAGAGCATCTTGTCCTGTATCGATTTCATATATTTTCGCGATTCCCGCTCCGCGTCTATCTCTATCCCCCACAGGTTCTCGCGGATTTTCACGATCTCGGGACCTATGGGGGATCCCATCGCGTCGGCGAGGGAATGCGCCGGATCCGTGGATACAACAAGCGTTTTCGAGCCTTGTGAGGCGTTCCAGTACGCATACGCGGCGGCGCATGTCGTTTTTCCGGTGCCGCCCTTGCCGCCGAAGAAAACAAAGGGACGTTTGTTCTTCATATCCCGATCTCCTAATCGAAGTCGTATTGTGCGGCTTTTTCAGCGACGATATATTTCCTGTTCTGCATCCTGCGTTCCCAGGGAACCAGGTCTTCCATCACATAGGGAAGCAATTCGAGCATATAGTAGGAAACAGGGTTCGGTATTCCGAGAAAATCGCCGAAAAGCAGCAGCATGAGGTTGTCGTTGTCGTCAAAGGCTTCCTTGCGAACGACGGCCATGCGTTTGTTGACAAAGGAACCATGCAGGAACGCGACGACAAATTCCTTCGCGTTTTTCCAGAAAGACTGTTCTTCAGACACGAATACCCCTCCAGTAGTGCTAGCGGACGACAGTGCTGAACCAGATCCTGTTCTCGTCGACAACCACGTGACGCACCGCAGGATGTCCCGGTAAAGAATTGAAATCGAGTCTGGGACACGTCTTCTCCAGGACGGTGACGATCTCGCCCGCGGATACCATCGCGTTGTCGTTGGTCACATCGGAGAAAACCAGGCTCGCCGTTCCGGTTCTCGAATCGATCTCGTACCGACCGTGAAACCCCATAAGCGCCCGCACCCGCATGAGATAACTCTTTTCATAGACTCCGAGAATGTCTATCGATTTCTTCGAAAACGCAGTCTTGATATTTTTGAGAGAAGGGAATCCCGAAGTTATGCTCCGCTCGAATTCCGCCTTCGTCAGCGTTCCGCTTATGGCCGCCGATCCGATGCCGTCGATCCGGACCGAATCGTTGACAAAATGGCACCGAAGATCCTTCAGGTCGAGAAGGATTCTTTCGAATCGCACGCCGGAAATCTCGGGCTGTTCGACGCAGATGTACGCTCTTCTCACGGACGCATCGTTTTCGCTTGAAGAGAGAACTGTGTTGATCGTCCCATTCGGGAAATATTTCCGCATCGCCCCGGTAAAGGCGGCCGTCTCGGAGCCCGACGCCGGCAGGGAGAGGAACAGCAGAACGAAAAGCGTGACGACGGCGGTTCCGGACCACCCGCGAAAACGCGGCTCCATCCCGCTCATGTTCAACTCTCCGGTTGCCCGTGTCGGAACGAAACGCCCCTGAAGCGTTTCGGGGGCACCCTCGTTGTGAGTGTCACGGAGTCGTCGGTCATGACGACGGATTTGAGAACGACCGGAAAGACGAATGAGCGAAAATCGAGCAACGGCTGCGCCTTACGGATCGCGTCCTCGATCAGGGACGCCTGGTCGGCGTTATTGACTCTGAACGTATAGTCGGAAAGGACAAGCTGATTGCCTTCTTCAAGCTCCAGGCTTCCCTCGAGTTCGACGAGCGCCGTCAGGCTGACGGGAGACGAAACCGAATAGTATCCCCGCGCTCGGAGCCGGGACGCGAGAAAATCGACACGAATCTTTCGCCAGCTCTCGTCGTTGCTTCCACCGACGGTCTTGTCAAGAAGAAAACTGTTCAAATCCTTTTCGGTGAGTCGCGCAGTAAAATATCCGTTGACCGATGACGCTATTTCGGCCTCTTCCGTCCCGTCCTTGCCCGGAACGCTGCGAAAGGTGCAAAAAACGGCTTCGAGGCTGAGTTTGTCGATCCGGATTCCGCCATAGCGCGCTCCTGTGAGAACGGCGTACATATGCCGCACGGCGCCGGATTCGTCGGGTTCGGCGTCAAGGATAAGTTCGATCGCGTCCGGACGAAACTGGCGAAGGAAACTTCGAAACACGAAATCGCCGGTTATCGCGGCCTCGGCGCCATTACCGAGGGCCAGAAAAAAAAGGACGGCGACCAGAGCACGCATACGCGGAATTGCGCCACGGGACATGCTTTTCCCCTATTTTCTTTCGGAAACGAGTGTCCCTGCTATGGCGAAATTCTCCCGGGACATTTCGTTCAGAATAATCCTCACGACATCGGGGGAAACTTCGAGAACGTCGCAGATAACCTTCGTCATCTCGGATACGAGCTTTCTCTTCACTTCAAGGTTTCGACCTTCAAACAGCTGAATCTGAACTATCGGCATCATCACTCACCTCCACTTGAAGCTTACAGCAAGATTCCCCTCCGCTCAAGCGCATAAAATCAGCG
>CAZVUT010000325.1:0-2926 GCA_964630155.1 uncultured Synergistaceae bacterium
ACATGCCGCGATCCTTCGATCACGAACACATCCGCTTCTGGACGCACGCCCGGCGACGACGCCAGTCACAGCTCGTTCTGGCGCTGATCGTCGGCCTCGCCGCCGGGGCGGTCGCCGTCCTCTTCGAGCACGGCCTCGAATATGCCGAAAGCCTGCGCTTCACATTGCTCGGCGCGCTCGCCGGGAATCCCCTCCGGTGGTTCATCGTTCCGCTGTTGTGCGGCATCGCGGGCGCGACCGCACGGATGATCACGGGCGCGTGGGCGCCGGAGGCCTCCGGGAGCGGCATCCCGCACGTCAAGGGCGTGCTTCTGGGGCTGCGGTCGCTGAAGAAGCGCATCATCCCGGTCAAGTTCATCGGAGGCATGCTCGCGATCGGGGCGGGATTCTCGCTCGGGCGGGAGGGGCCGACCGTTCAGATGGGCGCCGTCGCAGGACTCGCCGTGGCGCAGATGTTGAAGACGCCGCGCCGGTATCGCCCGCAGCTCATCGCGGCGGGCGCGGGCGCGGGGCTCGCCGCCGCATTCAACGCGCCGCTCGCGGGGTTCGTCTTCGTCCTGGAGGAGTTGCAGCGCGAGATGTCGCCCTACACCTACGGAACGGCGCTCGCGGCGACGGTCGTCGCGGACGTCGTCACGCGGAGTTTCATGGGGCAGCTTCCGTCCTTCCGGATTACGGGAATCCCGATTCCGCCGCTCGGACACCTCTCGCTCTTCCTGCTGCTCGGCCTGCTCTGCGGCCTGCTCGGAACGCTGTTCAACCGGGGGCTCCCCGCGGCGATGACCGCGATGCAGCGCATCCCGGGCCCGATGTGGGTCAAGGCGGGGTTCGTCGGCGTCGCCGTCGGCGTCATGGCGCTCGTCTTCCCCTGCGCGACCGGCGGAGGGCAGCGCATCGCGGAGACCATCCTGCAGGGGCGGGCAGGGGCGCTTCTTTCCACGGTCCCGTTCGCGACCGGGCTGCTCGGATTCCTCGCGCTGCTGCTTGCCGGAAAGTTCCTTCTGACGCTCTTCTCCTACGCCGCGGGCGTTCCGGGCGGGATCTTCGCCCCGCTGCTCGTGATCGGGTCGGTGACCGGGGCGCTGTTCGGGGGCGTCGCCGATCTCGTCGCTCCCGGCCTGGCGGCGCATCCGGAGGCGTTCGGCGTCCTCGGAATGGCCGCGCTCTTCTCGGCGGTCGTCCGCTCGCCGCTCACGGGCGTCGTGCTGATCCTGGAGATGACCGGATCGCACGAGCTGCTGTTCGCGCTGATCGTCACGGCGATGACCGCGTATTTCGTCGCGGACTTTCTGGGGACCAAGCCGATCTACGAGGCGTTGCTGGACCGGGATCTGCGCCGGAGCGATCCGTCGCGGAACGACGACCCGGACGATCCGCTGCTCATTTCCATGGCGGTCGAACCCTTTTCCGCGATGGAGGGGCGCCGCGTGAAGGATCTCGGACTTCCGAAGGGGTGTCTGCTGATCACGATCACGCGCGCCGGGCGGGAACTCATCCCGGACGGCGGCACGGTGTTAAAGGGCGGCGACCAGCTCACGATCCTGACGTCGGGGACATGCCCCATTCCGGACATACGACACAAGGGGCAGTTCGGAGGGGAACTCTCCTGAACGGAGCAACGAAGACAAACGAGCCGCGACTGAAAGGGTCGCGGCTCGTTCATTTTCCGGTTTTCGGGGCGTCGTTTTTTTCCGCTTCGTACCGCTTCTTCCAGAAGTAGTTGACGTGGTGGATCATGGCTTCCCACGCCTTCTGGGCGGATTTCGTCCTCATCGCTTCAAGCACCTTCCAGTGTTCGCGACGGTCTTCGTCGGGAAGGATCGAGTAGTGGAACTCCCGCTGCGCCAGGATTTCGGTGCGAAGCGAATCGAGAAGCTTGACGAGAAGCTTGTTTCCCGAGATTTCGACGATCGCGTTGTGGAACGCGTCGTGAATCGCGTTGAGGGATTCGCCGCGCTCTTCGCCCTTCAGGATGTATTCGAGCCGGTCGAGATCCTCCGGCGTCGCGCGTTGCGCGGCCCAGTACGCCGCCTGCCCTTCGAGAAGCTGCCGGATCTCCATGAGTTCCGTGTAGGAGGAGTCGGAGAACATGGTGACGGCAAGCTGCGTTCCGTTCAGAATCCTGTCGGCGTTTTCGGAGAGGAACGTCCCCTGTCCCGGATGCGCCTCGAGGACTCCGGAATGGGCGAGCGCCTTCAGCACCTCGCGGATGCACGTCCGGCTGACGCCGAACGTCGCGGCCAGCGCCTGTTCTCCCGGAAGCCTGCCTCCCGGCGCCCAGTGGTTTTCCTTTATGGCGTTGATCATCTGGGCCATTACGTCGTCATGAAGCGTGGATCTGTTCGCATGTTTCAACACTGCGTGGCCGACCTCCCGAATGCGTCATAGCGAAACGGCGTTTCGTGTTCGAGGGATATATTATACAGTATGACATTCCAAATATGTTATTCGGTCGCCCGATTTTGCGCTTTCGTTCTCAAACTGTATCGGGCGTCATTTCCCCATGAGCGAGAAAAAAGGCCGCCTGCCCCCTTCGGGGGACAGACGGCGTCGTGCGAGACGGACGCAACAAGGGGGTTTTCGCTCGTGTCCGTCTACGAAAGGGGGCATTGTTCGCGCTTTTTTCGCGCGGCCTCGCGGGGCACGATATACTCGAAATTCCCGTTGATCTCGGATTTCGTCTCTCGCCCGCCCGCTATTTCCAGAAGCAGCGCGTACAGCGCCTTTCCGGTTTCCGGGATCGTCGCGCCTTCGATGACGGCGCCCGCGTTGAAGTCCGTGATGCTGCCGAGCTTCCGGAACGTCTCGGGGTTGCCCGTGAGCTTGAGCGTCGGCATGACCGCGTTTCCCACGGGCGAGCCGCGTCCGGAACTGAAGGCCGTGACGACCGCGCCCTGCATGGCGAGGCCGGTCAGGTTGAACGGGT
>CAZVUT010000326.1:0-2916 GCA_964630155.1 uncultured Synergistaceae bacterium
ACCGTCACCTCCGGAGGGGATGGTACCCGAAACGGCGCGATGCTTCCTGTCCGCGCTTGCTCAGTCGAGCGTCTTCTGCATCCAGACGACGTCGAACGTCTCGCCGCGCTTGGCTCCGACATCCCGGAAGCGCCCGCACTCGACGAATCCGTGACGTCTGTGGAATGCGATGCTCCCTTCATTCTTTCCCGAGATGCTCGCGAGGATCACGCTGATCCCCTGTTCGCGCCCGTCGCGCAGGAGGAGGTCGAGAATCTTCGAGCCGATTCCGCGACCGCATGCGTCCGGCCCGAGGAAGTACGTGATCTCGGCCGTCCGGCGAAAGGTCGGCAACGGCAGATGCGCGTGCAGGAAACCGAACCCCGCGACCGTTCCCGCGTCGTCGAGCGCGACGTAGGCCGGATACCCCTCGGCCTTCTTCAGAAGCAGCCCGGCGGCCTCCCGCGGCAACGGGCGTTCCGGGTAGGCCGCGAACGAATGCTCCACATAGTGGTTGAAGATATCGAGCATCCCGAGCGCGTGTTTCTCTTCCATCTTTTCCAGCGTGTACTCCATACTGTCGACCTCCCCTCCGGTCTCACCGGCCCGAATAGATCCTGTCGAGCGCCCGCGCGAGGCGGCGCACACCCTCCTCGATCTCGCGTTCGTCGAGCGTCGCGATCGACAGGCGGATGTTCACGGCCCGCTGCTCGGAGCTGAAAAAGTACCGTCCCGGGACGACGGCGACGCCCGAAGCCCGGAACGCCCCCATGATCTCCGCCTGCGACGCGCCGGTCGGCGCCAGCGTCATCCATACGAGGTACCCTCCCGCCGGCTCGGTCCACGTCGCACGTTCCGGCGGTATGTTCGCGCGCAGACTTTTGAGCATGGTCTGCATGCGCTTTCGGAACACGCGGTGCATGCAGCTGATGTGGCGGTCGTAATACCCCTGTTCGCAGAAGTCGTGAAGCGCCGCCTGGAGGATCGCCCCCGTGCTCAGCTCGCTGAAGCGCAGCAGCGCCGACAGGCGCTCGACGACTTCGGCGGGCGCGGCGATCCAGCCGATCCGCACGCCCGGGAAGAGCACCTTCGAGAACGTGCCGCAGTAGATCACGAGCCCGTGCGTGTCCATCGACTTGATCGGAAGCGTCACCTTGCCGAAATACTTCATCTCCTCCTCGAAACCGTCCTCGAGCAGCGGCGTGCGGGTGCGCTCGCACAGGCCGAGAAGCCGTTCGCGGTGCGCCTGCGACGTGCTGACGCCCGTGGGGTTCTGGAAGTTCGGCATCGTGTAGACGATCGTCGGCCGGTCTTCTTCGAGAACGCGTTCGAGCGCGTCGAGATCCATCCCGCCGGAAAGGAACGGAATCGAGATCGGCCGCATTCCGTTCATCCCGACGAGCGGAAGCAGTTCGCCATACGTCGGCGACTCGATCGCGACCGAGGCTCCGGGGCGCGCGAGCATCCGCAGCACGAGGTCGATCGCGTGCTGCGATCCGTTCGTCAGCAATATCTCCCGCTCCGTCGCGCGGATGCCGTGCATCTGCAATCGCGCCGCGATCGAGGCGCGAAGGGGCGCATACCCCGCCGCGTCGCCGTACCCGAGGAGGACGTTGCTCTGTTCGCGCAGGACGCGGTTGAGGCAGGTCCGGAAGGCGTCGAGGGGAAAGAGGCGCTTGTCCACTTCGAGACGGCAGAAGCTGATGAGGTCCTGTTGCTTCTGGGAGAGAACGTCGATCCGGAAGCGTTCGAGGGAGCGCCGCGACTCGGACGCGAAGGGCGTCGAAAGCGACTCCCAGTCGATGAGACTTTCGGCGTCGCGCGTCCGCTCCGGCGCAACGGCCGTGCGGCTGCGGACGCGCGGGACGGCCCCGGGCCGCAGGTCGACGTACCCGAGCGACCAGAGTTCCTGGTAGGCGGTCGCAACGGTCGATCGGTGGATTCCGAGCGCCTCGGCGAGCGCCCGAGTGGACGGCAGGGGGTCGCCTGGGACGACGACGCCCTCGCCGATCCCGCGCCGGATGCGGTCCATGATCTGCCGGAAAACCGGCTCGTCCGACTTTTCGTCAAGCGTGAACAGCAACACTTCGATTCCCCCTCGCGAACGGCGAAAATCCGTTCAGGGAATACGGTACGCGGGAACCGGACGGTTGACAACTGCCAATTCAGGCCCATTCGGAACAGACCAGTTTGCGGGAGCGATTGTCGTCGTTAAGGAATGTCGAAGAACCGAACGCCCTGCAGGGTTTCTCTATAGATCCCGTCCCGCGTCGGTATCGATTCCCTTCAAAGATCCGCGAAGCGATGAAACCGGGCGGACGGGGATCAGCTCAATCCTGCCGTCGTATACGAAGACGCGAAGCTTCCCGCCCGAGGCCAATCCGAGGCTGTCGCACGCTTTTTTGGGAATCGCAATCTGATACTTCGAAGAAATCGTCACCGTATCGGCGTCAGACATTCCATTCTCCCCCGTGCGCGCCCCACTCAGTTGATGACCTTGTACCCCACGAACGAGTAGTACAGGAAGACCTTGCCGTCCTTGTCATTGGGGCAGCTCACGTACACGGCGATCTTGTCGCCGCTCCAGCGTGCGTCGCGCACGAAGAACCCCGGCCGGTTGACCGTGATCGTCCGGTACGTCACCGTGGAGTTGCGCTTGTAGACCCGCACCTTGCGCGGCGGCTCGATCCGCAGGACGCCGCCCTCGAACGCGCCGAAATTCGACGCGCACGCCTGCCCGGCGAAGACCAGCAGCACCGCGACGAGAAGTGACAGAAACAGAGACTTTCGCATTGAAGAACCCTCCTTTGCGTTGAAAAACAGACGGAAGCGACGGGAATCACACCTCCGCGCCCCGGTAGAGCCGCACGGCGTTGCCGCCTTGTTGCTTGGCGAGGTACATCGCCGAGTCGGCGTTCTTCGCGAGTTCGATCTCGT
>CAZVUT010000327.1:0-2912 GCA_964630155.1 uncultured Synergistaceae bacterium
GCTTCTCTCTCGCCCTTTTCGTCGATCTCGGCAAGCAACTGCTGCTCGACATCCGACACGACGTCCTGCGGGGGAATATATCGCCTGACGGGAATCTCCGGTTCTCCGGATAGCGGGACTTCTTCCAGCCTTTCAGCGAGAGGAATTTCCGGAATATCCGTCGCGTCCTCCGTCTCCCTGCCGGTCGCGGCGGAAATGTATCCGGTTTCGCGCGGGCTTGCGGGAACTTCAGAGGAAAGACTCCCGAGAAATTGCGGAACGATCTCTTCCGGAACCGGGATTTCATCGATCCGCTCCTCAAGCTTCTCCGGAACCGGCATCGAATCCGCCTGAGCCGGGGTTGTTTCAGGGGTCTCCTCCGGGCTCTCATCAGGAGTCTCATGCAAAATCTCTTCAGGCGTGTCTTCCGGAGTCACTTTCAATGTTTCTTCAGGAATCTCTTCAGGAATCTCTTTTAGAGTCTCTTCCGGAGGCTGATCCGGAAATGCGATTGGAAAATCGGGGCCGCTCCCGGCGGATACGACGGGAAGACCGAGGAGTCCGGCGTTTCCTGCGCCCCCCGAAGGACGGGAACCGTCGGAAAGCGGTTTTTCCCGCAGCCAGTCTTCAAAGGATCGTTGCATCGTACAGAGTCTCCATAAGAAATGTGCCTCTTCATGGTTCGTATTTTGTATCGACATAACAATCATACACAGTGTAGCAAATGATGGGTGCATTCGGCAATCGAAAAGGACACAAAAAAGGGGCCTTTCCCGAAAGAAAGGCCCCTTCGTCATATCTGGTGCGGAGGGGGAGACTCGAACTCCCACAGCCTAGCGGCCACAAGGTCCTTAGCCTTGCGCGTCTACCGGTTCCGCCACCCCCGCGCAACGAAGGGAATTATACCCGTCGACGCCGATGGCGTCAATATGGTTTTTAGGACGGTCTTCGTTCCTTTATGCGCGCCGCTTTTCCGCTGAGCTTCCGGAGATAGTACAGTTTCGCCCTCCGGACTTTCCCCTGCCGCTTCACTTCGATCTGGTCGAGGGACGGACAATGCAGCGGGAAGATGCGCTCCACGCCCACTCCGTTCGAGATCTTCCTCACGATGAAGGTCTCGTCGAGCCCTCCGTGTTTCCGGGCTATGACAACGCCTTCAAACATCTGAATACGCTGTCTGGTTCCCTCGGTAACCTTGACGTGCACCCGTACGGTATCTCCGGGACGGAAATCAGGCACCTCGTTCTTCATGTACTTTTTCTGGACCAACTCCATGGCATTCATGCCAAGCCCTCCTTACCGCTCTTGTTATCTCCATCCGAAAAAACGATCCAAAACCACCGCTACAGCGCTTCTCACGGCCAGGTGATTGTATTCTCCCCTGCCGCCGGAGAGAGGCGTCATCATCATGGTGCATTGCCGAACCGCATCATCGTGCAGACCGTGCGCCGTTCCGAAGACGAACAGGACGGGCTCGTCCCGTTCCAGAATCATCCGCTTCGCCTCAAGACCGGGAACGGCGTCGGCGCGATTCGCCGCACTCGTCCCCACGATGCACGGATCCATTTTTTCCTTCTCGCGTATCCACCGGACTGCTCTTTCGAGAGTCGGGACACTCTTCACGAGAGCGAACGCCTTCGCCCTGTCGGGGTTGTGTTGTCCCCCGTATCCCTCAGTCCAGTGACGCGTCAAAACCCCGAGCATCTCCCGCTGGCTCGGAAGAGGCGTTACGACAAGCAGCCGATCCACGCCGTACGTTCTGCACGAACGGCACACGTCGGAAACATCCAGTCCGGTCAATGCGGCGGTCGTCTTCTGTCCGTCGCGGTCGCGAACCGGATGATGCACCAGAGCAACGTAGACGCCGTGGGAAAGATACGGCCGGATATCCGCCCTTCCGAGAAGATCCGGTCTCCGTGAAAGCGTTCGGGTCACTGCCTGTCGTCGGCGCCATGCGTTGACGAGCGCGTCGTTTCCCGATGCGAGCACCGGCGGCGTCTCGCGCCCCTCCCAGATTGCGGGACGGGTGTAATGCGGATGATCGAGCATCCCCCTGTAAAAGGAGTCCTCCGACACGGCCTCGCTGCGTCCGACAACTCCGGGAACCAGTCGCGCCATCGCATCGATGACCGCCATCACCGGAATCTCTCCGCCCGTGAGAACGCAATCGCCTATGGAAAACTCAAGATCCACCCTGGTTTCAGAAATCCGCTCGTCGATTCCCTCGTAATGACCGCACAGAAAACAGACGTGCGTCCGGGAGGCGAGATTCTCTATCATTTCCTGCGTCAACGCCGCCCCCTGAGGCGAAGGGTACGCCACAAAGGGTTCTCCGCGTTCCCGACCGGCCGTATCCAGCGCCTCGCCAAGCGGACCGGGCATCAGAACCATTCCGCCCGCCCCGAAGGAATAGTCGTCCACCTGACGATAGTTCCCCACGCCGAAATCGCGAAGATCGACGATACGGACGTCAAGAAGTCCGTTCGCAACCGCTCTCCCGATGATGCTTGTCTTCAGGAAACCGTCGAAAAGCCCCGGGAATGCGGTGATTACCGTTACTTTCATACGTTCCACAAACCCTCGATAAGCCGCACTCTGACGATTTTCCGTTCGGGATCCACGGAGGCGACAAACGATGCGACCGCAGGAATGAGGTGCGTCTTGCCGTCTTCCGATTCGACGCAGTAGATATCCTGCGCCCCGCCCTGATAGACGTCCTTCAGGACGCCCAGTTCCTCTCCCGTCTCGTCGGACAGGACTTTCGACCCGACAATTCCGTCGATCCAGAACTCTCCTTCCGGAAGTTCGACGCGTTCGTCTTCGTCGACGATAACCTGCGCGCCCCGGAAACGCTCGGCTTCGGAGCGATCGGTCAGCTCTTCGCTCTCGAGAAGGAACACCCTGTTGCTGTCTTCCCAGCGAAGCCCCCGTAT
>CAZVUT010000328.1:0-2902 GCA_964630155.1 uncultured Synergistaceae bacterium
TCGTCGTTGACGCCGTCGATCATGACATATTCCAGCGTGAGGCGCTCTCCTGTCTTGTCCTGATAGTACCGGAGCGCTTCGATGAGTTGCGCGAGGGGATAGCGCCTGTTGACGGGCATGAGTTTCGTCCGGAGCTGGTCGTTGGGCGCGTGAACGGATACGGAGAGGCGTATCGGCAGGCCTGAATCGGCGAGATTTCGTATGCCGGGAACGATTCCGGACGTCGAAATCGTGATGTGCCGCGCTCCGAGATTGCGCATCTTCGGGTGGTGCAGGATGCGGATTGATTTCATGACGGCCTCTTCGTTGAGAAGCGGCTCTCCCATTCCCATAAAGACGACGTTCGACACCGTTTCCTTCGTCCGCCATTCGATCGCCAGGAACTGCCCCACGATCTCTCCGACCGTAAGGTTGCGGCGGAAGCCCGCCTGTCCCGTCGCGCAAAAGGAACAGTTCAGCGGACACCCCGCCTGGCTCGAAAGGCACGCCGTGCTGTAGTTTCCGTGGTCCATCAGGACCGATTCGATCCGCTCGCCATCCTCCATCTGCCAGAGAAACTTCCGCGTTCCGTCCCGCGACGTCTGCTCTTTGATGAGAATCGGCGGCGCGATCATGAGTTCGTACGCCAGGCGTTCCCGCAATTCCTTGGAGAGATTCGTCATCGAATTGATCTGGAACGTCTTTCTGTCATAGATCCACTGACAGATCTGATCGGCGCGGAAGCGGGACTGTCCGAACCGCTCCGTTACAAGAGACACCCACTCATCATAGTCGAGATCGAGCGCCTTCACCGGTTCCTGCATAATTCTTCAATCCTTCCCCGGGGCAGGTCGCCCCATCACTATCCGAATCATTATATCGTTTCGGAGGGCTTCGCGGAGTATGCGTTCTTCCCGTATCGGATCATACACTCATCCGGGGTATATCGGCCAAGCAGAGGTTATAGAAAAGAAAGACAGAAAAGCTGGACAAGCGTCGGCTATCGGCTACACTACAAATATACAGAAAATTTTGTTTGCTCGGATCGAGTCGAGGAGGGATTGCTATGGTATTCGTTCGAAAGGTCGTCATTGCTCTTTGCGCTCTTGTGTGTTTCGCAGGCGCTTCATTCGCGGCCGATATCGCGTTGACGTCCGCGGGGCAGAGCCCGGATGCGATGATGGTTCGCGTCGTGCTGAAGAAGCTCGGCGTCGAGGCTGATTCGGATCCGCTGCTGAAGCCCGAGGGGTTGACGCAGAAGATTCTGATCGTCGTCATCGGAGGAAGCTCGAAGGGACTTGGAGCGGCCGGGATCGACAAGGACCAGGAGATCGCGCGCCTCTCCGCGCTTTTGAAGGCCGCGGCGGGCAAGAACGTCAAGATTCTTGCGATGCATGTCGGCGGAGAAGGACGTCGCGGAAAACTTTCCGACGAATTCATTACGGCCGTGGCGCCTGCCGCGGACAAGCTCGTCGTGGTCGAAGGAGGAAACGCGGACGGCATCTTCACGAATCTCGCGAAGGAAAAGAAGACCCCGATTCTTGGAGCGCCGAATGTGAGCGGAGTCGCCGCGCCGCTGAAGGATATCCTGGCGGAGTGGGGCATCCCGGCCAAATAGGGCGGAAGGCATGAACTGGATCTGGCCCGAGGGCCTCTATGCCGCGGTGATGATCGGAGCGTTCGCCGGGGGGGCTTTCTGCCTGAAGCTCCCCATTGCGATCGCGATGTCCGCGGCGGCGGTGATCGGCGCCCTGCTCGGAGGGGAAGGCATCCCTGTCCGGCATCTCGTCGAGGGGGCCTTCGGCTATATCGATACGATTCTCATCATCGCCTCCGCGATGATCTATATGAAAGCGCTCCAGAAGACGGGGCTTCTCGAATCCCTTGCGGCGTTCGTCATCAGGAAGTTCCGGAACAGTCCGTTGTGGCTTTCCTTCGGACTGACGGGAATCGTCATGATCCCCGGGATGATAACGGGTTCGTCGACGGCCGCGGTCCTGACGGCAGGGGCGCTCGTAGCCCCCGTCATGATGCGGCTGAACGTCCCGGCGGACCGGGCGGGAGCGCTGATCGCGATGGCGGCGATCTACGGGATGATCGCCCCTCCCGTGAATATCCCGGCGATGATCATCGGAGGCGGCATCGACATGCCCTACGTCGGGTTCGCCGGTCCGCTTCTTGCCTGTACGCTCCCCCTCGCGGCCTATTCTGCCGTGACGCTGGTCTATCCCTATCTCCGGGCTTCCGGCGGCGGCGGCGAAGAACTGGAACAGGAATTGCGGCGGATGGAGAAGGTCCCGCTTTCGGCCCGCCTGCTTCTTCCCGTATGGGTTCTCGTACTGCTGATGGCGGGGGAGCAGTTCTTTCCGGACGTCTGGCCGGCACTCGGCCTTCCGGTCGATTTCGTGCTCGCCGCGCTGTCGGCGCTCGCGTCGGGATCGCGATTCGATCCGCTCGAAGCCGCGACGGAAGCGGTCCGAGATTCGCTGCCGGTCATGGGAATCCTCATGGGCGTCGGGATGTTCATCCAGATCATGACGCTCATCGGGGTCCAGGGGTTCGTGGTGGTTTCGGCTCTCGCCCTGCCGTCGTTCCTCATCTACCTCGCGATTGCGACCACAATCCCCCTGTTCGGGGCCATCTCGGCGTTCGGCGCCGCGTCGATCCTGGGCGTTCCGTTCGTTCTCGCGCTTCTCGGGAAGAACACGATCGTCGTTACGGCCGCGGTCAGCCTGATCGCCGGTCTCGGAGATCTGATGCCGCCGACCGCGCTCGCCGGGATCTTCGCGGCGCAGGTTATCGGCGAGGACAACTATTTCGTCGTTTTGCGCCGATGTCTCGTCCCGGGGCTCGTGACCGCAATATGGGGCATCATCCTGATTCTCGGGGCGAACGGCGTCGCGGCCGTACTGTACTAAGGAGG
>CAZVUT010000329.1:0-2891 GCA_964630155.1 uncultured Synergistaceae bacterium
GAGCTTCTCCCGATGTCCGCCGTCGTAGAGAAACGAGGCATACGAACGGCCGTAAATCTGGAGATTGTCCGCCAGAGACTCCCGGCGCGCGGGAGGGTCCGGATTCACGAAGGCCAGATGCAGAACGGGCCGGGGACCGCCATCGTAGCGAATGGTTCCGTCCTTTTCTTCGAATCCCTTCCGGAAGACGTTTTTCACGGCGTTCCGGAAGACATTATAGTCCAGCAGGCATTTCACCCGGTAGAGCGGACTCGTCGCGTCGTCAACGTGACGCCGGGTATCGACGCTTCGCGACGCCGCTTCCTGCTCCCTGCGAATGCTCGCGCCGAGAAAGTCGAACCCGGCGACGATTCTTTCCGGCATTCCGACGGTTCTCCGGACATTTCGCAGAGCGAACGCGTATTCCGCAGGAACCATGGTGTTGACGGCATAGTTGAAGCCGTCCTTCCCCCACAGAGCGGGGTCCGTGTACATGACGCGGCTGCTGCCGAGCAGGAGCGTTCCGACTCTGGGTCGTTTGAAGACGAGGATATTCGCCTTTTGCACCCTGTCGTTGAACATCGCCTGCCAATGCCCCGCCGGAACCGGGTGATTGAAGCACCACAGCGGATCGACAAGCCAGTTCACGGTCATGACGCAAATACAGATCGCCAGCGGAAGGCCAAGCCCCCATGCCAGAAAATGTTTTTCCGCCGGCAGGCCGGCGTGTTCCGTCTGTTTCGTCGTTCTCTTCATGCCATCCGCCCCGTCCATATCAGAAGCGGAAGTAGAGGAATTCGCTGACCCGATGCAGCGAAAGCGCCACGGCGACGAGAGCGGTTCCTACGACCATTCGGGTCGTCCACGGCCGGTCGCGCCAGGGTCGACCCGCGCACCACTCGAGCGCGTTCGGAAGGAGCAGGCACAGGATGAACCCGACTGTCAGGGCGACCGTCTGAAATCGTCCCTCGAAACGCCACGCTTCTGGAGAGAGCACCTGCACCCCGAGCGCGCGAAGCGCCTCCGGAAACGCCTCCGCAAGCGAATAATCCGGCGGCACAACGATTCCGTTCATTCCGAGCATGCCCGAGAGAATCTCCATCGCCCGGGAAAGGGATGTCGCCCTGAAGAAAACCCACCCGGTCACGACAGACAGAAAGGTCACCGTCCAGCCGAGAACCCGGGGAAGAGCGGGAAAACGCGCATCCCGCCACAGATGATTCACGGTCAGATAGAGCCCGTGCAGTCCTCCCCAGAGGACAAACGTCCATCCGGCTCCGTGCCAGAGCCCGCCGAGCAGCATCGTTATCATCAGATTGACGTAGCGACGGATCCGCCCCATCCTGCTCCCGCCGAGCGGAATGTACAGGTAGTCGCGCAGGAAGGTCGAAAGCGTCATGTGCCACCGCCGCCAGAAATCGATGATCGAACACGCCTTGTAGGGCGAATTGAAGTTCTCGGGCAGAACGATATTGAACAACCGGCCGAGCCCAAGGGCCATATCCGAATACCCGGAGAAGTCGAAATAAATCTGGAACGTATAGGCCAGCGCTGCGCCCCACGCCTCGACCAGCGTCGGGATGTTCGCGTCGTCGAAAACGGCCGCGACGAGCGGCGAGAAGGTATCCGCAAGTATTACTTTCTTGAACAGCCCGAGAGACAGCAGCGCGAGCCCCAGACACGTGTTGTTCCATGAAAAACAGAACGTGCGGTTCAAACCGAACTGGGGAATGATGTCCTGCGCGCGCACGATCGGTCCCGCGATCAACTGGGGAAAGAACGAGACAAAGAGCGCATATTGGGAGATGTTATTCGCGACGACTGTTCTCCTCCAGGAGTCGACGAGCCAGGCGATCTGCTGAAAGGTGAAAAAAGAGATTCCAAGCGGAAGAAAGACCTCGCGGACGGAAACGGAAAAACCGAAGAGCGATCCCGCGCTTTCGAGAAAAAAACCCGTGTACTTGTAATAGCCTATGAGTGCAAGGTTCAGGGAAATCCCAAAAAAGAGAAGAAGCGTCCGGCCACGCCCTTCGCGAGCGTTTTCCGCGGGCGTCCGGGACAGCAAACATCCGAAAACATAATTGACGCAGATCGATGCCGCCAGCAGCAGAAGATAGGGTGGGTTCCACCACGCGTAGAAAAAGAGCGACGCCGCGAGAAGAAGCTGCAATGAAGCGTTCGTCGCATGCATCCGGCACAGGATTCGCCATATCCCCCACGTCAGCGGAAGGAACAGAAACAGAAACTCGAAGGAATTGAACAGCACGACGCGCACGCCCCCACAACTCCGCCGTATCGGGCGGAGAACGTCTCAATTCACGAAAAAGTCATGATGCACGGGTTTCGGAGAAACGCAGAAAGATCGTCAGACGATTCCCGGTTCCGATTGCAGCCTGTCAGGCGAGACATTTTTCATAAAACGTCGACGTTCTTTGCGCCGCCTCTTCCGGCGTCGGCCAGACGCAACCGGCCGACGGGATCGGGCGTGCGCCCGAAACGGCTTTCCGGAGCGCTTTCGCCCACGCATCGACGTCGCCGGGCGCAATCAGAGACGACTCTCCCAGTCCCATCTCCCGCACTGCGGCGATGTTCGATGCGAGGACGGGAACGCCCATCGCGAGCGCCGTCATGAGCGTCAGCCCCGCGCCTTCCGAGCGTGACGGGAAGAGAAAGCAGTCGCACGAAAGGAGGAACGTTTCCGTGTCCTCCCGGTATCCGTGGAAACGAATGCTGTCTTTCAGCCCCGAACGAACGACGCGCTCCTCGAGTTCCTGCAGGAGCGGTCCGTCGCCCACGACGTCGAGGCTCCACCCGGGCGCGCCGAGCCCGCAGAAGGCGTCGACGATGTCGGCGATCCCCTTGATTCGCGTCAGGCGGCCGATGAAACAGAACCGGAGAGGCCTTCCATCGGC
>CAZVUT010000330.1:0-2891 GCA_964630155.1 uncultured Synergistaceae bacterium
GCGCTTCTCGAAATCGGGGCCATCCGGCCGGTGACATCCGCGGAGCAGGATTGAAATCGTGATGAAGAACGGGGTTGTGCCTGTCGTTATGCGGGGTTTTTCGTCTGACTGGGCTTATAGGAGATCTCTTCGGAGTTCTTCACGTTCGCTGTCCGAAAGGGGACGTCCAAGCGCTTGGAATTCGGTGATTTCCGTTTCGAGGGCGGCGTCATCGCTCTGACGCGCAATGCTTTTCCGAAGATGTTGGACCATGTCCCATACGGTCCGTTGCCCCTCCGGAGGAAGCGCCCCGACATCACGCGCCAATCGTTCCATGTCGATTATCGCCGGCATTCGTTTCAGCTCCTTTGTGTTTCTGGAGGAAAAATATCCTACAAAATATGGTACTTCAGCTTTATGATTCGGTCGAGGACCGATTGGACAAACATCCGTCTTCTGCGGTATCGTTCCCGTGCACTTCGGCGTCGTTCCATTGCGTTCGGCGCCTTCGCACTTTACTTTTCCGGAAAGGGTGACGGATGATGCGACACGTTTTTGTTTCATTGCTGATGCTTGGGGTGCTTCTGCTTCCCTCCTGCGCGTCGGCTGCGCCGAAGCAGGCGACGGTCATACTGGCGGGGAATTACTGGGATGGGGTTTCGGACGGGCCGCTCGGGGCCGCCGAGATTCTCGTCGTCGAAGGCCGGATCGCTGAAGTCGGGAAGAGCGTCGCTCGGCCGGAGGGCGCGCGCGTGATCGATCTGTCCTCGAAGTTCGTGATGCCGGGGTTCATCGATTCGCACGTCCATCTCACCGGAGGCGCGCGGTTCTTCGCGAACACGATGGGCGGCAATGACGCTTCGCTGACGCTGAACGGGGTGTATGCCTGCGGTCAGCTCCTGAACAACGGGTTTACGACCGTTCGTGACGCGGGGGATTTCAGCTTCGCCTTCTGGGTCGTCCCCGAGCTGAAAAAAGCCATCAATTCGGGAATCATCAGGGGGCCGCGTATCGTGACCGGCGGGCACATGATTTCCGCCGTCGGGGGGCATTTCGACGGCGCCGGTCTGGTCCGGAACGGCGTGTCGCTCGAACAGGTATCGGTCGTCGAAGGGGTGGACGGCGTCCGGCGCGCGGTTCACAATGAGGTCAGCCACGGCGCGGAGTGGGTCAAGATCGCAGGAAGCGGCGGCTTCATGTCGCCGAGCGACGGGCCCGAGGATGTGTCGTATTCGCAGGAGGAAATGAGCGCAGCGGTCGCGGCGGCGCGGGATATCGGAAAGCATGTTTTCGTTCACGCGTACGGGGATGAGGCTGTCCGCCGGGCTGTCGTCGCGGGCGTCCGGTCGGTCGAGCACGGAAGCCTGTCTTCGGCGGCGACGCTGGAGATTCTGGCGCAAAAGGGCATCTGGCTCGTTCCGACGCAGATCGCGGTGGTGGTGAACGCGCGGGCGACGGCGGAGGGTCATGTCGACATGAGCATGCCGGAGTACGTTCGCGAGAAGAACGCGAAGTTCTCGCCCAGGATTCTCGAGTGCGCCGGAAATATCGCGAAGAGCGATGTGAAGCTGGCCTTCGGCACGGACCTCGGGACGTTCGATTTCTCGGTGAACGGCGCGACGGAGTTCGCCGAGATGGTCCGCAACGGGATCGCCCCCCTGCGGGCGTTGAAGGCCGGGACGTCGGCGGCGGCCGAGATGCTTGAGCTGAACGCGGGAGTTATCGCCGCCGGAAAGAACGCGGATCTGGTCGCGATGCCGGGGAGTCCGTTCGACGATATCTCCGCGACGGAGAAGGTCTCTTTCGTGATGAAGGGCGGCGTCGTCTTCCGCGACGACAGGTAGCTGCAAGCGTCGCCGCGAGCAGCGAAGTATTGCGAGCAGCGAAGTATTGCGAGCAAAAAGAAGCCCCGGGGCGTTTTCGGACGCTCCGGGGCTTCTTCGTATACGCCGTATCTTCCGGCGGGGGCTACTTCGCCGTCACGTCGAACGCGTCGCCGGGCTTTCCGGCGCAGAAGACGAAGCTCCCCTCGGGGGCGTAGACCTCGCCCGAGTCCACGATGCTGTCGAAGAGCACCTTCGAGTCGTCGTCCATCGGTTTCAGAACGACGATGCGGCCCTTGTCGGGACGCGCGAAGGAGAGGATCGCTCCCGCGCCGAGCTTCTTCCACTCGTTGTCGCCCGCCGCGCCGATGGTGACGGTGTTCTTCCCGGCGGTCAGCGGCGTCGCCGCTCCTTCGGCGGAGAATACGTATCCCGCCCCCTTGACGCGGATGTCGCTGTCCTTTCTGAAGAGGATGATTTCGACCTGGTCGCGGGAACCGGTCGCCGCGATGCTTGCGAACTCCGGCGTTTCGATCCGGAGCAGACCGAAGAACGTCATGTAGCCGGGGAGTTCCCTGTGAAGGGACGACTTCATCAGCAGCCCCTGGACGACCTGGACGAAGGGGGACGCGTTGCGGCGGAGCCAGAACTTCCCGTCGACGTCGACCGCGAACGCGACGGGCTTGTCGATCGCGTCGATCTTCAGGTAGTCAGGAGAGTCGCCGCCGAAGCGCGGGATGTCCCCGATGACGAGCAGGGTCTGCGCGTCCTTCGTAATGAAGTAGTACTTCAGGCCCTTGACGGCGTCGTGGAAGAATCCGCCGTTGTGGACGAGCGTGAGAAGCGGCTTTTCGTCGGCGTCCGAGGCGTCCTGTTTCAGCGGGAAGATGTTCAGCGTGTGTTTCGCCGTGTCGAAGGCGAACCGGGCGCCTCCGTCCTGGTTTGCGTAGAATCCGGCGTGGGCGAGCAGTTCGGGCGGGATCGGCTGCGGTTCCACGGGTTTTTGTACGGCGGGCGCTTCGGGGAAGGGCAGTCCCCTGTCCTTCAGCAGCGCGTTCATGACCGCGTAGGTCACGGCTTCGGCGGACG
>CAZVUT010000331.1:0-2877 GCA_964630155.1 uncultured Synergistaceae bacterium
AACCTCGACAAGGTCGAAAAGGGCTGGTGGAACTTCGCCTGGCATCTGATCGGAACGTATTACGACGGCGGCCAGATCAGCCCGAAGGGCGCCATGCTCAAGCCGGGCTACCCGAAGGCGTACCTGGAAAAGGTCGACTTCGGCGGAACGGCCGTCCGCGACCTCGAAACGATCAAGAAGACGAAGTAGCTCCGACAATACATGTCGCCACGCATCGGGCAAGGGCCTTCGCGGCCTTTGCCCGATGTTCGCAAACAACAGGGAGGGAATCGATATGAGAAAAACGCTGCTCGCGGTCCTCGTCATCGCCGCGCTGGCTGCCGCCGCATTCGCCGCCGACGCACCGAAGCCCGAGGGGCCGTATATCGTCACCACGTGCGGGCAGAGTCCCGGAGCCGTCATGATCGGCATGTCGGCCAAACAGGCCGGCGTGAAGGCCGACTACAACAACAAGCTGACCGCCGATGACGTGAAGGGCGACTACAAGACGCTCATCGTCACGAGCGGGACGAGCATGAAGGGCATGGGCGCGGCCGGAACGAACGTCGACGCCGAGATCGACCGCTGCGCGAAAGCCATCGCGGCCGCGAAGAAGGCCGGAATGACGGTCATCGGAGCGCACGTCGAGGGCATGGCGCGCCGGACGGATAGCTCCGACGCGGCGTCCATCGAGGCTGTCATGAAGGACGCGGACATCATCCTCGTCGTGACCGACAGCGACAGCGACGGCTTCTTCACGAAGTACGCCGAGACCCACAAGAAACCCCTCATCAAGATCAAGGACGCCCTCGCGATCGGAACGGTGCTCAAGTAGAACGCGACGACGGGGGGCCTCTTTTCGGGGCCCCCCGTCAATTCTGCGGTGAAAGGATACGTTCACGATGACCATGTTTCATCATTCGATGCTGGTGCTTCTTTGTATCGTACTGGCGTTCGGCGTGGCGAAAAAGTTCCGCCTCTCGACGGAGCTTTCGATGTTCGCGGCGGCGCTCGCGGCCCTTGCGGCCCACGTCGCGCTGCCGAAGGGGGCCGACCCCCGATCCGCGCTGTCTCTTTACGAGATCGTGCGGCACGTCGTCGAGGGCGCGTGCGCCTATTACGACGTCTGCCTGATCTTCCTGACGGCCACGTATTTCATGACGCTCTACAAGCAGGCGGGAGGCGTGGCCTTCATCGTCCGCCGGATCGTCGGCGCGTTCCACGCGCGCCGGTTCGTCTGCCTCGTCCTGCTGACGTTCGTGATGCTGATTCCCGGAGCCATCACGGGTTCGGGAGCCACGACGGTCCTGACGGTCGGCGCCCTGGTCGGCTCCGTCCTCGCGGCGATGGGCGTTCCGGAGGACCGCCGCGTCGCCCTGATCTTCCTGCTGGCCGCCATGAGCGCCGCGTGCCCGCCGATCAACCTGTGGGCGATGATGGCCGCGGCCGGAGCGAACATGCCCTACGTCGGCTTCGGCCTGCCGCTCGCGGTCCTGTCCGTCACGGGCGCGCTGTTTTCCACGTTCTGGCTCGCCGGGCGCGGGCAGCCCGTCGAACTCGAAAAGGCCCTCGCCGACCTGCCGGAAGCGCCCGCCGCATGGAACTGGCCCCGCGCGCTCCTGCCCTTCGTCGTCCTGATCGGCCTGACGCTTGCGGGAAGGGTATGGCCCTTCTCGTTCCCGATCCTCGGGCTGCCGCTCGTCTTCATGCTCTCCGCCGTCGCGACGGCGCTCGTCAGCCCCGTGCGGCTGCGGCTGCTGGAGGTCGCGTCGACGACCGTCCACAATCTTCTCGGGCTCGTCGGCATCATGGTAGTCGTCGGAATCCTCAACCAGGCGATGACCCTCACGGGAGCCCGCGGCCTGCTCTCGCTGGCCGTCGTGACGCTTCCCGTCACGGTGCTCTTCGCGACGCTCTGGATCATCCTGCCGGCGTCCGAAGGGGTGCTCCAGTACGCCGTGGCCCCGCTCTTCGGCGTCCCGCTGATCATGCTGTTCAATATGCTCGGGCTCAACCCGGTGATTTCGCTCGCGAGCTGGGCCGTCATGTGGCCCGTGGGCGACTGCCTCCCCCCGACGGCCGTCGTCGGAAGGGCGGCAGTCATGGAACTAGGCTACGCGGGCGACTACTACCGGGGCTTTGTTCGTACGGCGCTCGTTCCCATGCTCGTGATCCTCGCGATGTGCACCGCGGTCATGATCTACAGCAGGGAACTCGGCGCCCTGATCGGAGGCTGATACCATGGATTCCGTCACCCTCAGCGCCGTCGTCATGGCGCTCTACTATTGCATCAACGCGTTTTTCCTCGTCGCCGTCGTCGCCGGATTCTTCCGGACCCGCAACGCGCAGGAGGCCGTTCTCCTCGGCATCGTGATGGTCCCCTTCATCCTGCGCCTGCTGCGGCTCAAGTAAGGGGCGACGCCGCATGAATCTCAAATTCGTTAAAACCGCAACGCTCCTCGCCGTGATCGCGGCGACGGCCGTCGCCGGACAGCTCTTCCGCGAGCATCGCGCCTTCAGGGAGCCCGTCGTGGCGAGCGAGGGCCTCACGGCCGTCAAGAAGCTAGGCGACTACTCGAAGAGCGTCGCCGGGACGATCAACGACGCCAACGTCTATGTCTTCGACAGCGGCGTTCCCGGGGGCGCGCTCCTGATCATCGGCGGCACCCACGCCGAGGAGCCCGCCGCGAACATGTCGGCGCAGCTCTTCACCGAGAACCTCCGCGTGACGCAGGGGAAGGTCATCGTCATCGACCGCGTCAATACGAGCGCGTCCACCTGCACGCGGCTCGGCGAGGCCTATCCGCGCTTCTTCCACGTGAAGACCCCGTGGGGGACGAAGAAATGGCGCATGGGCGACCGGACGGCCAATCCGCTCGACTCCTGGCCCGATCCCGA
>CAZVUT010000332.1:0-2864 GCA_964630155.1 uncultured Synergistaceae bacterium
ATCGCACGGTCTGCACCGCCGCGAACGGCCGGTATTTCGGCAGCGCGGTCAATCTTATCGGAAGCCTTCACCGGCATCATCCGGAGGGGATCGATGTCCGGGTCTACGACCTCGGCCTGTCCGGCGTCGAACGCCGGATCGTCGGGGCGCTCGAGCGGACGACGCTGCACGACGTTCCGCGTTTTTGCGCCCACGCCCTCAAGCCCGACCTCTTCGCCTGGAAGATCGCCGCAATCCACGACACGCTACGCTCCGTCAAGGGGACGGTTTTCTGGCTCGACGCCGGGACGGAGGCGGTGCGGCCGCTGGATGCGCTCTTCGGCGCCATCGAACGCGACGGATGTCTCTTCAACGTCTGCCCCTACGACTACGCCTTCGCCCGGATCGGCAGCCTCACGACGAAGAGATGTTTTGAAAGGATGAACGCCGCAGCTCCAGAATACAGTGAGGGGTTTTTCGTCAACGCGGGAATTCAGGGGTACCTGTCCGGTCACCCGGCATGCGCCGTCATCGAAGAAGCCATGCGCTACGCCGCGGACCCCGGAATCATCGGAGGCTCCAGAGCGATCCACCGGCAGGATCAGTCGATCGTGAGCATCCTGCGGGTCCGTCACGGACTGCCGGCGACGTTCTGGCTCGCGCCGGATCCCGGAGATCCCGAACGCTGGCCCACGCTCTTCCCCGCTTCGTGCGACCATCCGATTACGGTTGAGGCCGCCGAGGCGATCATGGTATCATCTCCCGGATATATGAAGGTAAAGCGCCGCAACGCCGAATATGCGCATACGGAGCATCTTCGATGGAACGATGCGACGTCCGGTTGTCATTTGCGCCGCGTTCTGCGGAGACGCTTGCTATTCGCAGACATGAAGCGTTGTGCGCGGAGACTCCGGAAATCGGTCACACCATTTTTTGGAGCGGGAACGCGTGGAAACGGAACGCCTCCGATCGACGGGGCCTAGAGGAGATGCTGTAAATGTTCGATCTTGTGCGGCGCATTCACGAAACGGCGGTCCGACTGCGATGGCGGTCGGAAGGATGTCCCCTTCCGCCTCCGAACGCCGTCAAGCAGGGAACGATCATCCGGTACGCCAAAGAAGCCGGAATCCGCGTGTTCGTCGAAACCGGAACGTATGAGGGGCGGACCCTACGCGCCGTGAGGCGACATTTCGAGAGCCTGTATTCCATCGAACTCGGGGAGGATCTGTACCAAAAGGCGTGCGCCCGCTTCCGATCCGATCCGAAAATTTTCCTCTTTCAGGGAGACAGCGGCGACCGCCTTCGCGACATCCTCGACAGCGTCGGCGACCGGCGGTGTCTCTTCTGGTTGGATGCGCACTACTCCCGGGGCGACACCGCGAGGGGATCCGAGGACACTCCCGTCCTCCGCGAACTTCACGCAATCGCCCGTCATTCGAGGAAGGACCATATCATTCTCGTCGACGACGCCAGGTGTTTCGGAACGGATCCGGCATATCCCGGACTCGGACGCCTGGAAGCTCTGGCCGGTCAGCTGTTTCCCGGTTCTTCGTTCTCGGCGTTCGAGGACATCATCCGCATCGTCCCGAAGCTCTGAACTCTTCGCCGGAAGAAAGGAAGCACACCCGGATGATCATCCGCCTCACGACTCCGTCGGCGTCCTGGCCTCTCGTCATGCAGACCCCCGGTTCGTCCGGGGAATGGGACGGGGTGTCCTTTCTCGTCGACCGGACCGGAACGCTCGAAGCCGACGCGTGGGTCGCGTACGAGGAGCTCCCGGAAGAGATGACGACGCTCTGCCCGCCGGACCGGACGCTCCTGATCACCGGGGAGCCCCCGATGATCAAGACGTACCGCCCGGAGTACCTCGCGCAATTCGCGCGCGTGCTCACGTGTCACGACATCCGCCATCGGGGCGTCATCCGGGATCAGCAGGCGCTTCCCTGGCACTATGGACGCCTTTTCGACGCCTCGGGAGCGGAGCGTTTCGTCGAGTGTTACGATTCGCTCGCCGCGCATTCGCCGTTCGAGGGCAAAGATCGGGCTATTTCGCTCGTCTGTTCGGCCAAACGGAAACGCGAAGGCCACAGGAAGCGCGATGAGTTCGTCTCCATTCTCGAACAGGCGAGAATCCCCGGGCTCGACCTGTTCGGCAAGGGGCGCGAGCGAGAAGCTCCCTGCAAGCGGGACGCAATAGCTCCCTATCGGTATCACATCGTCCTCGAAAACTCCGAGCGCCCGGACTACTGGACGGAGAAACTCGCCGACGCCTATCTCGGCGGCGCGCTTCCGTTCTATTGGGGATGCTCGAACATCGGGAAGTACTTCCCCGCCGGAGCGTTCGTCCGGATCGATATCGAACGCCCCGGGGAGGCGATGCGGATCATCCGTGAAACTATGGATCGAAACGCGTACGAGACTGCGCGTCCCGCCCTCGTCGAGGCGCGCAATCTCGTTCTGAACCGGTATAATCTGTTTCCGACGATCGTTTCCCTGTTCCGGGGTCTTCCATCCGCGGCCGGGACGGAACGGATTCCCGTAACGCTTCGGCCGGAGAGAGACTTCACATTCAAGGGCAGAGTCCGCCGTTTCTGGTCCGGCCCGGCGGGCGGACAGCGTTGACCGTCTCTCATGGCAGAACCGGCGCCGGAACATCCGCAGCCTTCCGGCAGGATATACCAGAAAAGGAGTGTCTCTCATGAACGAACGCACAACGTATCTCGTCACCGGCGGCGCGGGATTCATCGGCAGCAACTTGGCGCACTTCCTGGTCCGGAACGGCCGCCGGGTCGTCACGCTCGACAAACTCACCTACGCGGGCAACGTCGCCTCTCTGGAAGATCTTCCCTCGCTCACCCCAAGCGGAGGACATCTTTTCGTCCGGG
>CAZVUT010000333.1:0-2855 GCA_964630155.1 uncultured Synergistaceae bacterium
TTCAAAGACGGACGATATGAGAAAGACCACGTTCGACCCGCCTGACTGGCTGGACGGCATCGAAAACGAAGACTCGAAAGCGACGATCATGAAGCTGATCGGACGGAACTCCTCGGTCACCGCCAATTGCATCATCGCGAGCCTGTCGCCGTATGTCGACTGCCTGAAAGCATTCAGCGGCCTGTATTCCGAGCCCGTCTTCCCCGCTCTCTCCGGCCGTCCGCTCTTCATCGACGTCTCCGCGTTGCCGCTCAAGGCTGCCCGTCTGATTCTGGAAAGCGCCTTCGTCAATTTCCCGGAAGGGACGATCGTCGCGGCCGATCTCGAATCGTGGCGCGAAGAGAGCATCATCGAGCTTTCGGATTGCGGAAACTCCGAGAGTTCTTCGGGCTGGGATCTTATCTGGACGGCGCGTCGGACCGGAGGCTTTCCCAACCAGGCGACCGGAATCGCTCCAAAGAGCATGACCTGGGGACATACGAGAGACGCGGAGATGCTCAGAGACTTTGCATCCGTCGTGAAGAATGTAACCGGCGAAGCCTCCGGGCGCCTCACGAGACTTCCGGCGGAGGCTCCCGATGAACTCGACGAGAAAAAAGCGATCTTCCTCTCCCCCTCGGGTTTTGAACTTGTCGACATGCCGGAGGAAATCGCGCCGGGAGATCCGACGCCCGAACGGAAGCAGTTTCGCACGCCGTCCCTTTCATTGATTGAAACAGAGGGAGCATACATCCGGAAAAGATACGAGGAAGCCGAAGAAGCGCCCGAGGAAACGTCCGAATCGGACATCTTCCTTCAGGAGTTTACGCTCTGACACCCCGGCGACGCCGGAAAAAAAGGAGGAAACCACGATGATCCCGAGCCATGAGACTCTGACGATTCAACGCATTGCGGCCGATCTCGCGAGAAAGGCGGGCGCGAAAAAGATCACCTTCGCCCATATCAAGAAGGTGAAGTCATCAATCGACAAGAAGGTTTTCTCAGGGGGCGTTCCCCTGCCGCTCACGGACAACGCCCGGAAATACTTCGCGAATTGCCTTGAAACGGATCAAAACAAGGGTGACGCGGCATCCGCCTCCGCGGCGACGTCGACGGCCGTCAAGCCCGTTTCGATTTTCGACTCCGTCGGAATCGATCTCACGGCGCGAATGGCGCAGATGATCGCAAACGGAGAGCCGCTTCCCAAAACGATCGGGCGGGATGAGATCGTAACCGCGATCATCATCACTCTTCTGCGCGAGGGGAAGGGAAACGCGATTCTGACGGGCGACGCCGGCGTCGGCAAGAGCGCCATCGCCGAAGAGCTCGCCGCGCGCACCGCCAGGGAAGAACTCAAAGGTCGCCTGAAAGACGCACGCGTCGTCCAGTTGAAGCCCGACCAACTCAAGACGCTTGCACAAAACGGAATCCTCGCGGAAACACTGCGGCGGCTCCTCAAGGAATGCCAAGCCGTGGGAAACGTCATCCTCTTCATCGACGAATTCCACGTCGTCATGAGCATCCCGGGGATGGCCGACCTCCTCAAGCCCGAAATCGCGCGCGGGGGCATCCGTCTGATCGGAGCCACCACCCGCAGCGAATTCCGGGAACTTGTCCGCGCCGACGCGGCGCTCGAGCGTCGCTTCGAGATCATCGACGTTCCCGAGCTGTCCGATGAGGCGAGCATCGAGGCGCTCAAAGCCAACGCCGGCCGATACGAGGCGCATCACGGCCTCCGGATCGAACCGGAAGCGATCGTCGAAGCCGTCCGGACAAGCGCTCGATACATCACGGCGCGCCGACTGCCGGACAAGGCGTTCGACGTCCTCGACAGCACGTGCAGCAGGAGCGTGATGAAAGGCCGCGACACCGTGACGGCGGTCGACATCCGCGACTGCGTTTCCGACATGACCCACATCTCCCTCGCCGGGCGGGAGGACTCGCACGCACGGATGCGCACGCTCGAGAACACGCTTCGCGAACGCATCATCGGACAGGAAGAAGCCATCCGTTCCATCTGCGACGTTTTTGTGCTTCGCGAAACGGACATGGCCCCGACGAATAAACCGGCGTCGCTTCTCTTCGCCGGGCCCACGGGAGTCGGAAAGACCGAGACGGCGAAGGCGACCGCATCGGCGATCTTCGGAGACAAGGACAGCTTCATCACGCTCGACATGACCGAATACTCCGATTTGATGGGCCTCTCTCGCCTTATCGGATCGTCCCCCGGTTACGTCGGTTATGGAAAGGGCGGGGTCCTGACCGAACGCCTCCGCACCAGACCGGACTCCCTGATCCTCGTCGACGAATTCGAGAAGGCGCATAGAGATGTTCAACTTGTCTTCATGCAGCTTCTCGACGAGGGACGCCTCACCGACGGACAGGGCGAAACGGTGAACTGCGCCAACGCAGTCGTCGTGATGACGACAAACGCGGCTTTCACGGAAGAGGGGGCGATCGGGACAAGGCAGGCGGCTATCGGATTCAGCTCTGACCCGAAAACCGCGTACGAAGACACGGACGGCAAGGCGCGGCTTTTCCTGTCGAAGTTTTTCGCGCCTGAGATTCTGAACCGGTTCGACAGCGTCGTCCTCTTCAATCAACTCGGCAAGGGGGACATGGGGCGGATCGTCGATATTCGCATCGCGGAAGCGGTCCGGACCGCCGAGAGGAAAGGGTACTCCGCAACGGTCGGCGACGACGTCAGGAGTCTCGTTATCGAGCGTTCCAACGTCACGCGGTATGGAGCTCGCGGCATCGTCCGAACCGTTCGGAAACTCGTCAAGCTGCCGATGGCCCGCTTCATGCGATCCGACGAAGGCTTGACGGAACGGCGCTTCACGCTCTCCGTCACGGAGAACAACGTGACGGCGCAC
>CAZVUT010000334.1:0-2849 GCA_964630155.1 uncultured Synergistaceae bacterium
AAACGGAATTCCGAGGGCAGGTCCGCCCATGAAGAGGCCGACCGGGATTCCCAGCCCCGCAACGGCGAGGAGCGGATATTTCAGCGTGAACTGGCCGAACATGGCGCCGAAGATCGCCGCCACCGTGTAGTTTTTGAAAGCGTTTGCGATGCTTGCGGGCAGCATGGCGAGCAGCGTGGCTCCGGCGATCGCCGCGAGCGTCACGAAGAAGAGGTTCGTGACGACGGATCCGGCCACGCCGAGCGTGGAGACGATCTCCGCCTCGGGGGTTCCGGGTTCGACGCCGACGACTTCCTGCGCCACCGCCGAGCACGGGAGCCGCAGGTTGCCGATGTTTCCGCTCAGGAACGAGATGTAGGTCCCCGTAAGGCCGAGGATCGGGTAGTACGAGATGGGCTCGACGATGTAGAATGCGCCGAAGATCGCTGCGATCATGCCCCATGCCTTGAGCGCGATATCCCAAGGCGGGAAGACTCCGTAGACCATGTAGAGATACACGTTCGGAAGAAAGCACAGAAGCATCGGGACGACGATCGTCACAACGCCGATTCGGATGACCGGCCCCTTCCAGATCTTTTCGAATTCCGCGTGACTGATATTGGCCATGAGTGAATTCTCCTCTCCGTCGGATCAGGACAGAACGACCGCAGCGGCCATTCCGATCAGCATCGCGATTCCCAGGTTGTATTCGCGGAGCGCCGGGAACTTCCGGGAGATCCGGACCAGGATCATCATGCTGATGAGTCCCCCGAGCGTGGCGTACAGTGGGCCTCCGCCGCCGATCTTGCCTGCGGCGAGTCCCTTGATGCCCTGGATGATCGTCCGGGAGTTCAGGAAGCCGAAGCAGCCGAGCATGGCCGCGCCGGAAATGATCGCGAGCCATTTCGCGTCGCCGCCGCCGACCTTTTCGCGGAGATCTTCGAGCTTGTGCGTGAACAGGGCCGTTATCAGCAGCCAGCCGGTTCCGTTGACGGCCATCGTCCACCAGGACGAAGCGAGCGCCATGAGGTCGTACTTATCGGATCCGAATTCGACGCCGAGCGCCTGGGCGCCGACCGTCGCCGCCGTGAGTTCGGTCGGCGCCGCGCCGATGATCGAAAGGCGGAGCCAGGTGATCGGTCCTCCGACGACGGACATCATGCCGACCATGACGATAAAGACCGCGATCGAGGGACCGATTGCGGTGACTGCCCCGGAACGAAAGCCGAGGACGCATTTTTCCCGGGGGAACCCTATTTTCGCGGCTGTTTCAAAAGAGAGTTTCGTATACAGAAGGGACTGCACGAGAACGATCAGAACGATGACGATGGCGATTCCCCAGACCATTCCTGCGTTTGCCGCTTTCAACACTATTTCGGGCACAGATGACACCTCCGCATCAGAATTGTGGTGTGCGCCGCAAAGCCTATCCCTCCTTCGGGGCGCGTTGACGTCATCATAGGAGCGGTATTTCCGTTAATCTATGTCCTCTGTAGCTCAAGGCGAAGTGAATATGTGTACTTTGGGGACATCTTTCGAGAAGACGGACAGGGTATTGGCCTTAAGGAACATCGATTTCGGGAGGTTTTGTTCCTAATGATTCGCGAAAGAGGATTTCGACGAATGGTTGGCGATCCGGGGAACGAAAAAGTCGAATACGGCCGCCCCTAAAGTAATGAAGGGGTCGCTTTCGGCGATCAGTTGCAGTTGCTGTTCATCATGTACAGCTTGAGCGAGAGTGCGATGTTCAGTCGCTGTTCGCCGTTGTCGATGTCTAGGTTGATGAGGTCCCGGATCTTGCGGAAGCGGTACTTCATCGTGTTGTAGTGGATGCGCAGATCCGCGGCGGCCTGTTTGCCCTGCCAGTTGTGCCGCACGAGGGCCTCCAGCGTCTTTACGAGCTCTCCGTTCTTCTTCCGGTCGTACTCGATCAGCGGACCGATGTACGTGGTATAGAACGCGATCGAATCGCGCGAGTTGAAGAGCGGCCCGAGGAGCTTGTAGACGCCGAGTTCCTCCCAGAAGACGATGCGCCCTCCACCGTAGGACGTCCGCACCGTTTCAAGCCCCTTGCGCGCCTCATCGTAACTCTGGTGGCACTGGAAGACGCTCTCCTTGACCCCGCCGATGCCGACCGTGACCGTGAAGTGGGTCCGGTCGCGGATGTCCTGCTGGAGTTTCGTCGCGAGCGCGTTCAGGGTCGAACGGAATTCAGCCGGATCCGTTCCTCCGGCGGGAAGAATGAAGACGATGGAGTCGCTGAGTTCCGCGTAGGGCGTCTTCGGAAAACGCTCGAGGACGCGTGCTGCGGCGATGGTGTAAATGCGCTTTTTCCCCTCGTCGATTATCGTCGCGGCCTCACGTTCGCTGAATCGCTCGAACTGGATCTTGTAGTTGTCTATGTCGACATCCATGACGACCCGGGGACCGCGCATGTCCCATGAGAACATCTTCGCACGGTTCCATACCTCCTTCTCGAAACGAAGGTTATTGAAGAGGATATCCTGGACGAATTCGTCGCGGTACCGACGTTCCGCCTCCGTCTGCGCGATGCGCTTCTGGATGCTCAGCAGCAGGACAGTCTTCGCGTGGTCAACGCAAATGTCCCATTCGTACCCGGTTCTGGGCTTTTCGGGGGGAACGTCGAAAATGAGGTAGCCGTACGCCTTGTTCCCGAGCGTGACGGCGGCGTTGCACCGGTCCTTCAGGAGTCGCGGGAGGTTCGCGTCCTTTACGAGTGCGTCGAATTCGGGGTTCCGCGACGCGAGAATGTTCTCGCCGAAGGTCGTATCCGCAAAGGCCAGATCGCAACCGATGAAGCGACGGAGCGCCGCGACGATCTCCGACGCGGCGCCGCCGTTCATCATGAT
>CAZVUT010000335.1:0-2842 GCA_964630155.1 uncultured Synergistaceae bacterium
GAATTCACGGAACGCGTCCGCGCGCGCTACGCTGCGCTCGGACGGAGCGTCTCGACGTGCTACTGGGGCCCGGACACGATCGCGTTCGAACCCGCAGCCGGGCAGGATGTCCTGCGGTCGATGATCCGGGAGATCCCGGCTCCCGGATCCGTGACGATCGAGACCGAAACGCGCGTGACGCAGGCCCGGCGCGAAGGAAAACGACTCGTCGCCGTCACCGCCGTGCGTGACTTCCGTCCCACGGAATACCGCGCCGCCGTGTTCGTCGACGCGACCGAGTGCGGCGACCTGCTGCCCCTTGCCGGAGCCCGGTATCGCGCGGGCAATTCCGTTTCGCCGGATATCGACATGGACGCGAACATCCAGGACATCACCTACGTCGCGGTGATCCGGAAATACGAATCCCCATCCGCGGCGGACGCGACCGCAGCCGCCGCGCCGCCCCCCGGGTACGATGCCATGCTCCCGAATTTCCGCAAGGTCGTGACGCGCGACGGGAACCGCTGGCCCGGGAAATATCCGTTCGACGTCGTGAGCCACAACGCCTACCGCGGCCTTCCCGATCCCGGCAACCCGCTCCCCGCAGACAGCGGAACGCCGTCAACCTGGCCGAACATCACGAAGACCGGCGTGAACTGGGCGAACGACTGGCCCGGCCGGGGCGGCGACGTTCCTGGACTCACGGTCCGGTATCTCGAGGATCGCCTTTTCCGCAAACTCGCCGACCGCGAGGCGCTTCTCAAGACGCTCGGCTTCCTGCTTTATTTCCGTTCGGAACTCGGACAGACGGACTGGTCCGCGGACGATTCGCAGGGGTACAGCGGCCATTCGACGACCGCGTGGGACGTCTGGCCCGTCACGAAGGACGCGTTCGCGGCCGCGCTGCGCCACATCCCCCCGTTTCCGTACGTTAGAGAATCGCGAAGGCTGGTCGGACTCGACACGCTGCGGAACGCGGACATCGTCCGCGCCGACGGACGCGCGCTCAAAAACTACCCGACCGCGATGGCGCTCGGAGAGTACCCCGTGGACATCCACGGCGCGCACCTCGACCGCTTCATGGAGCATGATCTCGGCGAATCGGCCGCGTCGTTCCCGAGCGGATGGGAGCCGAGCCGGGGCGTCTTCCAGCTGCCGTTCGGCGTCTTCGTCCCCGAGACGGTCGACGGTCTTCTCGCCGCAGAGAAGAACATCTCCGTCTCGCGGCTCGTGAACGGCGCGATCCGGCTGCAACCGGCCGTCATGCTCGCCGGGCAGGCCGTCGGAACGATCGCCGCCTGCGCCGTACGAAAGGGGTGCGAGGTCCGCGACGTTGCGCCGATGGACGTTCAGCTGCGCCTTCTCGACGCGGGGAGCCGCCTGTCGATGGAGACGTTCGCCGATGTTCCCGAGGGAGGCGCTGAATGGAAGGCCGTGCAGTTCGCGACGCTCTACGAACTCCTGCCCGGAATGACGCGCGATCTGTACGCGCCGTCGCTTCCGATGACCGGACGACAGACGCGCGTTTTCGCCGAACGCCTCGCTGGGGCGTTTCCGAAGCGCTTCCGCACTCCCGGCCGTACGGCTGATTTCGCGTCATTTCCCGATGTCGGCTCGTTCCGGGCGCTGCTTGCGCGTCTCGCGATTCCCGAAGGACGCGACATTCCCCTGCCGGACGGAGTTCGTGACGCCGATGCGCTCACGCGAGGCGGGGCTGTGCGGATACTGCTGAACGCGCTTCCCTGAGGAACGGCGAAGGCGGCGCGGCGCTGTGGGGAAGCAGGTCAAGCGTGGGAGGAGAAGCCGACCGGTTTCCCCTCCCACGCGTTGTTTTCGCTCCCGGAAGGAATCACGCCGGCAGCGTCTCTTCCGGCAGCGGCGGGAGGACTCGCAGCTGCGTGTGCGCGGAGAAGCTCCGTCCGGCGACGTCCCTGCCGCCCAGATGGAAGTCGGAAAGGCACGGAACGGCCGCTTCCGTGAGCTCCCTGACGCGGAAACGCACGGTCCAGCCGTCGCCGTCCGAGCGTAGCGAGCGCAGCGAGCCCGTGACGGGCGCGGCCCAGAGAGAGTGGGGGAGTCCCTCCTGCCCCATCCGGATCGAGCGTTCGTCGGGCATTCCGGCGCACGGGAACCGCACGGCCAGTTCGCCCGACCGGTCGCCTTTGACGAGCGACGCGGCGTCGCAGAAGGCGCCTGAGGGGGCGAAGGGGCGGAGGACGTCGTCGAGTCCGCGTTCCGCGTCGGCCGTCACGCGCGCCGCCCATTCGTTCAGGAGCGCCCGCGCCTCGGAATCGTTCCCGGCGTCGAAGAGGACGCGCGCCCGTGACCTTACGCCGGATTCCTCCGCGGCCGCGGCCGCCTCGAACGAGACGATCCACTCGCCGAGCGGTCCGCACGCGTCGTCCCACCTGAGATCGACGGTCGTCTGGCGGCGCCTGACGCGCTGCCGGCCGCCCCCGTCCGCGTCGAGGAGATCGGGCTTCGCGGCGCAGTGCGTCTCGAGCTCAGCGGCGGGATTGTCCATCGGTTGTAGCGGCTCCGGAACGGTCGTGATTCCCGCGTGGAGCGGGAGGAACGGCGACGAGCACGGGCGTCCCTGCGCCAGGAAGAGCCGCGTCAGTTCGGGGCGGTCGTCGAGTTCGGCGATCAGTCCTTCCACGGTGGCCCCGGTGCAGATTCGGCGTTGCGGCGTAAAGTGCGGCGATCGTCCGGCGAACGGGACGCGCCGGTCGTCGGGCGTGCCTTCGTAGTGCGTCCTCAGAAGTGCGGCGACCTCTCCGCGGCTCACGATCCGCTCGGGACGAACGCCGAACGGCAGGTCGTCGTCCGCGCCCCACTCGCGTCCCGTCAGAAGCCGCAGTGC
>CAZVUT010000336.1:0-2819 GCA_964630155.1 uncultured Synergistaceae bacterium
TCCGAGCGCGTCCGTCGCGTCCGCGACGCATCGGACGCGCGGCTCGCGGCCTATGCGCGGCGCTTTGCCGGCAGAACGGTCCGGATGCTCGTCGAGGGCGGATCGGACGCGGGCGTCGAGGGGCTGATTCCGGAGTATCTCAGGGTCGAGGCGACGGGATCCGCCGAGCAGGGGACGATCGCGAATGTCCTCGTCGCCGAAACGCGCGGGGAGCTTCTGAAGGGCAGGGTGATTCCTTCATGACGCACGCATCCGCGCGGGAAACGGCCGCGGAAGAGATCATCGGAATCGACCTCGGCACGCGCTATGCCCTGACAGCCTGTCTCCGGGACGGGAAGCCCGAAATCATTCCGAACCGATGGGGTGCGAACCGTACGCCGTCCGTTGTCGCCTGGACGCCCGACGGCTTTCTGGGCGGCGAGGAAGCGCTCCGGATGGAGATTCGCGATCCGTCCCGCGTCTGGTGGGATCTGAAACGCAAAATCGGGAGTTCCTGGAGAGGGCAGTGCGGCGTTCGGCCGAAAACGGCGGAGGAGATTCTCACGCCGCTTCTCGTCCTGTTGCGCGAGGACGCCGAGGCGTGGCTCGGAACCTTCGTCTCGTCGTGCGTCCTTACGGTTCCCGCCTATTTCAGCTTTTCGGAACGCTCCGCGATCGCCCGAAGCGGCAAAAGCGCCGGGTTTCGCTCCATCCGGATCATCAACGAGCCGACCGCGGCGGCGCTCGCTTTCGGACGGCAGGGGCGGTTTCTCGTGTTGGATTTCGGGGCGGGGACGGCCGATATATCAGTTGTCGAGAGCGAGCGGGGCGTCTGGCAGGTTCTGGAGAGCACCGGGAAAAGCGACATCGGCGGACGGGATTTCGACGTCCTCCTGGCGTCGTGGCTCGCAGTGGGCATCGGCGCGCCGGAAGACGATTCCCCGTTTTGGCGGATGCTCCTGTCCGAGGCGGAACGTCTGAAGATCGCCCTGTCCGACTGCGAACAGTGCGAATGGGTTCCGTTCGGGGACTACGCTCATCGCCCCCCTGTGACTGTTTCCCGGGCGGTGTTCGAGCATCTGGTCAAGGACCGGATCGCCGTTGTGGTGGACGAAGTGCGCCGCCTCTGGGACCGTCATCGGCCGGAAAAGTTGCTCTTCGTCGGAGGGAGCAGCCGGATTCCCCTGCTCCGCCGGATGCTCGAGGATCGCGTCACGCGTCCCGAACGGCTTTCCGTCTGTCCGGACGAGGCAGTGGTTTTTGGAGCGGCGCTCTCGACGACGTCGGGCGAAAAGCTGCTGATCGACGTCCTTTCCCAGAGCCTCGGAATCATCGCGGCGGACGAAACGCCGGTCGCCGTCATGGAAAAGGGAACGCCGCTCCCCGCGACCGCGAGACGGGACTTCACGAGCGTGGGCTCCGGACCGCTGACGTTGCGGATCGCACAGGGAGACCCCGGATCGTATGCCCGCTGGAAGGTCATCGGGATACAGACGCTCCGTGACCTGGCGAAGGGCGAATCCGTCGGGCTCGAGTTCCGCGTCGACGGGAGCGGACTGCTCCGGATTGATATAATACGCTCCGACGGGACGGTGCTTCATATTCCGTCCGTCGAGATCGGCGAAGGGGCGACGTCGGAAGAGCGCGGGAAGATGCCCGAACTGAAGGAGCTGGAGAGCAGAATCGCCGTGATTTCCCCAAGGCTGGTTCCTTCGCAGCGGACCCGGATCGAAGCCCTGTCGCGCGCGGTCTATTCCCTTCGCGAAGGCGAGGGGTATTCGGGAGCGATAACGCTTCTGGACACGATGGTCACCGAAATGGAGAGAGCGCTGAAAACATGAACGCGGCATACGAGATCGTCGAGAACCTCGAAATACTCGGACTGACGCCGGGGTCGACGCTCAAGGAAATCCGGTCCGCCTTCCGGAGCCTTGCGCGCACGTGTCATCCCGACGTGGCCGGACCGCAGTCCGAGAAGGCCTTCGAGCGTATTACGGGCGCGTATATGCTTCTCAAGAACCTCTCTCCCGAACTGCTTCAGAATCCTCCCGTTCCGCGGGAAAAAGCGGGAAAATCCCGTTCCCGGTCGCCGTTTTCATGGAAGCGGCGCGAACCGGATCGGGAGAAAACGCGGCGGACCGCGCAGGACGAGGCGCCCGGAAGCGAAGACGAGCACATCCGAGGGCTCAGGCTCGAAAAGGCCCTTCTCGACGCGGAGCTGGAGATGGCGAAGCTGCGGCAGCAACTGAAGACGCAGGAGGAGGAATCCGAGGTCGGAAAGCTGATCCTTCGCCTTTCGAGCACCCACCCGACGGTTCGCATGCTCGCCGTCTCCGCTTCGGTCGAATGGATCCGCTCGCCCGTCCTTCAGAACGCGGTGGACGACATGTTGCGCCGTTTCCCGCCCGACAGGGACATGATGCTCCTGATCCCGAACCTTGCGCGGAACAGGGAGCTGCATCTGCGTTTCGCGACGGTCATAGCGGGGCGCGCCGGCAGTCTGGACGAGGCCGCGGCCCTTCTGTTCCTTCAATGGACGGGATCGCTTCGCGAACGCGGTCCTCTCCTCGCGAAGTTTCTGGCGCATCCGTCGCATTCCGTGCTGACCGGAACGCTGCAACGATGGCCCGCGAAACATCCCGTTCCCGACGATCTGAGCCTTCTCCGGCTTTTGAGAATCGATGACGAAGATATATTGCTTCCTCTTTTGCGACTTCTCCGGGGGGCTCCCGCGCCGGTTTGGGCGCGGCCCCGCCTGAAAAATCTGGCCGATGTGCATCCGTCACCGGGCGTGAGGGTTTGGGCGCGGTCTATTGTAGGGAGTGCGGATCTGGTATAGA
>CAZVUT010000337.1:0-2811 GCA_964630155.1 uncultured Synergistaceae bacterium
AAAGCATTCCCCTGATCCGATCCGCGTTCCCGTTCACCGTCAATCGCCGCCTTTTCGTATTCGCCTGATGGATTATAGGCAGCGGGGGCGGTTCTGTCACGGAGAAGCTGACTTCTTCACACCTCGCCCGTCGAGCCGCCCCCCTTCCGGCGACTATCTCGTCTCTTGATTTTCTCAGGAATAATGCGTATATTCTGCTTGATCTGAATTGGTTGAACGTGGTCAACCACGCGGATCCTGCCGAACGTTCACCGGCGGAAAAAACAACCGGGAGTCCTCCCGGTGATTCATAGAGCGCTGCCTTATCAGGAGATTTCGGACACGAACGACCGGCGACATGCGGTCAAAGGAGGCGATTGGCAGGTGTCCGTCGATGTTTCCGTGTTGATCCGGGGTTTCCCCGGAAGGGCGGATGTATCGTTTCTCGGGTGGAGCACCGTCGCGCTGATACGGACCGAGGGGAGGCGGATTCTCTTCGATACGGGGGCTCATGGGGCCAGGCCCATGCTCCTCGAGGCCCTGAAATCCGCGGGACTGACCACGAAGGATATCGACGCCGTTTTTCTGAGCCATCTTCACTTCGATCACTGCGCCAACATCACACTCTTCCCCCACGCAACGTTCTTCCTGAGCCGCCGCGAATGGGAATACGCGAATACCCGGGACGATGTCTTCGTCCAGGAGGGAGTCCTCGCGTACCTCAAGGTCTTCGACAAGACGCTTCTCGGTGACGAAGAAACCGCGATCGCGCGCGATGTGACCACGCTTCACACCCCGGGGCACACTCCGGGAGGGACAAGCCTCATGATCCGGCAGGAGACCGAGACGTGGGGCCTCACGGGCGACGCCGTCAAGAACAGGACCGAGCTCGACCCGGCCCTGATCTCGATGACGCAGTCGGCGGAGGAGAGCGCGGATTCCATCGCGCGCGTCCGGACGCGGTGCGCGCGGATCCTCCCGGGACACGATTGTTGGCTGCGCCTTCGGGACGGAAAGGCCTGCCCCGAAGAACGCTGCTTCGTGAACATCACCCTGCCCGCGGGTCTGAAGGGCGGAGAGGACGGAGTCTTCCGCCTTTCCGTCGAGTGAAGAAGGGAGAGAGTGTCGCATGGAGCTATTGGGATTCGGAGAGTACTTTGTCCTCTTTATCGGCCCCGCGATTCCGCCGCTGCTGGTGCTGCTGTGGTTCCTCCTGCACGCGGCGCGGCGCGGCGACAGGTCAGGTGAGAAGCGATGATCGGAATATACCTCGGACTCGTGGGATATTTCATTCTCATCCTCGGCGTCAGTTACGCATCGGTCAAATACAGACCGGTCAGGTCGGTCGGAGACTTCATCGTAGGGAAGGGGTTCGGCAGCGTGGTGAGCGGCCTCGCGGCCGGATCGACGCTCGCGAGCGGATACGCGTTCATCGGCCTTGTAGCGCTCGGCTACACCCTCGGATTCCTCGCCCTCTACCAGGCGATCTTCGCCCCCTTCCTCGACCTCGTCTGCTGGCGATACCTCGCCCCGAAGGTCCGCAGACTGTCGGAGAAACACAAGGCGCTCACGCCGGTCGATCTTCTCTCGAAACTCAACGGCGACGCGGGGAAGCTGATCAAGGTCACGGGCGGGCTTGTGGTCGCGATCTTCATGTTCGCGTATCTCGGATCGAACTTCATCGCGGCGGGCAAGGCGGCGACGGCCCTCAACCTCGACTACAGGACGGCGACGATCGTTTCGTCGGTCGTGGTCATCCTCTATACCATGATCGGCGGGGTTACGGCGGTCTACTGGACGGACGCCATCCAGGGCGCCCTCATGCTCGCGATGTGCGTCCTCATGCCCGTTTTCGCCATCGTCCATATCGGCGGCTTCGGCGAATTTCTCCGTCAGCTCCACCAGATCCAGCCCGTCCTCGTCTCGTGGACGAGCGGAAAGGCCGGGTGGCCCCTTTTCGCCGCGCTGTGGCTGTGGCTCGGCGTCGGCGTCGGCTTTCTGGGACAGCCGCAGGGGATCCAGAAGTTCATCACGATCAAGAACGAAGAGAAGATCCCGGGAGCGGCCGTCGTCGCCATCATCTTCAACTCCGTCCGGCAATACTTCCCGATCCTTCTGGGGCTCAGCTGCCGCGTCCTCTTCCCGGCGATCGGCGACCCGGAGCTATCGACGCCGTCCTTCATCAACCGCTTTTTCCCGAACGTCATGGGCGGGCTCATGCTCGCGGCGATCTTCGCCGCCATCATGTCGACCACGTCGGCGCTGCTCCTTCAGGGAACCTCGGAACTCGTGAGAAACGTCATGCAGACCGTCCTCTTCAGAACGACGCACGACGAGCGGTTCTACACGCGTCTGAGCCAGTGGACGACGCTCCTCTTCGGCGTCGTGGCGCTCGGGCTCGCCCTCGCGAAGGTCGACACCGTCTTCTACCTGACGCTCCTCGCGTGGTCCGGACTGGCCGCCTCGTTCGGGCCGGGCCTGTTCGCCACGATCTTCTGGAGGAAGACCACCCAGTGGGGCGTTCTGGCCGGGATCATCGCCGGAACGCTGAACACATTCATCTGGTATAACGGCGGCAACCGGTTCTTCGGGCTCCACGAGGGGCTCCCCTCGTTCCTGATCGCAACGGCAGCCGTCATTCTGGTCAGCCTCGTGACGAAGCGGTCCCGCCTCGCTCCCGAACTCGAACCATAACCCCGCTCCGGAAACGCGAAAAACCGGAGGCGTTCCCGCAACGGGAGAACGCCTCCGGTTTTCGTCCGCATTCGCGCCCTTGCCGGTCACTCCATCTTCCGGACGCGGACCTCGATGCCGCTGCCGGCCAGAAGCTCT
>CAZVUT010000338.1:0-2808 GCA_964630155.1 uncultured Synergistaceae bacterium
ACTCGCACGGATATCCGGGCCTCGATACGGCGTTCTTCGCGAATGTCTTCACGGCGGGATCGCCGTCCCTCCCCCTCGGAACGCCCCGCGCGAACGGAACGACCCATGAAACGCTGAAGGCCGTCAGCTTCTACGCCGGGGCCGCCGGCTCCGAGTACATGATTCGCGTCTTCCGCGGCGGCGACGCGGGAGCGCCGACGAGCGGGACGCTCGTCTCCGGACCGCAGTCGGGAACGCTGGACACGCCGGGATACCACACGGTCGCGATCACCGCGACGCCGACATTTTCAAACGGCGAGCGCTTCGCCGTCGTCGTCCGCCTCCGGACGCCGGGCTATGACCTCCCGATTCCGGTGGAGTACGCCATCGAGGGGTACTCCGACGCCGCGACGGCGAGCGCCGACCAGGGATATATCTCGGCGGACGGAACGACGTGGGAGGACGCGCAGCCGATTCACGGCGGAACGATGAGCGTCTGCCTCAAGGCCTTTACGAAGACCGCGACCGCAACCCCGACTCCCGGCGACAAGGGAAGCGGCGGCGGGTGCTCAACCGCCGCGGGGTTCGCGCCGCTCGCGCTGATTCTCTTCGTTCCGCTGTTCCTGAATCGGAGAAAGAAAACGCGATAAACGCACTACAACGGTCAATTCCGGAGAACGCACGCTCCCTCGCGGGAGGTGTTCCATGCGGCTCTTCGCCGGAATTGACCGACGCGGAGAGCATCGGTGAAAAGCAATGGAAGCCCGGGAAGGTGTTTTCTCGTGAGGAAAATCGCGCAGGCGCGTCAGCTCCGCCCGATCTGCTTTTGAATCTGCGAAATGCCGTAGAGCGGGATGTTGACCAGCCAGGCTTCCCTGCGAAAATCGGATAATGATGTCCGAACGCTGATTTCCGGCGCGAATTTTTCCCGGTAGACTCTCAGGCTTTTCGCCTTGAGGTTCTCGGCCGCCTTGACCTCGACCGGCACAATGAGGCCGTGCGACTGGATCACGAAGTCCACCTCGGCCGTTCCGGAATCCGCGGACCAGTAATTCACGGGAAGCGCGTCCGTCGCTTTCAGCTGCTGCAACACATACTGCTCCGTCAGCGCCCCTTTGAATTCTTCAAAGATCCGGCTGCCGTCAAGCAGCGTCTTCGGATCAAGCTCCGTCATGGCCGACAGCAGGCCGACATCGAGAAGGAACAGTTTGAAAGCGGAAAGCTCTTCATACGCACGAAGCGGCATTCCGGGTTTCGTCACCCGTTTCACGCGATGGACCAATCCGCAATCGATCAGCCATGTCAAGGCCAGCTCGTATTCACGCGCCCTGGCCCCCTCGCGAACAAGCCCGTACAGAAACTTTCTGTTTTCGCGGGCGAGCTGGGAAGGGATCGAATTCCACAGCATTCGGATCCTCGGAACGGCTTCATTCGGCGCGTGTTTCGAGACGTCCTGTTCGTACGCCGCCAGGATTCTCCGTTGAATGGCTCGGGCTTCTTCGAACCCGCGCGTCTCGGAAAAGACCGACACGACTTCCGGCATGCCGCCGATAAGCAGATACTGTTTCAGAAGCTCGACGAACGTGTCCCTGAAGCTCGAAACGATCTCCCACTCGCCTTTTTCAAGAACGGAGAGGAATTCTTCTTTCCCCATCGCCCGCAGGAACTCCGAAAAATCCAGCGGGGCGATGTCGCAAAAATCCACCTTCCCGACAGGGAACGACGTTTCCGGATGCAGCGCGACGCCAAGAAGCGATCCCGCGGCAATGACGTGATACTCCGGCGCGTTTTCCTGAAAATACTTCAGGCTCGTCAGCGCCATCGGGACAGCCTGGATCTCGTCGAAGACGATGAGCGTCTTTTCCGGATCGATTGCGCATCCCGTCTCGAGCCGCAATCCGGAGAGAATCCGCGACACGTCGAGGTCCCCCGAAAAAAGCCGCAGCATGCGATCGTTGCCCTCGAAATTGATATAGGCGCATGTTTCGTACTCGCGCCTGCCGAATTCCTCCATGAGCCACGTCTTGCCGACCTGTCGCCCTCCCCGAAGAATAAGCGGAATTCGTCTGGGCGACTTTTTCCATGCCCGGAGCGATTCAATGGCTTTTCGGTACATCCGGCGTCACCTCTTTCCCAGGGAAATAATAGCAGATAATCACATAATTCGTACGAAAAAATGGAATCCATGCCGAAAATATGATGGAATGTTCGCGACAGGGCCCATCGCCTGCGCCGCGGCTCTTGCGCCCAGCACGGCCTCAACGCCTCCGCACCACGCGAAATACGTGTTTTTTGACCCCGGAATGTCCGGCTCCTCCCGAAAGAAGAGCATTCGTCGGATTTCCGTTGCGATCCGCGCTGCTGTCGTCACAAATCCGACGCGGCGCTGTACAATTACAAAAAGCATCTCTTCAGGGATGCACCCGCCAGCCGGACCGGTCCCGTCGATACGATCGATTAGCCGCGTTCCGAAGAGCGCCCCGGAAATATCGGACAGGCGCTCGTTCCCCGTCCCTGAACCGGAGCGATCACCCGCAACAGAAAAACCGTTCCGCGACACGTATTCCTCAAGGAGGTTTGGAACTATGAGACGGACCACATTCTTCGCCCTTTCCTTTCTCGCAGTGAGCCTGTTCTGCACGCCCGCGATCGCGCTCTCGTCGCGTTCCGCTCCGCTCGCGCCGGAGTTTCTCGAGTCGCGCGGACGCACAAGCGCCGGCGGCGCCGGAACGACGGGCTATCGTCCCGGCCCGCTCGACCTGTCGCATATTGCCGGGAAGCGCGTCTTCGGCAGGACGCTTTCCCGCACGGCGACCTTCCCCGTTTCGT
>CAZVUT010000339.1:0-2806 GCA_964630155.1 uncultured Synergistaceae bacterium
ATCGCGGTGGTCAAAATTCGGCTCTCCCTAGTGATCAGATTTGCGTTGTCAAAACTACCTGGCAGGCGACTATCGGTCCGATGCGGAAGTTTATGCTCGCCTATACCCGCGAACAGGAATTGTCCCTTATGGTTCGCATGGCGAAGATGGAACAGCCGAAGAACGCCGACGATATTCCGACCCGAATCCTGCTTCCGGCGTTTATGCTCAGTGAAATGAAGACGTCGTTTCAGATGGGCGTCGTCATTTACATCCCGTTCATTGTCGTCGATATGGTTGTCTCGAGCGTCCTGATGGCGATGGGAATGATCATGCTTCCTCCGATGATGATTTCCCTGCCGTTCAAAGTGCTGCTCTTTGTCGTGGCGGACGGATGGAACCTCGTCGTCGCGAGCCTGATAAAGAGCTTTTCACAGACGCTCTGAAAGGCGGGGCCGCGATGCAGCCGATCAGTATGTCCGATGTTTTTACGAACGCCGTCTGGATCACGCTCAAAACAGCACTCCCGGTTCTGCTCATTGCGATGATCGTGGGACTCATTGTCGGCATCCTGCAGACGGCGACGTCGATCCAGGAGCAGACGCTGATGTTCATTCCGAAGATCGTCGCGGTGTTGCTTTCACTCGTCTTTTTCGGGCCATGGATTTTCGGACAGATCAATGACATGGCCCGAAAACTGCTCGGGGAGCTGGAACGTTTCATCCAATGACTGCCGCGCAGGACCCAATTCTTCAATATCTTTCCCTGTGGCTGCTTGTCGGGTTTCGTTTCGTGGGGACGATCTTTTCGTCACCGGTGTTCACGGCTTCGTCCCTTCCGATCGCAGTCCGTTTCTGGATGGCTCTTCTGCTTGCCGGAACCGCAATGGCCGGCTGGGACGGAGCAGCGCCCGTCGCCGTTTTCGCGGCGCCTGTCGCTCTGGTTCTGGCGTGTGCGCGAGAGTTTCTTATCGGCGTTATTCTCGGATTTCTCTCAGGCGCTCCGTTCTACGCATTGCAGGTTTCCGGAGAACTCATCGGAACGACGATGGGACTTTCCATGGTCAGCCTTCTTGACCCGCTGAGCGAAGAACAGGTGGTTATCGTTGCGCAACTTCAGTTCGCGGTGGGACTCTGGTTTTTTTTTCACTGGAACGGACATATCCTTCTCACGCAGGCTTTGGTCGAGAGCCTGAAACTGCTTCCTCCCGGGGCGGTGAACATTTTCAAACCCGGCGACATGCATCTTGGCGCTTGGCTCCAGAGCATTTTCAACCTCGGGGTTCGCTTCTCCGTTCCGTATTACGGGGCATTGCTTCTTGCGGATATCGGTCTGGGATTCCTCGCTCGCACCGTTCCCCAGATGAATATCTTCATTCTCGGCCTGCCCCTGAAAATGGGACTGGGACTCTTTCTCCTGATGGTGGTTTTCCCCCTGACCGTCGATCTGATCGCCCCGATGATCGGCCCCGTCATTGAATCCGCACTTCAGGGGATCATGGCATGGCGATGAGAGTCCCCTTCCGGATGTCGGCGGCTCTCCAGGAAAGAACGTTCTTCCCGGTTGCGTTCGCTGTTCGCTCCGGAGCGGCGGGAAAGCGCCTTTTCCGCAAATCCCTGCCGGCGTTTCGCCTCCAGTTTTTCGCGCAGGAGCGCACCGAACAGGCTACACCCAGAAAAAGACGACGCGAGCGCGAGGAAGGGCGCGTCGCCAAGAGCAACGATCTGGACGCGGCCACGATTATTCTCGTCGGGCTTTACGTATTGCTTGTTCTCGGAGCGTGGATGGGGAGCGGGCTTGTGGACGCCATCCGATCCGCAATCCGGTTCATGGGCGACGGAACGCTCTTTCAAAGCGACTGGGCCGCAACGCTCGGGATCGAGTCCCTGAAGCGTTTTCTCATTCTCTGGGGACCGATCGCCCTTGCCTCCGGAGTGGCCGCATTCACCGTCGTCGTTTCGCAGGTGGGGTTGGAATTGACCACCAAGCCCCTGTCTCCCCGTTTTGACCGTCTGAATCCGGTAAGCGGGATGAAGAAGATCCTCTCGCTCCGCTCCATCGCCGAAATGGTGAAGGGGCTCTTCAAGGCGAGCCTGTTCGGGATTGTGCTCTACAGCGCCCTGAAAAACGAAACGGCGGGATTTATCGAGGCGATTCGTTATCCGGTCGAAGCCGGCATGGGCGTTATTTTCGATCGGGTCTGGGCGTTGTGTGCGAAGTTCGCCTTTCTGCTTCTGGTCATCGCTCTCTTCGATTATGTCTATCAGCGGTGGGAGTTCGAGCGATCCATCCGGATGAGCAAACAGGAGATCAAGGAAGAGTACAAACAGATGGAAGGCGACCCGATGCTCAAGAGCAAGATCCGGCAAAAGCAGCGGGAGATGGCGCGGAAACGCATGATGGCCGCCGTTCCGAAAGCGGATGTCGTCATCACGAACCCGACGACGATCGCCGTAGCGCTCCAGTACGACAAAGAAGTGATGGAAGCTCCCGAGGTGGTCGCGAAAGGCAAGGGACACATTGCGCGACGGATTCGGGAAATAGCCGAGGAAAACGGGGTTCCGATCGTCGAGAACGTTCCGCTCGCGCGCGCCCTGTACCGGGAACTCGAGATCGGCGATTCGATTTCCGAATCATTGTACAAGGCGGTCGCGGAAGTTCTCGCTTTTGTCTATCGTCTCAAACGGGGAGACGTCATGCGGCGCTTGAAGGATTCTCCGGTACAATACGGGCGGAGGGGATAAAAACTTGGCACAGGCTGCTATGAGTCCATTCAAAAAAATGCTTCAGTATTCCGATCTCGGGATGGCGGCTCTCGTCGCCCTGA
>CAZVUT010000340.1:0-2804 GCA_964630155.1 uncultured Synergistaceae bacterium
CCGACGGGCCATTGGTCGGACTACACGACCCGGAAGCACCTGACCGATGTCCACTATCTCCTCGGGACGCCGTTCCGGACCGGAGACGCGGATGTCAAGAGCGCCCTCATGGAATACGGCGGGCTCGCGTTCTCATTCTATTACGCGGACGCGTATTACGCCCCCGAGACTCGCGCGTATCACTTCAACGGCGATCACGAGCCGAACCACGGCGTGCTCCTCGTCGGATGGGACGACGCGTTCGACAGGACGCTCTTCAGCCCGGACGCTCCGGCGGACGGCGCGTGGATCGTCAAGAACAGCTGGGGCCCGGATTGGGGAGAGAACGGCTTCTTCCATCTGTCCTACAGCGACACGTCGCGCATGGAGGGGGTCGCTTTCGTCGTTGGGCCAGTGACGAGCGACGACTCCGTCTACTATCACGATCCGCTGGGCTGGACGCGGTCCTGGGGAGGAGACGGCCCCGAGGGGTGGTTCGCCAACGTCTTCGTCGCCGGGAACGGCTCCGCCCGAAAGGCGGGCGCACGCGAGAACCTCACGGCGGTGAGCTTCTATACGGGAAGCCCGAATTCGACGTACGAGGTTCGCATCTATACCGGCGTCGCTTCGGGCGACCCCGTTTCGGGGACGCTCGCGACCGCGCCCGTGACGGGATCAATCGCGACTCCGGGATACCACACGGTCGCCCTGCCCGCGGCGGTCCCGCTCACGAACGGCGAGCGGTTTTCCGTCGTCGTGCGCCTGACCACGCCCGGCTTCGACTACCCCATCCCGATCGAATGTTTCGTCGAGGGGTACAGCGAGAAGGCGACCGCGAACCCCGGCGAGAGCTTCATCGGCACGGACGGTTCCGCCTGGACGGATTTCACGGCGGAAGACCCGACGGGGAACGTCTGCATCAAGGCGTTTACGAAAATCGCATCCGTCACCCCGACGCCCGGCGACAAGGGAAGCGGCGGCGGGTGCTCCGCGGCCACGGCCGAAGGCGCCCCGCTCGCGCTGCTGCTGTTCGTTCCGCTGCTCCTGATCCGAAAATAGCGCCTCCAGTGGTGTAAGCCCCCTCACAGGGAAGAGGCCCCGTCCTCGCCGGAAGCCCGGGACGGGGCCTCTTCCTGTCCGTTCCGGCTGACGGGAACGGAGCGGAACCGATCTTTCTCCGGCGGGATCGCCCGCGATGCTGTATAAATATATGGCGCTCTCGTGAAACTTCGCCGGACCGAAAGCCGGCAGCATGCGCTTTCGTCCGGGGGGAACGATTCTTTGAACGAATCCCGAAGGGGGATGATCTCTTGTTCGCCATTTTCTTTTTGTCTCTGTGCGCGCTGATCGTCTATATCGCCGTCGCGCTGATCCGGTATCGCCTGCAACGCAGGGGAACGCCGCAGGACGACGGCGACTCGGGCTTTACCTTTCTCTCGAAAGTCCGCGGACGTTTTTCGGGGTTCCCCTTCGGCAAGCTTCTCGTCGCCTGCGGAGGAATCCTGGTGCTGCTGATGGCGTTCACCGGCGTGTTCTATACGGTTCCGGAAGGGTCCGAGGCGGTCCTCATCCGGCTCGGAACGCCCGTCGGCGTCAAGGGGCCGGGCTTTCAAATGAAGTTGCCTTTCCTGGACTCCCTCTACCCCATTCGGACGGGGAAGATTTTGCGACAGGAATTCGGCTTCCGAACCGTCCGCGAAGGCCCTCCCGCACAGTATGAGGACGTCCCGATCGAACAGGGCATGCTGACGCGGGACAACAAGATCGTCCGCGTGGAGTGGGCGCTCCAGTTCCGCATCGCGGACCCGCTGAAATATTTCATGAATCTGATGCGGAATACGGATGCGTCAAGCATCGTCCGGAACTGGGCGGAATCCTCAATGCGCGAGGTCGTCGCCTCGCGCGAGCTTGACGACGTTTTGACCGTCGAGCGCGAAGCGATCCAGCGCGACGCGAAAAAGATCATCCAGACGCGCTACGACGCGATCCAGTCCGGCCTTGCGGTCACGGCCGTGACCTTGCAGGACGTCCTCCCGCCGCAGGCCGTGATCGACGCGCTCAACGACGTCACCACCGCGAAGGCCGAGAAGGACCGAGACGTCCTGCGTGCCGAGGAATACTACAACGACGTTGTGCCGAAGGCCGTGGGCGAAGTGTCGCGAATCCTCAACGACGCGGAGGCCTACCGCGACCGCCGCGTGGCCGCCGCGAAGGGCGAGGCCGCGCGCCTGACGAGCCTGAAGGAGGCGTACCTCGCCAACCCGGAACTCGTGCGGCTGAACATCTACATGGAAAACCTCCGCGAGGGCTGGTCGAAGGCGAAGATCGTGTTCGTCGAGGACAACGTGGTGAACTTCCTCTCGCTCGGGGATCAGGAGAACCTTCCGCTGCCGGACGCCCGGCGCCAAGCGCCGCAGGTTGCGCCCCAGCAAAATCAGCAGCCCCGGCAGCAGAAGGCCCAGTAACGGGAGAGGGGGAAACGAAGATGAGACGGACTCGAACGATGCTTCTTTTGGCGCTTTTCGGACTCCTCGTGGTTCTCTTCGGCGCGCAGGCCCTGTGCGTCGTCGACGCCGACGAGCAGGGCATTCTCGTGCGCTGGGGGGAGGTCGTCGCAAAGCTCGGCCCCGGCCTGCACATGAAGGTTCCGTTTTCGGACGTTCTCGTGACGTACCCGGCCTATATCCTTCAGTACGACTCCGACCCCGTGGATACGGTGACGAAGGACAAGAAGAACCTTGTCCTGGACTCCGTCGCGCTCTTCCGCATCTCGGACCCGAAGGTGTACTACAGCCGTTTCCGGACGATCGACGCGACGCAGCGCG
>CAZVUT010000341.1:0-2790 GCA_964630155.1 uncultured Synergistaceae bacterium
GTGTCTCCCGAAATGACCCGGTACTCCGTCCAGAGTTCCGTTACGGGAGCGGCGACGACCGCAGAAGCGGGGCAGAGAAACAAAAAAACGAGAAAAAGAGCGGAAATGCCGTGACGCAGTGTCTTTCTTTCTGTCATGCAGATGTCCTCCTTCATTATTTCGGGGAATAGGCGCGCATGGCTGTAATCAGGAATCAGCGTTCCCTTCGTTCGGTTCGCCTGACGGCGATTTCGTCTCGTTCGGCGCAAGGGAAAACTCCAGCGTCGGCAGGAATCCGCCGTCGCCGGAACAGGGAGGGACTTCTCCCGTCCGCGTCGCGCCCATCCTGAGATAAAACTCCTCCGCGTTCGGGTCGGATACGATGAAAAGCGTCCGCATGCCGCGACGAAGCGATTCGTCGCGCGCGCGCCGGAACATCGCGCGTCCGATGCCTCGTCCCATGCCTTCGGGACGCACCCAGAAATGATCCAGTTCGATGACGCCCACGCGATCCGTTGGAATCAGCGAAAAAAATCCGAGGGGCGTTCCGTCGTCCTCCGCAACGAAAACGGCATATTCGCGAATGTAGTCCGCCGAAACGGCCAGGGAACCGCAACAGGCGTCCAGCTCTTCCTCAGGATATCCCCAGGTGCGCTTGGAAGAATACGCGATGCCGGTCAACGCCCCGGCTTCGTCCGGGCGCGCCGGTCGGATCCGGACGGCCGGGCTTGGACGATTTTCCGATTCGTTCAATAGAGGATCCTCCGCTTTCGATATTGATGGAGCACAACTCGCCAACAGCAAAAAGTATAGCATGAAGAGAAAAGGCGCGTTTTTTCGAAGTGCAGGCGACAGGTCGGGGCTTTGTGGACGCTTCAACGCCGATCCCTTGCGAGAGACGGCGCCACGAACGTTTTGTCCTTTTTGTCTTTCATGAATTATTTGACGATACCGATGTGACGATCTACGATACTGTTCGACCATAGTACAAACCAACGCGAAAGAGGTGTTTCGTTTGCTCGATATCGTCCTGCAACACTGTCGCGTTCTCGACGGCTCCGGGGCGCCCTGGTTCCGGGCGGATGTGGGGATCGCCGGCGACAGGATCGCCCTTGTACGGAAATCCATCACCGATGAGGCGTCCGTAACGATCGACATCGGCGACCGGATACTGTGCCCCGGGTTTATCGACATGCATACCCATTCAGACCTCCGTCTGTTCGCGCAGCCTGAGGAGGATGCGAAACTCATGCAGGGAATTACGACCGGACTTGTGGGACAGGATGGTCTCTCCGTCGCTCCCGTCTCGACACCGGAACGTCCCATGATGCAGAAACGTCTTCTTGGACTTGACGGCGGCTATGGGAAGGAATGGGAATGGAACAGCGTCGGGGAATATCTCGCGGCTGTCGATCGCGCGCACCCGGCGGCGAATACGGCCATGCTGACGCCGCACGGTGCGGTTCGCGCATCCGTCGTCGGCTGGGAGGATCGTCCGGCGACTGAGGACGAGATCCGGCGAATGATCGAGCTTGTCGGCGCCTCCATGACGGATGGGGCCTACGGCTTTTCGACGGGCCTCGTATACCCGCCCTGTCCCTATGCCGAAGAACGCGAGTTTGTCGCGCTCGCGGCGGAAACGGCCCGCTTCGGCGGGTTCTTTGTCGTACACATGCGAAATGAGGCGGATCACATCGTTCAGTCTCTTCGCGAGGTGATCGGAATCTGTACGAAAGCCGGGTGTCCGCTTCACATCTCCCACCTCAAGGTCGCCGGAAGAAAGAACTGGGGCCGGGCCGGCGAAGTGCTCGGCGTCATTGACGACGCACGCTCCTCGGGACTCGAGGTGACCTTCGACCAATATCCGTACACGGCGGGGAGCACGATGCTCGATGCGCTCATTCCGCCGGTTTTCCATGCGGAGGGGCAGCGGCGGATGCTTGAATATCTGAGAGATCCGGACGTGCGGGAGAAAATCCTCGAGATTCAGGAAGGCCGGAAACAGATTCTCTGGGAGAACTGGGTCGCCAATTGCGGGTGGGACGGCATCTTCATCAACGCGGTCCGGTCGGACGCGAACAGGTGGACCGAGGGACGCTCGCTTGCGGACATCGCGAAGACATCCGGCAAGCGCCCCGTGGATGCGTTGTGCGACTTGCTCGATGAGGAAGAAGGAAACGCCACGATGACGGTTTTCTACGGATGCGAAGACGATGTCCGGACCATTCTCGGCCATGAGGCCATGTGCTTCTGTTCCGACAGCATCGTCGGGGGAAAGCCGCATCCGAGGGCGTACGGTTCGACGGCGAGGATCCTCGGGCAGTACGTCCGTCAGGAAGGAGTCCTTTCGCTGCCGCATGCCGTGCGGAAAATGACATCGGCTCCGGCGGCTCGCCTGGGACTGCAGCACCGCGGTCTCGTCCGCGAGGGGATGATCGCGGACCTTGCCGCGTTCGATCCCGACGAGGTGCTGGAAACGGGGACGTATCAGGATCCGGTCCGGTATCCGCGAGGTTTTTTTGCGGTGATCGTGGCGGGCGCCGTCGCCATGAAACAGGGGAGTCTCACGGGAGCGCGTCCCGGGCGAGCGCTTCGGAAGACGATTGCCGCGCGGTAGGAATACCGCCTGACGAAACGGTTCGGCGGACATTCGCCGTTTGTCCGCCGAAGCCGTTATTCACAAAGGCCAAACAGCGCTGTTGACAATCATTCAGAGTAGTTGTACAATAATCGATATTAAGACGCTATAAAGACGTATCAACGTTCAAATACATGCAGCCCGGAGGGAATCCCAATGATTCTCGGCGTTAT
>CAZVUT010000342.1:0-2788 GCA_964630155.1 uncultured Synergistaceae bacterium
CGCAGATTGACTCGCTCTTCGGGAAATACGGCGTCGTGCGACTGCCGTTTCTTGAGAGCGACGTTCAGGGAATGGCGCAAATCAGTATCATGGCTGAACGTATCAAGGAGATCGATGCCCGATGATTCTCGATACACTGGAAAACGCGCCGAGCTATTACGGTTTGGGGTGCGGGGTTCGAAAGGCGTTTGAGTTTCTGCTTTCGCGCGATCTTCGTGCATTGAACGACGGCCGCTACGAGATCGACGGCGAAAGAATCTATGCGCTCATCCAGACGGTTTCCACCCGGAAGTCGGATCTTCTGGATTTCGAGAATCACGGACGATTCGTCGACATACAGATGACGTTGAGCGGCGATGAGGTTATGGAATGGGCCCCTCTGGAAAACCTCGTGAAAGTCCGGGCGTACGACGTCGGAGATGACTGCGCGTTGTGGCGGGGAGACGGACAGACGATCCGGGCGACTGACGGAATCTTTGCGATCTTTCTGCCGACCGATGCGCATAAGCCGTGTGTCGCTCCGAGAGAACCGGGCGAGGTCCGGAAAGTGGTCGTCAAGATCTCGGTGGAGGAAGTGACGGAATAATGAACAGAAGGGTTCTGTGCGTTCTTGTGTGTCTTTTGACGGTTTTCGCCGGCCCCTGTTATGCAGGCCTTTTCAAGGAGGGCGGGGAGCTGCGGTATATGGAATCGCATCTTGCCGAAGACGAAAGCGAACTCAGGGTTCAGACGATGGCGAGGTATTTCGGCGCACTGAAAAAGTCGCTTTCGGCCGAGCGAATTCAAACATACGCGACATACATCGAACAGGAATCGGCGCCGTTTGCGGTCGATCCGTTTCTCGTCGCCTCGGTGATGATCGCGAAATCCGATATGGAATGGACATCGCGGTCGCAGAAACGGTATGGTCTGATGCGGATCGACTGGGACGAGCACCGAAAATGGATCTACCGGGACTATCCGAATGTCCGATCGCTTCGGATCCTTTTTAAACCGGTGATCAACATTCGCATCGGCGCGAGGATCCTGAAGGACGACATCGTGAAAAACGCCGGCGACGTCGATCGTGCGCTCGAGCGGAATTACACGTGGGACAACCTCTCCGCTCCACAGGAAATATTTACGCACTATAAAAACCTGGTTGCGCTTTTCCGGGAGATGAACGAAATGCAACCTCCCGTCCCTGCGGCGACGCCTTCGGTCACCGAAAGCAAATAAATGAGCATCATACGAATCGCATGCGTCCAGATGCATGCCCGGGAAGCCGAGAATTGCGGGACTACTGCCGAAGAAATCCTCTCCCTCATGGACGACGCGGCGCGTACGGGGGCGGATCTGGTCGTTTTCCCGGAGGCTTCATTTCCCGCCTACTACGTCGGCCCCGGGACTGAGCGGGCGAAGGCGCTTGTCGCCGGCGCTCCCGAATTTCTCGATGCCGTTTCGCGCAAGGCTCGCGCCTTGGGTGTGTATGCGGCCGTCGGAGCGCTTTTCCCGGAACACGACGGAACGATCTCCAACAGCGCGTTTTTGTACGATTCTTCGGGCGCTTTGCTGTTGCACGTGAGAAAGAGCAATATGTGGCATTTCGATTCCCGCTACGTGCGGCGGGGACGGGAATATTCCGTTGTGCGAACGCCTCTCGGATCAATCGCGATGATGATTTGCGCCGACGGGCGCGCGCCGGAAATCCCCCGGATTCTGGCCCTCAGGGGCGCGGATATCATTCTGGATCTCGCCAATCTGACCACCAGCGGAAAACGCAGGGAAGCCCTGTCGAATCCGCAGGTTGACTATATGCTTCCGTCCCGGGCGCGGGAAAACGCGGTCTGGCTCGTTGTTGCGGATAAGGTGGGACTGGAAGCGAAATCCGTCTTGAATTGCGGTTCGAGTTGCATCATCGATCCGTGGGGGAAAACGGTCGCCTCGCTGAATTCCTTCGAGGAATCGATCGTGTGCGCCTCCGTCGACCTCTCTCTTCCCCGTCCGGAATTGCCGAAACGCTTTCCGGAACGTTATGCGCTCATCGCTGCGGGGAAACGGCGCGCTTCCTCTTCCACATTTCCTGCGAACAGGGAATTCTTTTGCGGCGTTGTCCAGTTTTCCTTCGACACCCTTGAAACATACGTCCGGAAGGCCGTCCCGTTTCTGGAAACGGCGCAGGATCAGGGGTATTCCGTCATCTGCCTGCCGCCCCTCCGTGAAGGGCTTTCGCTGAACGACGCCGAAGAATGCATTCGCCCGCATATCCGGACGGAACGAATGGTCATTCTCGGAGGTACGGGAATATCCGGAACACGGGAGGTTGTCCTTCTCTCCGCCGATGGAGCGGAGGCGCGCTGCTCCGGGACAGGCGCAATTCACGCGTACGATACGTCATGCCTTCGGATTGGCGCCATGACGAACGACGAAGGCTTCGTTCCGGAAGTCGCAAGGTGCCTGATGGCCGATGGCGTTGAGGTCGTATTCTGGTACGACTGGGGACACGACCCTGCATCCGAAATGATTGCACGCACGCGGGCCGCGGAGAACAAAATCTACGTGATACGGTGCGCTCCCGTTTCAAACGCGGACGTCTCCTGTATCGTCGCCCCGAACGGCGCCGTCATCGCGTCCACGCTTCCCGGGGAAGACCAGATTTCCGGCGCGATGCTGACGCCCTTCCTCGCTTCGCTGAAGACCGTCGTTCCGGGAACGAACGTCGATGAAGACAGGTTCCCCGAGGATTACGAATATCTCGTGTCGCCGGAGCATGACAATACGAAATAAAACCGGTGCGCCGGAATCGGAT
>CAZVUT010000343.1:0-2788 GCA_964630155.1 uncultured Synergistaceae bacterium
CGCAGATTGACTCGCTCTTCGGGAAATACGGCGTCGTGCGACTGCCGTTTCTTGAAAGCGACGTTCAGGGAATGGCGCAAATAAGCATCATGGCTGAGCGTATCAAGGAGATCGATGCCCGATGATTCTCGATACATTGGAAAACGCGCCGAGCTATTACGGCCTGGGATGCGGCGTCCGGAAGGCGTTTGAGTTTCTGCTCTCGCGCGATCTTCGCGCTTTGGACGACGGCCGTTACGAGATCGACGGCGAAAGGATCTATGCGCTCATCCAGACGGTTACGACCCGGAAATCGGATCTTCTGGATTTCGAGAACCACGGACGGTTCGTCGACATTCAGATGACGTTGAGCGGCGATGAGGTTATGGAATGGGCCCCTCTGGAAAACCTCGTGAAAGTCCGCGCATACGACGTCGGCGATGACTGCGCGCTATGGCGGGGAGAAGGGCAGACGATCCGGGCGACCGACGGAGTCTTTGCGATCTTTCTGCCGACCGATGCGCATAAACCGTGTGTCGCTCAGGGAGAACCGGGCCAAGTCCGCAAGGTAGTCGTCAAGATTTCCGTGGAGGAAGTGATGGAGTAATGAACAGAAGGGTTCTATGCGTTCTTGTGTGTCTTTTGACGGTTTTCGCCGGTCCCTGTTATGCCGGTCTTTTCAAGGAGAGCGGGGAGCGGCGGTATATGGAATCGCATCTCGCCGGAGACGAAAGCGAACTCAGGATTCGGACGATGGAGAGGTATTTCGGCGCGTTGAAAAAATCGCTCTCGGCTGAGCGAATTCTAACTTACGCGACATATATCGAACAGGAATCGACTCCGTTTGCGGTCGATCCTTTCCTTGTCGCCTCGGTGATGATCGCGAAATCCGATATGGAGTGGACATCCCGATCGCAGAAACGGTATGGTCTGATGCGGATCGACTGGGATGAACACCGAAAATGGATCTACCGGGACTATCCGAACGTCCGGTCGCTTCGAATCCTTTTCAAACCGGTGGTCAACATCCGCATCGGCGCGAGGATCCTGAAGGACGACATCGTGAAAAACGCCGGGGACGTCGATCTCGCTCTCGAGCGGAATTATACGTGGGACAACCTCTCCGCTCCGCAGGAAATATTCACGCATTACAAGAATCTCGTCGCGCTCTTCCGGGAGATGAGGGAAATGCAGCCTCCCGCCCCTGCGGCGGCGACCCCGGTTCCCGAAAGCAAATAAATGAGCGCCCTGCGAATCGCATGCGTTCAGATGCATGCCCGGGAAGCAGAGAATTGCGGGACTACCGCCGAAGAGATTCTCTCCCTCATGGACGACGCGGCGCGCACCGGGGCGGATCTGATCGTTTTTCCCGAAGCGTCCTATCCCGCCTATTACGTCGGTCCGGGGACGGAACGGGCGAAGGCGCTTGTCGCCGGCGCTCCCGCATTTCTTGAGGCCGTCTCGCGCAAGGCCCGCGCACTTGGGGTGTATGCGGCCGTCGGGGCGCTTTTCCCGGAAGCGGACGGGGCGATCTCCAACAGCGCCTTCCTGTACGATTCTTCGGGCGCCCTGCTGTCGCATGTGAGAAAGAGCAATATGTGGCATTTCGATTCGCGCTACGTTCGGCGGGGGCGGGAGTATTCCGTCGTTCGGACGCCTCTCGGATCGATCGCGATGATGATTTGCGCCGACGGGCGCGCGCCGGAAATTCCCCGGATTCTGGCCCTCAGGGGCGCGGATGTCATTCTGGATCTCGCCAATCTGACCGCCAGCGGAAAACGCAGAGAATTTCTTTCGAATCCGCAGATCGACTATATGCTTCCGTCCCGGGCGCGGGAAAACGCCGTCTGGCTCGTCGTCGCCGATAAGGTGGGGCTCGAAGCGAAGTCGGTCCTGAACTGCGGGGCGAGTCGCGTCATCGATCCGTGGGGGAAAACGGTCGCTTCGCTGAATTCCTTCGAGGAATCGATCCTGTGCGCTTCAATCGACCTCACCCTTCCCCGTCCGGAATTGCCGCAACGCCATCCGGAGCGGTATTCGCTCATCGCGGCGGCGAAACGGAGCGCTTTCCCTTCCGGATTTTCTGCGGACAGGGAGATCTTTTGCGGCGTCGTCCAGTTTTCTTTCGACACACTTGAAGCATACGTCGGGAAGGCCGCGTCGTTTCTGGAAACGGCGCAGGATCAGGGGTATTCCGTCGTCTGTCTGCCGCCGCTCCATGACGGGCTTTCGCTGAGCGCCGCCGAAGAACGCGTCCGGCCGCATATCCGGGCGGAACGAATGGTCGTTCTCGGCGGTCTGGGGACATCGGGAACACGGGAAGTCGTCCTTCTGTCGGCCGACGGGACGGAGGCCAGATGCGCCGGGACAGGCCCAATTCACGCGTGCGACACATCATGCCTTCGGATCGGCGCCATGACGAATGACGAGGGATTCGCGCCGGAAGCCGCCGGATGCCTGATGGCCGATGGAGTCGAGGTCCTATTCTGGTACGACTGGGGACACGACCCGGCAGCCGAAATGATGGCGCGCACCCGGGCCGGAGAGAACAAGATCTATGTGATACGGTGCGCTCCGGTCTCAAGCGGGGACGCTTCGTGCATCGTCGCGCCGACCGGCGTCATCGCAGCGTCCACGCTTCCCGGGGAGGACCAGATTTCCGGCGCGATGGTGACGCCGTTCCTCGCGTCGCTGAAAACCGTCGTTCCGGGAACGAACGTTCTGGAAGACAGATTCCCCGAGGACTACGAATACCTCGTGTCGCCGGAGCATGACAATACGAAATAAAACCGGTGCGCCGGAATCGGAT
>CAZVUT010000344.1:0-2766 GCA_964630155.1 uncultured Synergistaceae bacterium
CGCTGTAGATGATCATCGGAATGCTCGGCGGAATGACGGGGCCGATCGTCGCGCCGGCCGCGACGAGCGATCCCGCGTACCCCGGATCGTACCCGCGCTTGACCATCGCCGGAATCAGGATGACGCCGAGCGCCGCGACGACGGCGGGCCCCGAGCCGGAGATCGCCGCGAAGATCATGCAGGCCACGACCGTCGATGCGCCGAGCCCTCCGGGCGTGCTGCCCGTGATCGCGTCTCCGACGTTGATGATCTCCTCGGCGAGTCCGGAGCGCGACATCAGCGTCCCGACGAGCATGAAAAACGGGATCGCCATGAGCGGGAAGGAATCGGCCGTGCTGATCATGGCCTGGGCGAGGAGCTGGATCATCGGGCTCCCCGGGAAGAAGAACCAGAACACCAGCGCGCACGCGAACGCCATCGCGATCGCGACCGGAACGGAAAGAAGCAGCAGGACGAACAGGGAAACGAGCAGAAGCGCGATCATGCCGCCTCATCTCCTCTCAGGCGTTTTTTTTCGCGCGACGCCAGAACGAGACGCTGAATCGTCCGGAACGTGAGCCCGAACATTCCGAGCGTCCCGGCGACGTACATCGTCCAGGTGGGAAGCCACGGTATTCCGGAAAACACCTGGTGCAGCTTGACCTGCATCATGACGGTCCTGAAGATGAGCCAGCCCATGTAGACGCCGAACGCCATCGTGCAGACGTCGGAAAAGACGTTGATCGCGCGGGCGACTGCGGGAGAACCGACCTGCGTGAGGATATCGACCTTGAGATGAATTCCCTTCTTCGCCGCCAGGCTGATGCCGACCATCGTCAGCCAGACGAAGCCGATGCGCGCCGCCTGCTCGGCCCAGGAAAAGCTGAAGGAAAACACGTACCGACACACCACCTGGACGAGGAGCGTGACAAGCATGAAGATCATCACGACGAACAGGACGTACTCTTCCCACCTGTCCAGGATCCGGAGCAATTTCTTTCCCATGGGAACGCCTCCGTACTGTGAAATTCGACGAATGCCGGAAAGATGTCCCTTCCGGCATTCGTCCGTCGAACGACGTATTTTTTATTCGTGGAGGTTAATAGTCGATGGTCCTGCCGAGTTCCTTGTAGATCTTCTCGACGATGCCGTTCATCTGCGGGGCGTACTTCTTGTACAGCGGCGCGAGCTTCTGGCGGAATTCATTCTTCTGCTCCGGCGTGAGTTCGATGATGACGTTCTTTCCCGTCTTCTGGATGTCGGCCTTGAGCTTGTTGTTGATCTCGTCCTGCTTCGCGCGCTGCCAGACCTTGGTTTCCTCGGCCGCTTCGAGAATGATCTTCTGCTGCTCCGCCGTGAGCTTGTCCCAGACGATCTTCGACACGACGACCGGAAGGGGCCCGTAGAGGTGATGCGTTTCGATGATGAACTTCTGGACCGTGTGGAATCCCGAGTTCACGATATTCTGGTAGGGATTCTCCTGCGCGTCGAGAACGCCCTGCTGCAGGCTCGTCAGAACCTCGGAGAACGCCATCGGGATCGCGCTCGCGCCGAGCGTGTTCCACGCCTCGATGTGAAGGGGGTTCTCCATGACACGGATCTTGAGTCCCTTCAGGTCGGCGGGTTTCCGGATCTCCCTGTTCGCGGTCGTCTCGCGGAAGCCCTGCGTCCACCAGGAGATGATCTTGATGTTCGCGGCTTCGACGGCCTTCGCGACTTCCTGTCCGACGGGGCCGTCGAGGACTTTCTCGGCCTGCTTGTTGTCGTCGAAAAGGTAGAAGAGATCGAAGACCTTGGTCTTGTCGGTGAATCCGCCGAGGGCGGGAAGCGCAGGCAGCGCCATGTCGAGGGCCCCGACCTGCATGGACTCGATCATCTCGCGGTTTCCGCCGATCTGTCCGTTGGGGAATATCTGGAGCTGGATCTTGCCGCCGGACTTCTTGTCGAGCAGTTCGGCGAACTTCACGGAACCCAGATGTTCGCCGCCGGTCTCAGTGACGACATGACCGATCTTGAGCTTCAACACGTCCGCCGCGAAGGAGACGGACGCGGCGCCGAGAAGCGCAGCCGCAGCAACCGCAACACACAACGCCGTACCGAGGTGCTTTTTGCCCTTCATTTCTTCAAACCTCCCCTGTTGTCTCTATGATGAAGCCTATCGAACCGCCGTCTTTTCCAGGATTTCCCTGTTGACCAGATGCTTCGGACGCCCTTCGGTGAAGAATCGCACGACCTCCTGCGCCGCCTTCACGCGAAGCTCGGGAATCGCGTCCTCGGAATTCCACCCCGCATGGGGCGTGATCACGATGTTCGAAAGATCCGCAAACCGCGTTGTCTCCTTCGGCGGCTCCACGCGGAGAACATCCAGCGCCGCCCCTGCGATCCGCTTCGCCGCCAGCGCCTCGTAGAGGTCCTCTTCGACGACGAGGGGCCCCCGGGACGAGTTGATCAGGTACGCCGTCGGCTTCATGAGATTCAGCGCGTCCCTGTCGATGATATCCGCCGTCTCGGGCGTCAGCGGAACGTGGAGCGAGACGACGTCGACCTCCGAGAGAAACTTCTGAAGATTATCGTACCGCTTGATCCGTTCGTCTATAAAGACCTCTTCCGGCTGATACGGATCGTATCCGGCGAGACGCATCCCGAACGACGCCGCGCGGCGTCCCGTCATGCGTCCGATGCCGCCGCACCCCAGGAGTCCGAAGACTTTTCCCTGCAGGCGCGGAACCGGGTCCGCGATCGACATGTCCCACCCGCCCGACTTGACCTGCCGGTCGAGCATCCCGA
>CAZVUT010000345.1:0-2760 GCA_964630155.1 uncultured Synergistaceae bacterium
CCGGACGCCCCGAAAGGTCATCGGGCGTCCGGACGCCCGCGCCGATCACCCAGTCCAGCGGAGCGCCGCAGGCGCACCGCCAGGGGAGCGCCGCCTCATCGTACGTCGAACCGCATACCGAACACCGAAGCATGCAATCACCCTCCCTTTCGGAGTCAGGATCGAAAAAACGTTCTCCGCCGCCCTCAGTCGGCGCGGAGCAGGCGGATCGTCAGACGTCCGGTCTCCTCGTCGAAGCGAACATCGGCTTCGTCCGTCATGGCCCCGACGAGCCCGAGCTGAAAGACGGCGTCGTCGCTTCCGTAGAGGTTCCAGTAGTATTCGTCCGTCCCGGCGCTCCGGGGAGACGAGAGCAGTCGCGAAAGCCGCTCCACCGCGGGGCGCGACCCTTCGGGAAAGACGGCCTTCACGAAGATCTCCCACGCCTTCGGCAAGCGCCGGATAGTCGCATCGACGTCCGTCGCCCCTCCCGTGAGGCACCAGGCGACGAGTTCGCCGGTCAGACGCGAAAGCAGCAGACCGTGATGTTTCATAGGTTCCTCCTTCGCGCGAACGCCTCGATCAGCGGCACGAGGAACGCCGCGACGAGTCCGCCCGCAAACCCGTTGTTATAGAGGTTGAATCCCGCATGCAATATCCCCACATGAAGGACGACCGACGAATGGAGATACCCCGCGACCGCTCCGGCGATCCATCCGAAGCTCCCGGCGACCGGAGCGAGCGTCGTGCAGAAGAGCGCCGCGAGCTGCACCGGCGGATCCTGCAATCCCCACGACGTGGTCATCCCTCCGAGGATCACTCCGAAAAGAACGGGCAGCGTGTTCTTCGCCGTCTTGCCGATCGCGCTGAAGCCGACGATGGACAGGAGCCCGCCGATCGTCGGGCCGTTCAGGTCGCCGCCGATTACAATAAGGTATGTCAGGAAGATCAGCCCGTTGATCCCCATATTCATGAGCGTCGGGCCGACCCCTGCGAGGTCCACGAAATCCGTCAGGAGGCGTCCGGGAAGGCTCCATATCTCCCGCAGGCCCCGGAAGGAACGATGTTCCATACCATATCCCGACAGAAAAATTCCGAAAAAGAGAATGACGAGAAATCCCGCGACCATCGGGTCGACGCCCGTGCTCCAGATGACGCGGCTTTGGGGAATGAAGCCGAAGGAACGGTAGATCGAGATCGCCACGGTTCCGGCCAGTCCTGCGGTAAAGCCGATATTGTAGAGGTTGTACCCCTTGTGGAAGGACAGCATCGCCGTCGAAAGAGGCGGCAGCAGGAAGCCCATCGCGACTCCGACCGCGCCGCCGCTCAAGAGGCGGAAGACGAACGGTCCCTTGAGTCCGAACATGATCTGGGACACCATCGGGGAGAGCGCGGTGCCGAACAGCGCGACATAGAGAAATTTGACGAACGGCTCGCGCTGCACCTGCGCGTAGAGCCACACGCCCGCGACGATGAACCACACATTGGCGATGTTTTTCCCGAAAAACGAAAATCCGGCGATCGTGAAGACGGCGGCGAAAGAGAGCCCGTGAACGTCCGTCCGTATCGTTCCGAGCAGGACCGTGAACGCCAGCATCAGCAGGCCGCTGTTCACGAACGCCGCTCCGACGCCGCCGATGACGAAGTAGTCCGTTATGAGGTAGTCCGGCTCCCGGATGATGTTCCAGAGCCCGGCGACGATGCCCGAAGGACGATCGAGAAGCAGGCCGAAGCACAGAAACAGGACCGATACGACCGTCAGGAAGACGATCCGTTGTTCGTTGTTCTCGCCCGCAATTCGTTTCATCGCGACACCTTCCCCTTCAGATGCGATCATTTTATGCGGCTCAAAGCATACGGCAGCGGGGCGAATGGGGCAACGGGGCGCACGCGGAAATATTGCAAAATACGCTGAAAAACCGAGGAATCTACCGATATCCCGCGCCCATTCCCGAGTGGTATACTCACGTACGTTCCGAAACCCGATGAGTGGAGCGTGAAAGCTGATGAAGATCCTTGTTTCCGAACGGGCGCGATTGTTTTTTCTTGGCCTCCTGATCGCGTTTTTTGCGACAACGGCGGCGCAGGCGACAACGGCCCCCGTTTCAAAGGACATGAGCTGCGAGACGGTGCAGTGCATCGACTCGAAGACATTCAGCGACATGATCCGGAGCGGGACGCCGAAACCTGTCGTCATCGACACCCGCAAGCCGAAGGAGTTTCAGGAATCGCGACTGGCCGGCGCCGTCAACATCGACCTCCTCATGGGACCGGACATGATCGAGGAAGCGCTTGAAGGCTACGACCGCGACGGGATCTACCTCCTCTATTGCCTCGACGGCGACCGGAGCGGCAAATTCGGAAAGATCATGCTGGAAATAGGGTTTCAGAATGTGTACAACCTTCAGGGAGGGCTGATCGAATGGCAGGATCTCGAATACCCGGTCGAAAAATGACGCTGATGAGAGCGGCGTTCCTGGCATTCGTCCTCGCGCTTCCGCTGGTGTTCGCGGCCGCGCATCCGGCCCAGGCGGCGCGAAAGCTGCCCGACTTCGATCCGGTCACGGCCCTCAAACCGGACGTTCTGGCGTTCAAGACCTACGGGAGGGATCTCCGGATCACCGCCTCGGCCGATGTGATCCGCGCGTCGCTGAAGGGTTTTCCCGACGTGACGTTCAACGATCGCGGATACGCGGAGCGCCTTATGGTCCGGACCCCGCTCCGGAGCGGCTCGATTTCGGCGGACTTCTCGCTCGGATGCGGCGGGTGAGGCGGCTCGAA
>CAZVUT010000346.1:0-2740 GCA_964630155.1 uncultured Synergistaceae bacterium
CTGGAAGTTCGGCGGCGAAGATGACGGCCAGTACTCCACCGGCGATTCCGACATGACGCTTCGTACTCCGACCAACTATCTCCAGCTTACCAAGAGAATTGATGACAAGGTCTCCTATCGCGCCCGGCTTCGCCGGACCAACGGCGGCGCGCATGACAGCGGCGACGGCATCTCCTGGAGAGAGCATTTCATCACCGTCAAGTTCCCGTGGGACATCACCGCTCGTTTCGGTAAGATGAGCTTGATCGACTGGGAAGGCGACAACGGTCTGTACGAGCCGAATTTCGGCGATGATGCGTGGTTCCTTGACTGGCGTTTCCAGGGCATGGCGTTCGACAAGACGTTCGGAATGGGCGATGCGCATTTCTTTGTCGCCCACGACGATGGTTCCCTTGTCGCCGGCAAGCTGACGGATGTCGAGGCCAACTGGTTCGGCGCCCGGTTCAATTTCAACTTCAACGAGACCTTCCGCCTTGCAGTGAGCGGTTTCATGCGGGATGTCCAGAATGACGATGCGACTGTCGCCCCGACGAAGGGCTTCTATGGCGCAGCCGACGTTACGACGTGGTATGCCGATTTCGCGGTCAACTTCACGAAGGATATCGCCTTCAGAGCTATGTATGCCGGCGAAAAGTGGGATGTCAACGCCGGAGTTCTTCCTGGCGGCGATTCGCCCAAGGCATGGAAGGCCATCATCGACGTGAAGCAGGATGCGCTCAAGTTCACCAGCCTCTGGCTCGAGTACAGCAAGTGGGATGCGTCCTTCGCTGCCGCGAACACGTTCCTGAACTATGCTGAAGGCCCCGGAACCGGATACAGCAGCGTTGGCGTTATGCCGATGATGACGGATCCCAGCAGAAACAGCGAACTGACCTACCTCCACGCCGGCCTCAGCCAGAAGTGGACCGATCAGTGGACCACGTTCCTCCGCTATGTCGCGGTCGATTTCGACAAGAATAACTGCGCGGCGTACACGGATCTGAGCAGCTACATGCTCGGCGTTCGGTACTACTACACGCCGGCCCTGTTCTTCGAGTTCCTCTATGACAAGGTCGACTACGACGAGGTTGCCGGAACTGCTTGGAAAGACGACAATATGTTCCGTTTCCGGACGCAGGTCAGCTTCTAGTCCGAATACTATTTACAGCGAAGAGCGGGAAGCCCGAAAGGGGTTTTCCGCTCTTTTTCTTTGGTCTCTCCGGGCTATCCTATGATATTATGGCGTCGCTGTAATGAACGCCGCGCGTATTCACGCGGGGAGACGAGGAGGCGGAATGGTGATACGAACGAAAATGCGCTTTTCCGGCAGGATTTTTGCGGGATGGATTATCTGCGCGCTGTTCGCTGCGCTTGCGGCAGCGGGCGTCGCTGAAGCAACATCGCCCTATCAGGAGATCATGTCGAAATGGGAGAGAAAAGGAGCGTATACGGATCAGGGTGACTTGGGGCGTCTTGAGGTAAAAGTCATCTATTATTCCGGCGAGTATATCGAGGCGCTCCTGAACGAGGAGGCGCAGAAGAACATGTGGACCGCCGACGAACTGGAGCGGTACAAATACAACCTTCTCAAGACGCTCAATCTCGATGATACGATCCCGTTCATGATCGAGTTCAACAATAACGGCCCTTCGATGCACATGGCGCCGTTCGACGAACAGATCGCGCTCTGGGTGGGGACGAAGAAGCTGACTCCCGTCGACTACGACAAGCGTTTCAACTTTAAGCTCCAGGGGAAGCGCGAGGGAATGGTCCATTTCCCGAAGTACGACGCCAAGACCGGAAAATCGAATCTTCAGGGCGCAAAAACAATTAAGCTGACAATGGCCGGCGGAATTCACAACTTTCTCAAGGGAGAGATCTCATATCTCTGGGATGTCGCGAAGGACAACCCCCAGAAGCTCTATCAGGGAAAGGCCGCCTCGCAGCTCGAACTCGACCGCTTGATAGCGCGCATCAAAAAGCTCTCGGACCAGAAGAAAGACCTCGAAAACCAGATTACGGGACTCGACCGGGAGCTTCAAACGATCCAGCAGCGGGTGGATGAGCTGCAGAAGCAGTAGTTCGTTTCGGAATGCATGCCTCCGGATCGCGACGGATTCGGGGGCTTTTTTGTATGCTTGCGCCGGAAGGCGATGAGGCCGTACAATGCATTCCTGTGGGATAGTCCGAGACATGAGGAGGGAACGACCCGTGGAGATGAAACGCATCGCGGTCCTGACCAGCGGGGGGGACGCGCCGGGAATGAACGCGGCCATTCGCGCCGTCGCGCGGACCGCAATCTATCACAATGTCGAAGCCGTGGGAGTCATCAGGGGATTCGAGGGACTCATGGACGGCGCGTTCCAGGAACTCACGCCCGCGTCCGTCGGCGGCATTCTCCACAGAGGCGGAACGATCCTCCGCACGGCCCGGAGCGAGCGGTTCAAGACGCCCGAAGGGCGCGATGAAGCCGTCGCGCGCATGGCGGAGCACTACATTGACGGACTCGTGATCATAGGGGGGGACGGTTCGTTCCGGGGGGCGCTGACGCTTGCCGAAAAGGGGATTCCGGTGATCGGGGTTCCCGGGACGATCGACAACGACATCGCCGGAACGGACGAAACGATCGGGTTCGATACGGCCATCAATACAGCGCTCGAGGCGGTCATGAAACTTCGGGACACCGCAAGCAGCCACGATCGCCTGTTCATCGTCGAGGTCATGGGGCGCGATTCGGGCTTTCTCGCGCTCGAAGCGGCCG
>CAZVUT010000347.1:0-2729 GCA_964630155.1 uncultured Synergistaceae bacterium
AATCCGAGCTCCGCCCACGGGATATCGTTCCATCTGACATCGCATACATACCCAGTGTCCTCGACAAATTCCCAGCCCGGTTCAAGCTCATACTCAATGTTTCCCGGATTGAATTCGTCGTCGTCGTGGTAATAGGCGGTTCCGCCTTCGCAGCTGACGGAATCCCAGCCGACATGGTGCTTGTGCGCGAACGCCTCGATTTCGTCGGAATCAACGAAACTCACTCCGGCCTGCATCGCGTCGTCGCAGTCACCCGCAAAAACTCCCCTGATGTAATCGGCGTTCTCACGGAAAAACTCATCGCCGATCTGCGACGCCTCAAATCGGCCGATGCTCCATCCGAGATCCCGGACGAGTTCGACCACATGCCAGACGTCGCCGTCAAGATCCAAAATCCCGTCGAAAATCTCTCGGTCTGTTTTGCCCTGCTTTTCCTGCTCGGTGATGTATTCGTGCGCGCTCGCGATCGTGATCATTTTTCGTTCCTCCCTTTCGTCTACTTGCACAAAATTTCAATCTCTCGGAGCTGATGAAGGATATGCTCGGCTTCGTACACATGACTCCACGTGACCGAATCCGGGTCAGCGCCCCGATGGTCCAAAAGGCTCTCGACTATCCGCTCGGCTATCTCGGCGGATTGTTGACAGAGAGAAGCGTATTGCATCGCCACGTCCATTTTCGTTCCCCCTCGTCCTCGCGGACACATGAGATTTTCCCCATCGGTCTACGTCCGCCCGCGCCATGCACGTATCGTGCTGGGGGCTGGGGTTGTGCGGGCTTGCGCCGCCCGGTTAGGGGGCGGCTTGGTGCGCTATGCAAATTTGCTCAAATCGGGCTTCGGCGGTACCTCGAATTCGAGGTACCCGGAGACGATCGACGGGTCCGAGAAAGAAGAGTACTCATTACCGTACACGTCGGAGCCGGTAGCGGCGTCGATCTCCACCAACTCACGCATTTCCGGGTTGATGAGGTGGCGCATGTTGTACGTACGCCCCGTCGCGAAGAGCCGGAAGTATTTTCCATCTTCGCGCTTCCAAAGGTTCCGGCCTACCTGATCCATCATGCCGGAGCTGGCTTTCAGCTGTCCAAAATATCGTCCTGACATTTTCTGTCGCCTCCCCTGATTTTGTCCCTCTCTCGGCAGATTCGCAGGCCCGCCGCGTGCAGGCGGAGGGTATCGGGCCCATGTTGCCCGGCCGGAGCCGGGCTGGTGATTCACTCTTTGGACCGGAGCTCGAATTCCCGACCCTCCATGATTTCCCACGGGGCGTCTTCCCCGTGGAGCCGGTAGGCCCGTCCCCCGATTTCGTGGGGGGACATGTGGATCTCCGCCCCGTCGGCGGAGGTGTAGACCCCGAGGGGGAGACCGTCCATCTCGGACTCTTCAACTTCAAGGACCATCTCGCGGTGTTCGGGGTTCAGCCGGAGTGCTATGCATCCCGGCGCGCGTCGCTCCAAACTCTCGAAAACCCCCGGATTCCATAATTTCAACCACTTCATTTTTCTCTCCTCCTTCTGGCGGCTTCGGCCGCCGTATCTATAGTCGATGTTTCGGTGAGGCTCCCCACTTGGTAGTTGCTCAGCCGCGCCGGGGGCGATTGCGCCCGGAAGGCGGGGTGTTTGCGGCCTTGTTTCCGTCTCTTGCTCCGCGCTTTCGTCGCGATCTCCGGTAGTCGTGGCCCACTAGGCTCGTACCTCCCGCTCTTGCGCGTCCGGGCTGTTTCTGCCTGTCCCGGCGAGGCTTTGACTTTTCAAGGTTCCCAAGTGCTTTTTCCGTTCAGGGGATCGCCCCTCCCCCGATGATGTAATTGTAGCGCGTCCGCGCTGAATTGCAATAGCGCGATAGCGTTTTTATGAAAGATGGGTCTTAGGACTCATATTTAATCAACACGCTTGCGCGAAAACGCGATAGCGCGTAAACTCTCCAGTATCGTATCTGGGGAGGTGAGGAGCGTGGATCTGAAAAAGATCTGTGTCGATGTCGAGCTTGACACCGCGCAGCGTTTTGCGATCGCATGCGCCGGAGACGGCCCGCGCGGGAAAAAGCAGATGGTGGTGCTCAGAGAGCTGATAGAGCGCTATCTGGAGGAGCGCGGCGCGTGAAAAATCTCTGTAATGATTACAGTCGTAAAATGTGGTATACCGGTACCATCTACAGCCTCGGGCGTGCGCCCGGGGCATTTTTTTGCCTGGGGGGAGGTGCGCGGAATGGGACTGACAGCGAAACAGCAGGCGTTTGTCGAGGCGTATTGCGGCAATGCCACCGAGGCGGCGCTGAGGGCCGGGTACTCCCCGCGGACAGCCGCCTTCATAGGAGCCGAAAACCTCAAAAAACCTCAAATCAAGGAGGCTATCGCCGAGCGCAACGCTCCGGCGGCGTCCGCGCGAATCGCCGACCGTCAGGAGCGGCAGTCGTTCTGGACGCACGTCATGAGGGATCCCGACGAGGATATGCGAAACCGGCTGAGGGCGGCGGAGTTGCTCGGCAAATCGGAATGCGATTTTGCGGAGCGCGTCGAGGTCTCGGGAGAAATGGACATCGGCGTACTGTTCGATCCGGAGAAGCGCCGGCGGGTGCTGGAACGGATCAAATCATGACGACCTTGTACAAATCCGGGAGGTTTAGTACGTGACGACGCGTCCGGACGAACAAATTTATGTCGATACGGCCGCGCAGATCGAGCTGTGGGCGCGGGATCCCTGGCAATGGATCGCCGATTGCGTCTGGA
>CAZVUT010000348.1:0-2712 GCA_964630155.1 uncultured Synergistaceae bacterium
ACATCGCGCTCGGGAGCAACGATACGTTCGGAGGAACCGTCGCCGCCGGAATTCACCTCGATGGCGTCATGAGGAAGCCGACGCTGTTGCTCGATGGCCGGATTGTTGTCGCGGACGGGCGCCTCAAGGTCGAATAACCCATAGATCGCACGAACTGGAGCGTGAGAAAACATCCTCCGATAAAATAACAGTGGAGATTCTTCAAAACTGACGGACGACACGATGCGGAATTCCGGAAACGCAGAGCGTCATTCCCTTTCGTACGGGCAGAAGCGCCACATTCGGGGTGAGAGTATGATGCGAACGTCCGACGGTTCCCGTCCTTCCGGGAGAACAGCCTTCATCGTCGTTCTCCTTCTTCTCGCGTCGTCGGCGCTGCTGTCCTTGCCGTTCGCGGCCGCAGGAGAGCAGCTGTTGCGCGTCGTCTACAACCCGGGCGTCGCGCCGCTGAAATTCGAGGACGAGTCCGGAGACGCAAAGGGGCTCTTTGCGGATTTCTGGCGGCTCTGGGCCGAAAAAGCCGGGGTGTCCGTCGATATCGTGCGCGCCCCCGGACTGAACGAATCCATCGAATACCTCGCGACCGGGAGCGCCGATATCCACGCCGGAATCTTCCGGACTCCCGGGCGCGAGGCCAGTCTGGCGTTCGCCGGGCCCATCCTGAGCGTCGACTATTTCCTGTTCTCGCATCCCGCCGTCCGCACCGTCCGAACGCTCGACGACACGTTCGGAATGATCGTCGGAATCGCGACGCACGGGTACACGGAGGACTACCTCCGGGCCAGGCTCCCCGCGTTCCGGATCGCGTACTACGAGTACTTCGACGATCTCTACCGCGCCGCGATGCGGGGGGACATCAAGGTGTTCGTCTCGACGAGGCTGGGGCTGAACCACTACCTCGGGACGAACCGAATCTCCAATATCTTCTCCTTCGACGAATCCTCCCCGATCTTCTCGCAGACCTATTACGCCGCCGTGTCCCGCGACAGGGCGGACATCCTCGAGCGCGTCGAAGACGGACTCCGCAGGATCTCCACCAATGACCGGGACGAACTCGAAAGGAAGTGGATCGTCCGTCACGCGAGACAGATCCCCGCCGAGTTCGCGGCCGCGCTCACGGACGAGGAACGGACCTTTCTCGCGAACACTCGGGAGATCCGCGTCCAGAACGACGAGAACCGCCCGCCGCTGAACTATCGCGAGGGCGGCGTTCCGAAGGGGTTCGCGGTCGAATACATGATGTCGCTTGCGGAGAAGACAGGGCTCGACGTCCGGTTCGTCGCTCACGGATCGCGGGACGAGTTCTTCTCGAAGATCCGCTCGGGGGAGGTCGATGTCCTCACAAGCGTCGCGGCGACTCCGGAACGGGAGGAATTCCTCTCGTTCCTGCCTCCGTACGCGTCCGTCGAGATCGCTCCGTTCACGAGGCGGGGAGCGCCGCGCGTGACCTCGGCGAAGGATCTCTCCGGCCGGCGCGTCGCGGTGACGAAGGGATCCCTTTTCGGGGACGCCCTTCGGCGAATCGCATCGGTGGACCTCGTCGAGACTGCGGACGCGGGCGAGGCGGTCCGGGCCGTCGCGCAGGGGAAGGCGGACGTCGTTGTCGACGCGGTTCCCGTGGTCGAATTTTTCAGCGCGAAACTCGGCGAACGGGATCTCGTACGCGGCGAGGATGTCGGAATCACGGGAGGCGCTCCACTCCGGCTGCACGCGGCGGTCGGGAAGGATCACCCCCTTCTGGAGTCGATCCTGCGCCGGGGGATGAAGCTGATCCCCGAGAGCGAAGTCCGGCGGCTTTACGAGAAGTGGACCGGGAATGCGTCCTCGTCGGCCGGAAAGAGCGGACGGATTCCCCTCACGGGCGCCGAACGCGCGTTTGTCGATTCCCACGGGCCGCTTTCCTTCAGCGAGGTCGATTGGCGTCCGTTGTCCGTCATCGGCGAATCGGGCTCTTTCAACGGACTGATCGCCGACTACATGAAAATCGTTACGGAGCGCACCGGGCTGCGGTTCGAGTATCGAAAGAGCAATACGTGGGCTGATGTTCTCGGCGCGTATGAACGTCGGGAGATCGGGATGATCCCGGCGATCGCGAGCGGCGACAACGCGGGCCGGGAGATCCTCCTCTCCGCCCCCTACGCGTCGTTTCCGCTCGTGATCGTCACGAGGAACGACGTGAGCTACATCAGGGACATCGGCGAACTGGCGGGCCGGACCGTCGCCGCGGGCAGGGGGTATACGGCCGCGAACTACCTCAGGAGGCATCACCCCGAAATCCGGCTCGTCGAGACGAACGACGTCGCCGAGGGGCTCCTGCGGGTCGCCGACGGCAGCGCGTTCGCGTTCGTGGAGCACATGGCGGTCGCCATCGAGGCGATGCGGGATCTCGGCCTCGTCAATCTCAAGATCGCGGGCGAGGCGGGGTACCGGTTCGATCACAGGTTTGGCGTCGACCCGCGATATCCGGAGGCCGTCTCGATCATCGACAAGGTTCTGGCGTCGATGACGGAGCAGGAGCACCGGGAAATCGAAAACCGCTGGATCCATGTCCAATACGCGAAGGGAATCGACTACGCGCTCGTCTGGAGGATCGCGGCGGCGGCGGTCGCCGTCATCGCGCTGACCCTGTTCTGGAACCGCCGGCTTTCATCCGAGGTGGCGGCGCGGAGGAAAACGGAGGCCGAGCTGAACACGGTTGTCGGGAAGCTCCGA
>CAZVUT010000349.1:0-2702 GCA_964630155.1 uncultured Synergistaceae bacterium
ATCCGAGATCAACGGGAATTTCGAGTATATCGTTCCCCGCGAGGCCGCGCGAAAAGAGCGCGAATCATGCCCCCTTTCGTAGACGGATACGAGCGAATCCCCCTTTGCGCGTCCGTCTCGTGAGAACGCCGTCTGTCCCTTGATGGGGGCAGGCGGCCTTTTTTTCCGGCGCAGGGGGGCGCGGAGAGTGCTTGGGAATATAGGCGCAAAAGAGCCCAAAACGCGATACAATATCCGAATGTCATACTGTATAATATATCCCTCGAACACGAAACGTCGTTTCGGACGACGCGAAGGAACGGACAGACGCGGCGAACCGCCTTATTCGGGAGGTCGGACACGTGGTGCTGAAACATGCGAACAGATCCACGCTTCATGATGACGTTATGGCCCAGATGATCAACGCCATAAAGGAAAACCACTGGGCGCCGGGAAGCAGGCTTCCGGGCGAGCAGGCGCTGGCGGCGACGTTCGGCGTCAGCCGGACGTGCATCCGGGAGGTGCTGAAGGCGCTCGCGCATTCGGGGGTCCTCGAGGCGCATCCGGGGCAGGGGACCTTCCTTTCCGAAAACGCCGGCAGGATGCTGAACGGAACGCAGCTCGCGGTCTCCATGTTCTCCGACTCCTCCTACACGGAACTCATGGAGATCCGGCAGCTTCTCGAAGGGCAGGCGGCGTACTGGGCCGCGCAACGCGCGACGCCGGAGGATCTCGACCGGCTCGAATCCATCCTGAAGGGCGAGGAGCGCGGCGAATCGCTCAACGATATTCACGACGCGTTTCACAACGCGATCGTCGAAATTTCGGGCAACAAGCTGCTCTTCAAGCTTCTCGATTCGCTGCGCGGCGAGATCCTGGCGCAGCGGAAGTTTCACTACTCGATCCTTCCCGATGAAGACCGGCGCGAGCACTGGAAGGTGCTTGAAGCCATGAGGACGAAATCCGCCCAGAAGGCGTGGGAGGCCATGATCCACCACGTTAACTACTTCTGGAAGAAGCGATACGAGGCGGAAAAAAAGGAAGCGTCGAAAACCGGAAAATGAAGGAGCCGCGACCCTTTCCGTCGCGGCTCCTTCGTCTGTGTCCCTCGGCTCAGGAGAGTTCCCCCCCGAACTGCCCCTTGCACCGGATATCCGGAATCGGGCACGTCCCCGACGTCAGGATCGTGAGCTGGTCGCCGCCCTTCAGGACTGTGCCGCCGTCCGGGATGAGTTCGCGCCCGGCGCGCGTTATCGTGATCAGCAGGCACCCCTTCGGAAGTCCAAGATCCTTCACGCGGCGCCCCTCCATCGTCGAAAAGGGTTCGACCGCCATGGAGACGAGGAGCGGATCGTCGGGGTCGTCGTTCCGCGACGGATCGCTCCGGCGCAGATCGCGGTCGAGCAACGCCTCGTAGATCGGCTTGGTCCCCAGGAAGTCCGCGACGAAATACGCGGTCATCGCCGTGACGATCAGCGCGAACAGCAGCTCGTAGGAGCCCGTCATCTCCAGGATCAGCACGACGCCCGTGAGCGGGGAGCGGACGACCGCCGAGAAGAGCGCGGCCATTCCGAGGACGCCGAACGCTTCGGGGTGCGCGAGCAGGCCGGGGACGACGAGATCGGCGACGCCCCCGAACAGCGCTCCCGCCACGGATCCGAGCACGAGCAGCGGCGCGAAGATGCCGCCCGGAACGCCCGCGGCGTAGGAGAAGAGCGTCAGGAGGAACTTTCCGGCAAGCAGCAGCGCAAGAAATCCCAGCAGTCCGGTCGCGAACGGGACCGTGGAAAGAAGCGCGTCAGCCCGCCCCTGAAGGATGATCTCCGCGATGCGTTGCCCCCCGCCGGTCGCGCAGGGAAAGACGAGCGCCATGACGCCGACCGCGACGCCGACGAACCCCGCCTTGACCCACATGGGGCCGGGGATTCGCTGCATCGTGGTCATCGCCGCTGGGAGCGCCCTGTTGAACAGCGTCCCGAGCACGCCGCAGAGCAGGCCGAGCAGCAGGAAGAGCGACAGGTGCCCGAGCGGCGGGATCGGGATTCCCGTAATCCGGAAGGACGGAAGCTGTCCCATGAAACTTCGCGTGACCACGTCCGCGACGACCGTCGCCGCGAGCGCCGTTCCGTAGGTATAGGGCGACATCTCGCGCTGCAACTCCTCCAGGACGAAGACGAACCCCGCGAGCGGCGCGTTGAATGCGGCGGCGAGCCCCGCGCCCGCGCCCGCCGCGATGAGCTGCGGGCGATACCGGCGCGGCGTCTTCAACATCTGCGCCACGGCGAGTCCTGCGACGGCGCCCATCTGAACGGTCGGCCCCTCCCGCCCGAGCGAGAATCCCGCCCCGATCGCGAGCATGCCTCCGATGAACTTGACCGGGATGATGCGTTTTTTCAGCGATCTGAGCCCGAGAAGCACGCCCTTGACGTGCGGGATGCCGCTCCCGGAGGCTTCGGGCGCCCACGCGCCCGTGATCATCCGGGCGGTTGCGCCCGCGATCCCGCAGAGCAGCGGGACGATGAACCACCGGAGGGGATTTCGGGCGAGCGCGCCGAGCAGCGAGAAGCGCAGGTTTTCGGCGTACTCGAGGCCGTGCTCGAACAGCACGGCGACCGCCCCGGCGGCGAGGCCGACAATCAGCGCGAGAACGAGCTGCGACTGGCGGCGGCGCCGGGCGTGCGTCCAGAAGCGGATGTGTTCGTGATCGAAGGATCGCGGCATGT
>CAZVUT010000350.1:0-2698 GCA_964630155.1 uncultured Synergistaceae bacterium
AAACGGAGTCGTTGATCGACGCGTTCGGAGAGGAGCTTTCCCGGGTGATCCGCGACCTGGATCCCATCGTCGCCTGCTTTGCGGGGGAGCAAGCCGTCACGACCGCCATTAAAGAGTTCGGAAATTCCGCGCAGCTCGCATCGATGCTCGAACGGCTGCTTCCGGACCTCCGGAAGCGCAAGCCCCGGCCGTGCAGGGACGTCATGGCCGAGATCCTCGCGTTGTCCTGGCCGGACGAATACTCCCGGAGCCTGACGGAAATGGATGCGCTGCTCGGACAGTACAAGTTCAGGGAAACGGAGCAGCTCGTGCTGGAGCTCATGCGCGCGCTTTCCGGAGGGGAGGTGACGACCGGATGAACGGCGTGTTGTCCCGGGTGCTGATCGTTGACGATACCGGATCGAACGTCGATCTTCTCGTCGGGATGCTCGACGACATCTACGACGTTCGTGTCGCGATGGACGGCCCCGGAGCGCTCGAAGCGGTCGCGGACGAGAAACCGGACATGATCCTTCTCGACGTCATGATGCCCGGAATGGACGGATACGAGGTCTGCCGCCGTCTCAAGGAGAATCCCGAAACGAGGGGTATCCCGGTCATCTTCCTGACAGCCATGACGGGAGAGAACGAGGAGGCGCGGGGGCTCTCGCTCGGCGCGGTGGACTATATCGCGAAACCCTTCAGTCCCGAACTCGTGAAATCGCGCGTCAACAACCAGATCGAACTCAAGCGGTACCGCGACCGCCTGGAGGATCTCGTTCGGGAGCGCACGTCGGAACTGGCGGCCACGCAGGAAGTCGCGATCTATTGCCTCGCGTCGCTCACCGAGACGCGGGACCCCGAGACCGGCGGCCATATCCTCCGGACGCAGCGATACGTCCGGACGCTTGCGGAGCGCCTGAGCGGGCGTCCCTCGTACGGGAGCGTCCTGGACGCCGCGACGATCGACCTTCTGTACAAATCCGCGCCGCTGCACGACATCGGAAAGGTCGGCGTCCCGGACGCGATTCTCCGCAAACCGGGGAAACTCACGCCCGAAGAATTCGAAGAGATGAAAAAACATACCGTCTACGGAATGCAGGCGTTGCGCGTCGCGGAAAAGCGGCTGGGAACGAATTCCTTCATGCGCCTCGCCGCCGAAATCGCCTACTCCCACCACGAGAAGTGGGACGGGACCGGATACCCCCGTGGCCTGCGCGGAGCGGACATCCCCGTATCGGGGCGGATCATGGCCCTTGCCGACGTCTATGACGCGCTCGTAAGCCGCCGCGTGTACAAGGAGCCCTTCACGCACGAACACGCGCTTTCGGTCGTGGCCGAAGGCCGGGGAGCGTCGTTCGACCCGGAGATGGCCGGCTGCTTTCTCGACATGGGAGACGACATCCGCGCGATCGCGCGCGAATACCCCGACGACGATGTTCCGTACCGGACGTGATGGACATTTTCAAGCGGGGAAAGTACACTGTGCTTCGGTGGAAGGATGTGACGAACGGGATGACTGATGCGTCTCTCGCGAAGGTTCTGATCGTCGACGACGTCGAGTCGAGCGTGGACGAGCTCGTGTCGGCGCTTGGAGATCTCTACGACGTCCGCGTTGCGATGGATGGCCCCGCAGCCCTCGAAGCGGCCGCCGGGGATCGTCCCGACCTGGTCCTTCTCGACATCATCATGCCGGATATGGATGGCTACCAGGTCTTCGAGCGCCTGAAGGCCGCGCCGGAAACGGCCGGAATCCCGGTGATTTTCCTGACCGCGAAGACCGAGGAAAGCGACGAGGCTCGCGGACTTGCGATGGGCGCGGTGGACTACATCACGAAGCCGTTCAGCCTGGAACTCGTGAAGGCTCGCGTGAAAAACCACCTGAACCTCAAGCGGTACCGCGATCACCTCGAGGAACTGGTCCGGGAGCGGACGGAGGAGATCGTGGCGCTTCAGGAGGTCATGATCAACAGCCTGTCCGCCCTCGCGGAGACGCGGGATCTCGAGACGGGCGGACACATCCTGCGCACGCAACGGTATGTCCGCGTGCTTGCCGAAGCCCTGAAAGGCCACCCGAAGTTCCGCGGCTATCTGTCGCGTGACGGCGTCATCGACCTGCTCTTCAAGACGGCGCCCCTGCACGACATCGGCAAGGTCGGCGTTCCCGACCTGATCCTCAAGAAGCCCGGAAAGCTGACGCCGCTGGAGTTCGAGGAGATGAAGCAGCATACCGCCTACGGCGTGAGCGCGTTGCGTAGCGCGGAAGAGAGCCTCGGCGGCAACGCGTTTCTTCAGGTCGCCGCCGAGATCGCGATGACGCATCACGAAAAGTGGGACGGAAGGGGCTATCCGAAGGGGCTGGCGGGAGAGGCTATTCCGATCTCGGGGCGGCTCATGGCGCTTGCCGACGTCTACGACGCGCTAATCAGCCGTCGCGTGTACAAGTCGCCGTATTCCCACAAAAAGGCCGTCGACATCATCACGAACGAGCGGGAAAAAAGCTTCGATCCGGACGTCGTCGACGCCTTTCTCGCAAACGAACAGGAGTTTCGAACGATCGCGTATCACTACCTCGACAGCTACGGAGAACGCCTGACGCTCGGCGCGTGATCCGGCCTGGCCGAATGTCGCGCCGGATCCTGCCGGATCGGGCGCAACGCCATTCTTACGGCTCCGTCAGAAACGCCCTCGGGTCGACGGACTTGCCGTCCTTCAGCAG
>CAZVUT010000351.1:0-2684 GCA_964630155.1 uncultured Synergistaceae bacterium
CGATCCAGGCGGATTCGCCCGCGGCCTTCATCTCGAAGAGGCGCGACGCGATCGCATCCCAGCCGCCGCAGATCCGTTCGAGCCGCCGGAAACAGGGGACCGGAAGCGTGCGGACGACGGCCGGACCTGACGGCGGGATGTCGACGAGGCAGATGCTCTTCGGCTGCCCCGACTCCCCGAAGCCCATCGGCAGCGGGGCGCCGCTGTAGCGGATGCGGTCCGCCCCGCCGATCCTCTGGGGGCTGTGGAGGTGTCCGAGCGCGACGTAGGCGAGGTCCTCCGGAAAGATGTCCGCGCCGACCCGCGCGAGGGACCCCACGTAGAGATTGCGGACGCCGTCGCCGTCGACCGTCCTGCCGCCGGCCGCGAAAAGATGCCCCATCGCGACGACCGGAACGCCGTGCGCGAGTTCCCGCGCACGACCGCACACGGCCGCGTAATGCGACGCGATGCCCTCCGTGAGCTTGCGTTCCTTGTCCTCGATGCTTTCGCCCGCTTCGACGCAGCGGATGTCCCTGTCCCGGAGGTATGGAACGGCGCAGACGACGAGTTCGTCCGCGCCCGATTCGTCTTTGAGGACGATCGCCTCGTCTTCCGGGGATCCGGTTATTGAGCCGACGACATGGACGCCGAACTCGAAAAGCAGTTCCCGGGGCGCGTTCAGGAAGGACGGGGAATCGTGGTTCCCCGCGGTGATCACGACGTGGCGGCAGCACGAAGCGGCGACGCGGCGGAGAAAGCGGTAGTAGAGTTCCTGCGCGCGGTTGCCGGGGGCGATCGAGTCGAAGACGTCTCCCGCGACGAGCAGGACGTCGACGCGTTCTCTTTCGATCGCGTCGCCGAGCCACCGGAGAAAGGCCTCCGCCTCGTCGTGGCGCTTTCTTCCGCAGAGCGTGCAGCCGAGATGCCAGTCGGAGGTGTGAAGGAGCTTCAACGTCCGCGACGATTCGCTCATGATCGATTCCCCCTCGCCGGCCCCGACGCATCGGGACCTGTCGGTCGCCTGCGCGGATCAGACTTCCCGGAACCCCGTCTCCCGCAGGAGCTTTTTCATGTCGTCGGGAACGGGAGCCGTGAAGGTCATCCCGGAAAGATGGTCGACCGGAGGGCGCAGTTCGCCGAAAAAGAGCTTCCATGCATGCAGCAGCGGTCGCTTCGCGCCGCGCTTTTTCCAGTCGTTGTTCACGTCGTGGAAGCCGTACTTTCGGTCGCCGAGGATCGGGCATCCGATATGCGCCATGTGAACGCGCGCCTGGTGCGTCCTCCCCGTGACGAGTTCGATCTCCACGAGCGCAAGTCCATCCGAGCGTTCGAGCGTCCGGTAGCGCGTGCAGGCGGTCTGTCCCGCCGGATCGACGCGGACCGTGTTCGTCTCCGGATCCTTGAGCAGGGAGGCCGTGACGCTCCCCTCTCCCTGGGGCGAGCCGGAGACGACGGCGAGGTAGGTCTTGTCGAGAAGGCGCTCACGGAACACGCGTTCGAGTTCCCGTTGCGCCCGGCCCGAAACCGCGACCACGAGAACGCCCGTCGTGTTCCGGTCGAGGCGATGCACGGCCGCGGGAGGAAAGAGCGCCTCCGCGCCATCGCGGGGAAGCGCCGCGCGCATGGCCTCGACTCGGCGCAGGACGGAATCTCCCCCCTTCACGTCCGGCTGGACGAGGAGGTCCGCCGGTTTGTTCACCACCCAGACGCATTCGTCCCGGTAGAGAACGTCGAGACGCAGCGCGGACACGTGCTGCGGGACGGGCGGGCGTTCGTCTGGGGCTTCCCACGGAACGATGATCTCCTGCCCCGTCGCGACGCGGGAGGCCGCGTCGGCCTTCCGTCCGTCGAGGCGCACGGCTCCGGTGCGCAGGCTCCGCATGATGTTTCCGAGCGGAACGGCGGGCCAGACCGTGCGGAGCAGCCGGTCGAGCCGCCGGCCGTCGTGGTGGTCCGATACGATCAGGCGAAAGGTCACTCCCGCCACTTCCAGAAGCGACGGCCCGCGGAATAGCTGAAGTCCGTGATTCCGTCGGAATCGTCGTCGAGCTGGTCAACGGCGTTTTTCCAGCAATACAGGCGGAAGTCGAGCTCGTCGGCCGAGGAGACGATCATGGCCTCCGGGGTGGCGGGCAGCGCAGGGGAACCGAACTCCTTGCTGCCGTGGTGGCTTATCAGGATATGCCCGAGCGCAAGCCGGAGGCGTTCCTCGAGGCCGAACTCCTCGGCGAGACGGTCGAACCGGGCGTACCCGAGCGCGACGTGGTCGATGACGGTGCCGGGGACCGTCATCTGCGGCATCGGAGAGAGGCGGTAGGCGTCCAGCTTGCCCAGGTCATGCAACAACGCCCCCGCCGCGACGATCCCCCGGTCCACGGGGTATCCCGAGGCGGCGGAGGCGTCGGCCATCGCGACGGCCGCCCTGGCCACGGAGATCGTATGTTCCAGCAGCCCGGCCGTGTAGGCGTGGTGATGGGACACGGCGGCCGGAAAGGATTCAAAATCCCTGCGGATCCCGTCGCTCTCCAGGACGCTGCGCACGAACGCCTCGAGCTCCCCGCACCGCCCGAGGATCTCGTCGAGCCCCTTCAACAGCGTCTCCACCGGAATCGGCGATCTCTGGACGAACTGGTGGGGCGGATATTTTTCCTGATCCACGAAATAGACGATGTTAAAATTGTATTGCAGTTTGTCGTTGAATT
>CAZVUT010000352.1:0-2683 GCA_964630155.1 uncultured Synergistaceae bacterium
CGAGCTTCTTCAACACGCACCGCGTCGTGCGGGAATATTGCGAAAAAGCCTACCATATCGGACTTCGGGGGGTGTGATCCGTGTCGCGCAGGAACCGGTCCGAACAGCAGACAGAATCTCCGGCGCAGCCGAAGGTACTTCATGTGACCCCGGAAATGGTCCCGCTCGTCAAGGTGGGCGGGCTCGGAGACGTCGTCGGTTCTCTGCCCGGCAGCCTGAACACCCTCGATACGGATGCGCGGGTGCTCCTCCCCGCGTACGCGGGCGTCATGGACCGCATTTCGGACGCAGGGTTCCGTCTGACGCACCTGACGCGATCCGTCGAGGCGGCGCTCCGATGGAAGGTGTACCGGGCGCGCATCTGGCGGGCGCTCGTGAACGGCATTCCCGTCTATCTTCTCGAAAACGACGCCCTGTTCGGCTCCCCTTCCCCGTACCCCGATGTCCTCACTCCGGAAAGCGTTCTGCCGTTCGCTTTTCTCTCTCTGGCGTCGCTCGACATCCACACCGCGATCCGTTGGAAGCCGGATGTCATCCATTGCCACGACTGGCCGACATCGCTTACCGCCGTGGCCCTCAGATGGCACAGGCATTACCGAACCGTGTCCCACAGACCGGCGACGGTCCTGACCATCCATAACATGGCGCACCAGGGAATTCTTCCCTCTACGGTCCTGGACGAATGGGGCATCGCCGAAGACGCGTTCGCGATGCAGGGCGTCGAGTACTACGGGAACGTCAATCTCCTGAAAGGAAGCATCGTCGCGAGCGACCGCATCACGACGGTAAGCCCCCGATACGCTTCGGAGATCCTCACTGAAAAGGGAGGGTGCGGGCTCGCCGGAATTCTCAGGGAGAACGCGCACAAGATCTCCGGCATTCTCAACGGTCTGGACACGAACCTCTGGAATCCGGAGAGGGACCGCCTTCTCTCCTGCTCGTACAGCTCGAAAAAGCCGGATGGGAAAAAGAACTGCCGCAGGGCGTTCCTGGAAGACGTCGGATGGGACGACGACGGCTCTCCCCTGTGCGTCATGGTGTCGCGCCTCGTGCGACAGAAAGGGCTCGACATCCTGATCCCCGCCATTCCGGACATTCTCGCGCTCGGCGCTCGCGTCGTCGTCATCGGAAAGGGAGAGTCCGCGTTTGAAGAACGCCTTTCGTCAATGGACGCCGAATTTCCGGGAAAGTTCCGCGCGCTTCTGACCTACGACGAACGCCTCGCGCACTCGGCGTACGCGGGCGGCGACATCTTCCTGATGCCGTCCGATTTCGAGCCGTGCGGTCTTTCGCAGCTCATCTCGCTGCGGTATGGCTCCGTTCCTGTGGTCCGCGCGGTCGGAGGCCTCGCGGACACGATACGTGACGCGGACGCTTCTCCCGACGGATACGGATTCACATTCGACGATTACGAAACGGAAGCCCTGACCGACGCCGTTTCGCGCGCCCTCGGAGCCTTTCGCGATTCGGAGCGTTGGGACGGCATACGCACCCGCGGCATGAAGAAGAATTTCGGCTGGGAACAGTCAGCTTCCGCATACAAGAATCTGTACCTGTCCCTGCTTTCACGGTCATAGCCCCGTCGATCTTCGATTCTTCGGGGCACATTCGACGAAGGGAGATGGTTCCATGATTTCCGGCCAATACGGACGTGTTCTCGGCATGATCCTGGCCGGGGGAAAAGGCGAACGCCTCATGCCCCTGACGAAATACCGCGCCAAGCCTGCGGTGCATTTTGCGGCAAAGTACCGGATCGTCGATTTCGCACTCTCCAATCTCGTCAACAGCGGCATTTTTTCCGTTTACGTTCTCGTCCAGTTCAAGAGCCAATCCCTGAACGAACATATCGAGCGAGGCTGGCACTTCGGCGGCGCGTTGCGGGGACGTGATTATTTCATAACGCTCGTTCCGGCGCAGATGTGGAGCGGGGAACGCTGGTTCCAGGGGACGGCCGACGCCGTTCACCAGAACCTGCATCTGATCACGCTTTTCGACGCGGACCGGATTTGCATCTTCGCGGCCGACCATATCTACAAGATGGATGTCACGCAGATGCTCGAATACCACATGGACCGCAAGGCGGACGTCACGATTTCGGCGAACGTCGTTCCGAGCAGCGAGGCGCACCAGTTCGGATGTCTCCAGACGGATCCGCGCGGAAGGATCATCGGCTTCGTCGAAAAACCGCCCGTACCCCCCGAGATCCCCGGACGCCCCGGATTCAGCTTCGTCTCCATGGGAAACTACATCTTCGAGCGCGAAGTTCTCGAAGAGTGCCTGATCGAAGACGCCAAGGACGATTCCTCATCGCACGATTTCGGGAAGAACATCCTCCCGAATCTCGTATCCCGATGCCGCGTTTTCGCGTACGACTTCTCGACCAACCACCTCCCCGGAACGGGACACCCCTACTGGCGACTGGACAAACCGTACTGGCGCGACGTCGGGACCATCAAGGCCTACTGGGAAGCCCACATGGACCTTCTGGACATCGATTCCGAGATGACGTTCTACAACCCTCAGTGGCCCATACGGACCGTCTCCTACGCGGACCCTCCGTCCTACTCCTACCCCGCCGGAGGCCATCCGTGCCGGGTCGACAGCATTCTCGCCGCGGAGGGGAGCCGAATGCTCGGCGCCAGCGTCCGGCGTTCCGTCCTTTCGCGGAACTGCCTGATCCTGC
>CAZVUT010000353.1:0-2673 GCA_964630155.1 uncultured Synergistaceae bacterium
AAAAAAGCCAACTGAATTATCTTACGCACCCTGTAACGGTTCGTCAACAAATCCGCGATTATTCGAGGGCGCGTTGCAGTTCCGAAGCCACGGAAGACGGATCGGCCTGTCCGCGGACCTCCTTCATGACGAGTCCCTGGAGAAATTTTCGTTTCTTTCCGTTCGCATCGTTCCCGTCCCGAATGGTCTTCACGACATCGCCGTTTCCTTCGATAATTGTGCGGATGACCGTAGCGAGAAGGTCGCCGGTCGCCCCTCCGAGGCTGATGCCGCATGCGGCCAGCGCCGATTCGACGGACGTCCGGCGTTCCGCCATGTATGCGAACGCGGACCGCGCCGCCGTCGTCGAAAGCGATCCCCCGTCGATGTGCGAGAGGAGCGTCGCGAGGCTCTCAGGAGCGACCGGAAAGTCCTTGACGGAGCGTCCGCTCTCGTTGAGAGCGCGGAGCACTTCGGTTCGCACCCAGTTTGCGGCGCGAACGGGAGAGGCTCCGTTCCGAACGACTGCGTCGAAATAGTCCGCGATATCCCGGTGCTCGCAGAGCACTGCGATATCGTCCGCCGAAAGAGCGTATGCGTTCGCGTATCGTTCTTCCTTCTCCCACGGAAGCTCCGGCAATGCGGCCGCGCAACGGGAAGCCATTTCCGCGGAAACGACGAGCGGCGGAAGGTCCGGGTCGGGGAAGTAGCGGTAGTCGTGCGCTTCCTCCTTGCCCCGCATCCCGAGCGTGACTCCCTCGCCGTCGTTCCAGTGCCGCGTTTCCTGAACGACCGTCCCTCCGGACGCAAGAAGATCCGACTGGCGCGCAATTTCGTATTCGAGCGCTCTTTCGAGCGCGCGAAGGCTGTTCAGATTCTTGATCTCTGCCCTGTTTCCCCATCGGCCGTCCGAAACCTTGACGGAAATATTCGCGTCCACCCGGAGGGATCCCTTTTCCATGTCGCCGTCGGAGACGCCGAGATATCGCACGAGCTGTCTGAGGCGGGCGACGTAGAGACGCGCCTCTTCGGGAGACGAGAGGTCCGGTTCGGAGACGACCTCGGCGAGAGGCACCCCTCCCCTGTTGTAATCGATGAAGGACTCCATCGCTCCCGCGAGACGGCCGTCCGAGGCGGAGTGAACCAGCTTTCCTGCGTCTTCCTCGAGGTGCAGACGCGTGATCCGGATCGTCTTTTTCCGCCCCGACGCGTCCTTTATGTCGAGCAGGCCGCGCTCCGCCACCGGGAGGTCGTACTGCGAAATCTGATACGCCTTCGGAAGATCCGGGTAGAAGTAGTTCTTTCTGTGGAAGCGCGTCGTCTCCCTTATGGAGCACCGGAGGGCGAGCGCGGTGCGGACCGCCATCTCGACGACGGAGGCGTTGAGAACAGGCAGGACGCCGGGCAGTCCGAGGCAGACCGGGCAGACGTTCGTGTTCGGAACGGCGCCGATATAGTCCGTCGGGCAGGAACAGAAGATCTTGCTCTTCGCGCCGAGCTGGACATGTATTTCGAGACCGATCACCGGCGTAAACGAGAGCGTCATGCTCTCTTCACCTCCTCAAGCGGCGCGCAACGACACGGGCCGAACGTCCGTTCCAGGGTCGCGGCCAGGCGCAGCAGCGTCGCGTCTCCCCATTTGGGGCCGATGAACTGCATGCCGACCGGCAGGCCTTCCCGCGAAAACCCGGCGTTGAGCGACAGCCCCGGGAGCCCCGCGAGGTTGACGGGCAATGTGAAGATGTCGGCCATGTACATCCGGATCGGATCGTCCGAGAACTCGCCCCGTTTGAACGCCGGAGTCGGCGCTGCGGGCAGCAGGATCGCGTCCAGTCCCTCGAACGCCTTTGCGAACTCCATCGTGATGCGCCGTCGGACCTTCTGGGCGACAAGATAGTAGGCGTCATAGTACCCGGAGCTGAGGACATACGTTCCCGTGAGGATCCTGCGTTTCACCTCGTCGCCGAATCCCGCCGCGCGGGTTTTCAGATAGCGGTCGAGAAGGGAATCCTCGCCGAGCGACATTCCGTAGCGGACTCCGTCGAAACGGGCAAGGTTCGAGCTTGCCTCCGCAGGGGCCAGAATGTAGTAGCACGGAACCCCATACTCCAGAACGGTCGGAAGCGATACCTCCCGGATCTCCGCTCCGAGCTGCTCGCATTTTTTCGCCGTCGCGTCGAAGACGGACCGGACGTCCGCGTCAACGGGAGCTTTCGCAAGCTCCGCGACAAGTCCGATCCGCATCCCCCGCATGTCGTCGGCCTGCGCCTGCGAGATGTAATCGGGACGCGCCCTCCGGCTGCTGGTCATGTCCTTGGCGTCTTCGACGCCGATGACGGAGAGTGCGAGCGCAAGATCCGCCGCGTATCGGGTAAAAACGCCGATCTGGTCGAGCGACGAAGCGAACGCAACGAGGCCGTACCTGCTGACGTGCCCGTACGTGGGCTTGAGCCCGTAGAGGCCGCAGAAGGACGCCGGCTGACGTATGGAGCCGCCCGTATCGCTCCCGAGGGCGAGAGGAACGTACCCCGCCGAAACGGACGCGGCGCTGCCTCCGGAACTGCCGCCCGGGACGCGGTCCGTGTCCCAGGGATTCGCCGTCGGACCGAAGGCGGAGAATTCCGTCGAGCTTCCCATCGCGAATTCGTCCATATTGGCCTTTCCGACGATGACGCTTCCGGCCTCTTCGAGAAG
>CAZVUT010000354.1:0-2671 GCA_964630155.1 uncultured Synergistaceae bacterium
TTTCTCATGGAAGGCGTTCACGTCGCGCATAACGTCACAATCGGAAAGAACGTCACCGTGGCGAACAAAGCCGGTTTCGCGGGACACTCTTCCGTGGGAGACGGAGCGGTTATCGGGGGAATGGCCGGAGTCCACCAGTTTACGCGCGTGGGAAAGCTCTGCATGATCGGAGGGCTCAGCAAGATCGTGAAGGACATCCCGCCCTTTCTGATGGTGGACGGTCATCCGGCGGAGATCGAGGCGCTGAACGTGGTCGGCTTGAAGCGTTCGGGGTATGACAGGGAGCAGCGAAAAAGCATCAAGGATGCGTACCATCATCTGTACCACTCCGGCCTTCCCTTCCGGAAGGCGGCGGAAACCCTGAAAGCGGACGCCGCTGATGCGGCCGTCAGGGACATTCTCGACTTCGTCCTCGAATCCCGAAGGGGAGTCGCCCTGTGGCATTCGGGCGGAACTTCCGCAAGAAACCGGGACGAGACCGGGAGACGACAGGATGAGCGCGAAAATTCGACTTCTGGTGCTTGACGTCGACGGGACGCTCACCGACGGTTCCATTTTTCTCGATGGTTCCGGCAACGAGTTCAAACGCTTCAACGTCCGCGACGGCATGGGGATTCATCGTCTCCGGGCATCAGGGGTGGATGTCGCCATTCTCAGCGGCCGATACTCGGCGTCCACAGCGAGGCGGGCGGGGGAACTCGGCATCCACCTTCTCTTCAACGGCGTGAAAGACAAACTCCGGTTTCTCGTCGAACTTGCCGAAAAGCTCGGAATGAGACGCGATGAGATCGCCTACGCAGGAGACGATCTCAACGATCTCGACTGCATTCGCTGGGCGGGTCTGGGCTGCGCGGTCGCCGACGCCGTCGGGGAGGTCCGCGCCTCGGCGCGTTACGTTGCGGCGCACGCGGGCGGGTGCGGCGCCGTCAGGGACGTCGCGGAACACATCCTGTGCATCAACGGAGAGTCTGAGGCGGTTCGTGAGCGCACTGCGGACGCACCGTCCGGAAACCCGGCGGACAAGACGGGAGAACGGATGTGAAATCGGCCGGGGGCAAGACTCTTTCCGTCACCGACGGAAGCCGGAAGATTCCTGGCGCGAAGATCCTGGACCGGTACATTCTGAACGAGCTGGCGGGTTCGTTCGTTTTCGGCATCATGGCGTTCACAATCATCTTCATAGCCGGGGATCTGCTTTTTCAGGCCGCGAATCTCATTATCGAAAAGGGCGTTTCACTGGTGGTCGTCGCGAGACTGTTCGTGTACCGTCTGCCGGAGGTCATTCTGCTGACGGTTCCGATGTCGTCGCTTCTCTCGACGCTGTTGACCTTCGGCCGGTTATCCGTGAACAGCGAAATCGTCGCGATCCAGGCCGCGGGCATTTCGTTCCGCCGGGTGTTGCGCCCCGTGCTCGGAATTTCCGCGGTTCTTGCGATGCTGACGCTCATCGGGAACGAAACGATCGTCCCGTTTTCCAACAGGGCTTCGGAAAATCTCATGAAATACGAGATCCTGCAGGAACGCCCCTCAGTCCTGAAGGAACGCGTCTTTCTGAAAGACGAACAGAACGGGGAGCTCAAGCGGGTGCTGTACCTCGGGAAACTGCGTCCGCGTGAAGGACTGATGAGCGATATCCTGGTTCAGGAGTTCGATGCGGGGAAGTTGCGGCGAATTTCCACGGCGATGCGCGGAACCTGGAAGAGCGGGGAGTGGTGGGTCGAGCAGGGAGAGGTGTTCGAAGTCGCGGACGCGGGAAAGGTGAATCTTCTGTTCCGGTTCGACCGGCAGCGCCTGTTGCTCAACCTCTCCCCGGAACAGCTCGAGAAGGCGTCGCGCCGTCCGGCGGAAATGAGTTCGATCGAGCTGCTGGCGCATATCAACATCCTCAAGGCGCAGGGTGCGAACCTCCTGCCCCTGTGGGTGCTCTTCCACCTGAAACTCTCGGTTCCATGGTCCGCGATGATTCTCGCCGTTCTCGGAGCGAGCATCGGCGTCCGGACGCCGAGACGCGGCGGATCGGGGGTCGGGTTCGGCCTGTGCATTATCATCGTGTTCGCGTATTACGTCGTCATGTCGTTTTCGAGGGCGCTCGGCGAGACGGGAAACCTCCCGCCTCTGCTTGCCGCGTGGCTGCCGAACGTGACGTTTCTTCTGCTCGGAGCGCTCTTCGTCCGTAAAGCCGACTAAGCGCCCGGGGCATGAGACGGATGCACCCTGCGGGCGTTCCCCGGCGGAGTCATTGACGACGTTTTATTCCAGTGTGTGTCTGAAAAGAGAGGAATGATTCACGTGGACAAATCGATCGCGATCATCGCCGGAGACGGAGCGCTGCCGCTGCTTGTCGCGCGACGCATCTCCGAACGGGGCGGACGCCCCGTGGTCTACGCCCTGCGTCGGGAAACCGGGTCGTTCGCCGGAATTCCCTGTGTCGTCAAGCCCTTCCCCTCCATCGATCTCGGGTGGGCCCTTTCGGACATGAAGGCGGAAGGCGTCGGCGCGCTCGTTCTCGCGGGGCGCGTCCCGAAAGAGCTCTGCTTCTCCCCGGAGAAGCTCGATCCCGTCCTGCAACGAGTCCTGAAAACCGCGAACGCGCGCGACGACCACTCGCTTCTGGCTTCCGTCCTCTCCGCGGTGGAGAAATTCGGCGTTCCCGTCATTCCCTACCGGGATC
>CAZVUT010000355.1:0-2670 GCA_964630155.1 uncultured Synergistaceae bacterium
TCCAGGGATGCCCTGATGTCGTCGCGCGCGTTGCTCAGGTGCAGCGTCATCGCCCGTTCCGCTTCGTCCGGATCCCTCCTTTCGATCGCCGCGAGGATGTTTCCGTGTTCCGCGACGGTTTTGAGGACACGACCCGGGATATTCAGGCTCGTGATCCACCCTTCGGGAAGGGATTTCGTCATGGTCCGCATGAGGTAGTCGAGCGTCCGGTTCGTCGTCGCCTTCGCAATCCGGCGGTGAAACATCTCGTCCGTCCGGATGAGCACCGGGGTGTCCGACGTCGTTGCGTTCGCGACGAACGCGGCGTGCGCCCTCGCGATGTTCGCGCACGCTTCGGCGTCCGCCTTTTCCGCCGCGAGACGGGCCGTTTTCGGTTCAAGGATGAGTCGGGATTCGAAGTGGTCCAGGATGGATGTTTCGTTGTTCTTGAGCCAGCCCGCGAAGGGGTCCGATGGTTCCCCCGCGGAGGCCGCGATGTAGATCCCCTTCCCCTGCCGGACGAAGACGCGTCCCGTGACTTCGAGAATGCGGATGGCCTCGCGAACGGATGATCGGCTGACTTCCAGCTTCGCGGCGAGTTCGTTTTCCGAATAGAACCTGTCGCCGGCGGCGAAGGGGCCCTCGGCGATCATGGTTTCTATGGCGTCGATCACACGGTCGGACAATCGAATTCTCGGTATCGGTCCCATGGTCACGCTCTCACAGACGGATTTTTTAGTCTGGTACGCACATCAGGACGCCGGAAAGGGATCTTTCAAGGATTGTCGGGAAAGAAGTCGTCTACTCTTCAGACAAGTTCGATTCTAAAACGACGGCTTCCGTCTGTCAAGTTTGGCGATGCGGGACGGCGTCACCTGACGAGACGGTACCCCGCGCCGTGCGCCGTCAGCAGATGCCGGGGCTCGGCCGGATCGTCCTCGATCTTCTGCCTCAGGCGCACGACGTGCTGGTCGACCGTACGTGTTGTCACATCGCAGGATATTCCCCAGACCTCTTCGAGGAGCGTGTTCCGGTCGATCACCCGGCCCTCGTGCGCCAGAAGGAAGCGCAACAGCGCAGCCTCCTTCGGCGTCAGCGAAAACGACGCCCCGTCCCGCCTTCGCCCGCTCAGGGCATCCAGATCGAGTTCCACGGAACCGAGCGAAATGACGCCGGCGGGTATCTCGTTCGCGTGCGCTCCGGCAAGGGCGCCGCGACGCAGCGCCGAATGCACCCGGGCCAGAAGCTCCGCGATTCCGAAGGGCTTGACGATGTAATCGTCCGCCCCGAGTTCGAGCCCCACGACCTTGTCCACCTCCTGCCCCTTGGCCGTCAGCATGACCACCGGCGTCGCGCGGTCCTCCGCGCGGATGGCGCGGCACACGTCGTAGCCGCTCATTTTCGGGATCATGACATCCAGAAGCACGAGGTCGGGGCGCGCGGCGCGGAATCGCTCCAGCGCAACGGCTCCGTCGCGCGCCGTTTCCACGGCGTACCCCTCGCTCTCGAGAAGATCGCGAAGCCCCGTCAGGATCGCAGGATCGTCCTCGACCACGAGAATGCGTTCATTCATTCCGATGTCCCCTTTCGTTCCGTCCCGGGCGCACAAAGCGGCAACCGAAGCGCGAAGACACTGCCGCCGCCCTCCCGCGGCGCGTATGTCACGTCGCCTCCATGCCGCCTCGCGATGTCTCTCGCGATCGAAAGGCCGAGTCCCGTTCCGCTCCGCGACGACGCGAGCGAATCGTCGCACCGGTAGAACTCGTCGAAGATCCGGCCCGCGTTGCCGGGCTCCACGCCGATCCCGCGGTCCAGGACGCACGCGACGCATTCCCCGTTTTCGAGCCGGACCGTCACGCCGATCTCCTTCGCCTCCCCCGAGTATTTCTCCGCGTTGGACAACAGGTTCATCAGAACCTGCCGGAGCGCTTCGTCGTTTCCCCGGACCCGCAACGCGTCAGGAGCGTCAACGTGGAGGGCGAAACCGTTCCTCGTCAGGTGCGGTTCGAGCTGGGCCGCCGTTTCGCGCGCGAGCGCCGCGAGGTCCAGCGGCTTCATGACGTCGACCGTTTTCGCGCTTCCCTTCCGCGAAAAGGCGAGGACGTTGTCCACAAGGCGGGAAAGGCGTTCCGCTTCGGAGAGCATCGTTCGCAGGTACTCGTCGCGTTTTCGTTCGTCGGGCTGACGGCGCTGAAGCAGCATTTCCGCGAAGAGCCTGATGGATGTGAGCGGCGTTTTCAGCTCGTGCGAGACGTTCGCCACGAACGTCGTCTTCTGCATCGCAAGGCGCGATTCCGCCGAGAGCATCCGGAGGACGACGACGCCCCCGGTCGCGATGACGATCAGGAGGATCGCCACGAGAAGCCACACGGCGAACGTGACGAAGCGCGCCTGTGATTCGACCAGGGCCGGGTCCGCAAGCCACGCTCCGACCTCCCAGCGGGGAAGCAGGGGGGAAATCTCGCGAGCCACGAACGGCCTCCGCCAGTCAGGAGCTTCGCCCGCCTCCGGAGCGAGCAGCGGCTTTCCGTTCTCGTCCAGCACCGTCAGGATCCGGACCTCGGACCGGATATCGGGGATCGTGTCCGCTATGCGCCGGAGGAGTTCCTTCATGTCGATGGAACATCCGATCACGTGGCCGGCCGGCCGTCGCGTCCAGAAGAGCAGGTCGAGTCCGGCTTCGGTGATTCG
>CAZVUT010000356.1:0-2640 GCA_964630155.1 uncultured Synergistaceae bacterium
TTCCGGACGCAGCGCGGCGAACTGACGATCCTCGTCACGAAGTGCACGCTCCTGAGCAAGGCGCTGCGCCCGATGCCCGAGAAGTGGCACGGCCTGACGGACACGGAAGTCCGCTATCGCAAGCGCTACCTCGACCTCATCGTCAGTCCGGACGTCCGGAACGTGTTCCGGAAGCGTTCGGCCATCATCTCGTCGGTGCGGAAGACGCTCGAGGATGCGGGAACGCTCGAAGTCGAGACGCCGATCCTCTCGGTGCTCGCCGGAGGGGCGAACGCGCGGCCGTTCAAGACCTTCCACAATGCGCTCGGACTCGACATGTACCTGCGGATCGCGACGGAACTCCACCTGAAGCGGCTCGTCGTTGGAATGTTCGGCCGCGTCTACGAGATCGGCAGGAACTTCCGCAACGAGGGCATCGACACGATGCACAACCCCGAATTTACGGCGATGGAAGTGTACTGGGCCTACGCGGATGTGGAAGACATGATGCGGCTCACGGAGGACATCATCCGGAACGCGGCCGACGCTGTCGGCGGGCGTCATGTCACATACCAGGGCGTCGAGCTGGATATCGAGTCGCCGTTCCGGCGCGCGACGATGCTCGATCTGGTCCGCGACAAGACGGGCGTCGATTTCGCGGCCGTTTCGACCGACGACGAGGCGCGGGCGATCGCGCGATCGCGCGGCATGGAGATCAAGGGGACCGAGTCGCGCTTCGCGATCATGAACGCCATGTTCGAGGCCCATGTCGAGGACACGCTCGTGCAGCCGACCTTCGTTCTCGGCCATCCGACGGAAATTTCGCCGCTCGCCAAGCGAAACCCGGACAATCAGGACTACACGAGGCGCTTCGAACTCTTCATCTGCGGCCGCGAAGTGGCCAACGCGTTCAGCGAACTGAACGACCCGCTGGACCAGCGCGTGCGCTTCGAAGATCAGCTCAAAAAGAAGGAGTCCGGCGACGAGGAGGCGCACGTCTTCGACGAGGACTTCATCAACGCGATCGAGACAGGGCTGCCTCCGACGGGCGGACTCGGCGTCGGAATCGACCGGCTCGTCATGTTCCTGACCGATTCGCGGTCCATCCGGGATGTCATTCTGTTCCCGACCATGCGGCCGAAGGAGTAGCCCGTTACGGAGGCGCCAATGAACGCAAACGCCGAATCTGCACGCGGGGAAGTCGAACGCCTCCGGCGGGAAATAGAACGCCACAATCATCTCTATTACGTTCTGGACGCCCCGGAGATCGAGGATGACGCGTACGATCGCCTCTTCCGGAGGCTCCTCGCGCTGGAGAGCGAATACCCCGAGCTGAGGGCTCCCGACTCTCCGACGCAGCGAGTCGGCGGCGAGGCGTTGAAGGGCTTCCGGAAGGTGCGGCATCTCGCCCCTATGATGAGCCTCGACAACGCCGCCGATATCGGAGAGTTGCAGGCCTTTTTCGACAGGGTTTCCGGACTTTTGGGATATGATCCGCAATACGTGTGCGAGATGAAGATCGACGGCCTCGCCGTGTCGCTCGTCTACGAGGACGGGGTATTGCGCTGCGGCGCGACCCGAGGGGACGGCGCGACGGGCGAGGACGTCACCGCGAACGTGCGCACGATCCGTTCCGTGCCGCTTCGGCTTCAGAAGCCCGCGCCCGGGAGACTGGAGGTTCGCGGGGAGGTCATTCTCTCGAAGAAATCGTTCGAGGAACTCAACAGGGTTCGCGAGGAGGCCGGAGAGCCGCTTTTCGCGAATCCCAGAAACGCGGCGGCAGGCAGTTTGCGTCAACTGGACCCGAAAATCACGGCGGAGCGAGGGCTTTCAGCCTTCCTCTACTATCTGGTCCGGACCGGCGACGACGCGGCGCCGGATCTTCGCATGCAGTCGGAGACGCTGCAATGGCTTGCGGATATGGGCTTTCCGACGCAGCGCACGAACCGGACCTGTCCCGCTCGGCAAAACGTCCTCGACTTCGTTGAGGAATGGCGGAGCGGGCGTTTCGACCTTCCGTACGTGACGGACGGCGTTGTCGTCAAGGTTGACGACAGATCCCTGTGGTCGCGGCTCGGCGAGACGGCGAAATCCCCGAGGTGGGCCATCGCGTTCAAGTACCCGCCGGAAGAGAAGACGACACGTATCCGGGATATCGTCGTTTCCGTCGGACGGACGGGCGTTCTCACGCCGGTTGCAAACCTGGATCCGGTAGAAATAGCCGGGAGCGTTGTCCGGCGGGCAAGCCTTCACAATATCGACGAGGTCGAGCGGAAGGATATACGGATCGGCGATCTCGCGCGCGTCCGGAAGGCCGGAGAAATCATTCCCGAGGTTCTCGGAGTCGACGCCGCCGTGCGCACCGGCGAGGAACGCCGCTTTGTCATGCCGGAGCGATGCCCCGCCTGCGGATCGCAAGTGGTTCGCCTGGCCGACGAAGTAGCGATCCGCTGTCCCAACAGCCTTTCCTGCCCCGCGCAACTCCGGGAGGGGATCCTGTTGTTCGCAGGCAGAAACGGAATGGATATCCGCGGGCTCGGGGACAAGCTCGTCGAACAGCTCGTCGAGCGCGGAGCGGTTCGAAGCGTTGCGGATCTCTATGACCTCACGCGTGAGATCCTTCTGGGGCTGGACCGAATGGCCGACAAATCGGCGGCGAAT
>CAZVUT010000357.1:0-2611 GCA_964630155.1 uncultured Synergistaceae bacterium
TCGCCTCGCGGTTTCCGATGGAGATATCGATCTGAGCGATTCCTACACGCAGCATTCAATCCCTCCTCTTTGTCCGAACGGGAAAACGGACCAAAATTGACCTGATTATTCCGGTAGCGCCACGTGTATCATATCTCGGTATACCATAAAAAGTCAAGGCATACCAAGTTGATTTTTGGCATGCCTTGTGCATAATAGATCAAGGCATCCGGGAGGGCCGGCGACGCAGCTTTTTGTTACAATACAATGAACCCTTTCGCATAGTCCCTGCCTGTAGCCGACGTTTCCCCAAATTGCACGAATCGATCCGTCCGCTGCGCGCACACGAGCACCGCCCCCCGGCATGCGACGCCGCGGGGAATCCACGCCAGGAGATGCATCGGAAAAAATGATGTCACGCGACGATGAAGAACGGCGGAATCTTGCAGACCGCGTCTATGACGAAATCAAGACGCAGATAGTCGAACTCCGGCTGCCTCCGGAGAGCGCCGTCCAGGAGCGCTCCCTCGCAGAAGCTCTCGGCACGAGCCGGACCCCTGTGCGCGAGGCGCTCAAGCGTCTTGGGCAGGACGGATGGATTCTCGTTCAGGAAAAGCGGAAGATCATCGTTCGCGGCATCAGCATGGATGACGTCAGGGAAGTGTTCATGCTCCGGGAAATGGTCGAGCTTTTCGCGATCCGGAGCATCTTTTCGTCCGGGGAGCCCCGCTTTCTCGCGGGAATGCTCATTCCGCTGATCAGCAACATGAAGAGCCACGCGGACGACTCCGTCGCCTTCATCAAGGAAGACATGAAATTCCATACCGCGATCATCGCCTGCATGAACAACCGCCGCCTCGACGAAATCTGGAGGAAGATCAGCGACGAAGTGACCCGGATCGCGATTTACTCCCTCCACGAGCAACGACGCCCGGAAGCTGTCATCCGGGAGCATGAAGCCCTCGCGGGCGGCCTGTGGGAGATGCAGTGCGACGTGACCGTCCGCAGGATGGTCGAGCACTACCACAAAATCTATGTCGCGTACGAGGACAAGTTCCGGAGGCAGCATATCGGGGAGAAACGGCTGATTCGCGCCGTCCCGGCTTCCGAGGAAGCAATCGACGAAGAAAACGGAGGCGTTTCATGATGACAGTGCGCATCGACGCGGAGCGGCTGCTCCGGTCCCTTGAAGCAATGGGCGAAATCGGGGTTCGTCCCGGCGGCGCGGGACGGACCCGCCTCGCGCTGGACGATGGCGACCGGGCGGGGCGGGATCTCTTCGTGACGTGGCTCCGCGACGCGAAGCTCGACGTCGTCATCGATCCGGTCGGCAACATCTGCGGCATACGTCCCGGACGGAACGGAAGCGCGAAACCCGTCATGATGGGGTCGCACCTCGACACGGTCCGTGACGCGGGCCCGTATGACGGCGTTTACGGCGTTCTCGCGGGGCTCGAAGTCATCCGTACGCTGAACGACCACGCCGTGGAAACGGAGACCCCCGTCGCGGTCGCGGCCTTCACGAACGAGGAAGGCGCCCGTTTCCAGCCGACGATGATGGGAAGCATGTACGTGTCCGGCGATCTCGGCCTCGAACAAATCTATCGGACGACGGACGACGAGGGCGTCTCCGTCGGGGAGGAACTGAAGCGGATCGGCTACGTCGGCGAGGGGCGTATCGAGGCCTCGGCCTACCTCGAACTCCACGTCGAGCAGGGCCCCGTGCTCGACCGGCGGAAGATTCAGGCCGGCGTCGTTCAGGGGATTCAGGGGATCGCCTGGTGGCGCGGCCGGTTCTCGGGCGAAGCGAACCACGCGGGCACGACGCCGCTGGAATACCGCCGGGACGCGCTGCTCGCCGCGGCGGAACTATGCTGCGAACTGCGGACGTTCGCCGAAGAGATGGGAAACGGCGCGCTCACGACGATGGGACGCCTTCGCGTGTCTCCCGACGTGGTCAACGTCATCCCTTCGGAGGCGGCGTTTACGATCGACTTCCGCCAGGTCGACGAGGACCTTTTCGAACGCGGCAAGCGCGCCGTCGAGGAGATGGTCCGCCATGTCGCAGGGAAACACGGCCTCTCCTTCGACCTGGAACAGAATACCGACACGCCGCCGCTGCGCTTCGCGCCGTCGATGGTCGCGCTCGTCGAACGGGCCGTGCGGGAGCTTGGGCTGACGAACATCCCGATGCCGAGCGGCGCTGGGCACGACGCGAAGTACATGAGCCGCGTGTGCCCGACGGCGATGATCTTCGTCCCGTCGATCGGCGGCCGGAGCCACTGTCCGGACGAGCGCACCCGGCCGGAGGATCTGGCTGACGGCGCGAACGTCCTGCTGCGCTGCGCGCTGGAGCTGGCGACCCGGTAGCCGCGCCGGGCCGGGCGGCTACTTCGTGTAGACGTTCAGCCCGATCTTGACGGATTCGCGCCCCGGCACGGACTGGTTGCCCTCCGTCGACGCGATAATCGTCGACTTGCCGCTCGACGATTTTCCGAACGTCTGCGAGAGGTTCACTTTAATCGTCAGTATTGCGCCTTCCACGCTCATTTCGACATTTTTCACGGATTTCGACCCCATTTCCGGAAAATAAACACGCACCCGCCGCAGATTGCGGCGGGTGCGTTTCATT
>CAZVUT010000358.1:0-2600 GCA_964630155.1 uncultured Synergistaceae bacterium
AGCTATGCACGCTCTTCAATGTCGGGCGCTCCACCATCCGGGAGGCGCTCAACCACCTGAAGGCGTCAAACCTCATCCACGTCGCGCCCGGCCTCGGCGCCTTCGTCACGAATCCGTCCGAAATCGAACAGAACATCCTCTCTCGCCACATTCCCGACAGCCGGACCGCACAGGAGTTGTACAACATCATCGAGTTCCGGATCTGCATCGAACCCTCGACGACCTACCTCGCCTCCGAACGCATCCGTCCCGGCATGGAGGAGGAGCTTCTGAAACTCGCCGGGGCCGTGGACGACGAACGCCTCACGCCGTCGGAGTTCGCCGAAACGGACATCGCCTTCCACAGCTTCCTCGCCGAAATCGCCGGGAACCCCCTGTGCGTGGAGACCATGAACTACCTTCACACCACCTTCTACAAACAGCAGATCGTCACGTCCCTCTTCTCGGAACGCAAGAAAACGGCCGCACAGAGCCACATCGCGATCGCGAAAGCCGTCATCGACCAAAACTCCAAACTTGCGGAAAAAGAAATGCGCGCCCATCTCTACAACACACTCCAATATCTCGAAAGCATCATCCGGGAAACGGAACTCCCGGAACCCCCAAAGAACCAGTCCGGAGGTGGATCATGAACACGGAAACGATTACGGAACTGAAGGAAAAAGCGCGGGCGGTCCGGCTCGGAATCATCGACGCCCTTGGAATCGACAAGCGGGGACACCTCGGCGGCTCCTTGTCCTGCGCCGATATCGTCACGGCGCTGTATTTCCACAAGATGCGCCACGATCCCCATAACCGCTTCATGGCGAACCGCGACCGGTTCGTCATGAGCAAGGGCCATTCGGTGCTCGCCCAGTACGCGGCGCTCGCCGAAGCGGGGTACTTCCCGAAGGAGACCCTCCACAAGACCAAGACGCTCGGTTGCTTCCTCCAGGGGCACCCCGAACGCGAAACGCCGGGCATCGAGGCGAACACCGGTTCGCTCGGACAGGGACTCTCCATCGGCGTGGGCATGGCGCTCGGCGGCAGACTCGACAAGCTCGACTACCATACGTGGGTCGTCCTGGGCGACGGAGAGCTTGCCGAGGGACAGGTCTGGGAAGCGGCCACATCCGCCGCCGCGTTCAAGCTGGACACGCTCACGGCCATCGTCGACATGAACGGCATCCAGGCCGTCGGGCGGACGCGCGACCGCTACGACCTCGGGGACATCCGGGGAAAATTCGCCGCGTTCGGATGGAAGACCTTCGAAATCGACGGCCATAAAATGGAAGAGATCGTTCCCGCGCTCGACGAAGCGGCCGCCGTCCGCGGCGTCCCCACGGTCATCGTCGCCCGGACGGTCAAGGGCAAGGGCGTCTCCTTCGCGGAAAACACGCACACGTATCACAACAACCTGCTGACGAAGGACCTGCAGGAACAGGCCCGGCGCGAGATCCGGGCCATGTGAGGGGGACGAAAGCCATGTTGGTCAATCTCCGAACGGCATACGGCGAAGCGCTTCTCGCCCTCGCGAAGGAAAATCCCCGGATCGTGGCGCTCGACGCCGACCTGTGCGGCTCCACGCAATCCGTCGTCATCGAAAAGAACTTCCCCGAACGCTACTTCGAGATGGGCATCGGGGAACAGAACATGATCTCCGTCGCGGCGGGACTCGCCCTCACGGGAAAGATCCCGTTCGCCCACTCCTTCTCGGTCTTCGCGTCGGGACGCCCCTTCGACCAGATCCGGCAGGGCGTCTGCCTCCCGAACCTCAACGTCAAGATCGTCGGATCGAGCTGCGGCCTCTCCGACTTCGCGGACGGCGCAACGCACCAGTCCATCGAGGACCTGGCGACAATGCGCATCCTGCCGCACATGACCGTCTTCTGCCCGGCGGACGCGGTCGAGACGAAATGGGCTGTCCGGGCCGCCGCGGCAATCGACGGCCCCGTGTACATCCGGCTGAACCGCAACGACCTTCCGGTTCTCTTCGACGAGACGACTCCGTTTGACGTCGGGAAACCCATCGTCGTGAAGGACGGCGGCGACGTCGCCCTCATCGGAACGGGCGTCATGACAGCCATCGCCCTTGACGCGGCGGCGATTCTGGAAGCGGAGGGCGTCTCGGCGCGCGTCGTGCACCTTGGGACCATCAAGCCGTTGTGCGCGAAGTCCCTCGCGGACGCCGTGAAGGGCGTGCGCGGGCTGGTCACGTGCGAAGAGCACACCGTCATGGGCGGACTCGGCTCGGCGGTCGCGGAAGCGCTGTGCGCGGCCCCCCTTCCGATGCGGATGGTCGGCATCGCGGACCGGTACGGCCAGTCGGCGGTCAGCTACGACGAACTTCTCACCTGTTACGGATTGACGAAAGAGGCCGTCGCGAAGGCGGCGAAGGAACTACTCGCACCGGCTCCGCGCGCCTGAGGCGGGGCCCTTCAAACCGGTTCCATTTCGCGAAACACGCTTTCAACAGCGGCCGAAGTCGACCGCCAGACCAACTGCGGGGAGGGATGCGTCCGGGAAGCGACAGATATCAGCGACAATGCGGCCATGCGGAATTTCCAGACTTCTGGCGCACGAGAACCAATACCTGTCTGACAAGGAGTGGTCATTGTGAA
>CAZVUT010000359.1:0-2597 GCA_964630155.1 uncultured Synergistaceae bacterium
CGGATCAACGAGGAAAACGTCACGATCCTCATCGTCGAACAGAACGCGCGCCAGGCGCTGTTGCTTTCCCATCGCGGGTACGTGCTCCAGACGGGGCGCGTGGTGCTCGAAGGCGGGTCCAAAGACCTTCTCGTGAATCCCGAAGTCACGGCCGCGTACCTGGGAACGGGGGCGACGCGGTCAGCGAGAGCCGAAAAGAAGGCGTAACAAGAGAAAAAGATATACTGCGAGGGGCGGCGAAAAAGCCGCCCCTCGCTTCGTATTCCGGCATTTGTCCGGGAACGGGGCTCAGAGAAGGTCCGTTGTGTCTTTTCCCCGGAATTTCGCCTTTATCAGGGCGTCCGTCACGCGTCCCATCACCGTTTCCACGGTATCGTCCCCGTTGATTTGCGTGACGCCGACGCTCGAACGCAGGTTGCACGCCGCGGGAACTTCATGTTCCGCGATCAGCGTCTTGAGTTTTTCGGCAAGCTGAAGCGCGTGTCCGCCGTCCACGGGAGCGAGAATGGAGAAGCTGTCGCCATCCCATCGGGCGAGAGAATCGGACGACCGGATATATCCGCCGATGATATTCGCGACCAGTTTGAGAAGGCTGTCGCCGGCGGCGTAGCCGTACTTTCTGTTGATGCTTTCAAACCCGTCAAGATCGAGAAGCAGGACGGAGACGAGCGAACCGTAACGATGCACCTTCAAGACCTCGCGGCCCAGTATGTCCTCGAAATATTGACGATTCATCACGCCGGTCAGGCGATCGGTCGTCGCAGTCTTGAAGAGGTCTTCCTGAATGCTTCCGATCTGCTCGTGGAGCTTCCGGTGCTGCTCTTCAAGCGTTTCCAGTTCGAAGATGCGCTTACGGAGCGTCTCCAGCTCTTTCAGAAGCTCTTCGCTTGTCTTGCCTGCTTCCGTCATCACAGAATTCCTCCTAATATGCCTCCGCGGAAACCGTGTTTGCGGAGATTCCCTGAATCCGGATCTGAAGCCCGGTCCGGGAGAGAAGTCCCGCGAAGGTCTTCGGCGAGTCCTGGCTCTTGAGTTCGATCGTTGCGGTTCCGCCTTCGTACGTCATCATGCGCGCTTCGGAGACCCGGGACGTATGCTGAACGGCGGCCAGTATCTCGTTCGCCTGCGAGAAGGACGATATTCCCGTCACGACCAGCGTGATGGCTCCCGCCGGACCGACCGGACCGGAATCCGAACCGACGCCGCCGGCGCTCCCTTCACCGCGTATGATGTTCTGCACCATGATCTGCGCCGCCGCCGCCAGGGCCTTTTCGCGGGCTTCGTCGGCAGTGTAGCCGACTTCCTTGGCCATGACCGTATCGGAGAAGATGTACTTCCCGTTCGCCGTCGAGTAGGCCTGAACGGAGATGTTGGCGGTCGCCGTGTAGAGCTGGAATTCGTTCAGTCTCGGCTCGTGCATGGATGCCTGACCGCGCAGAAGGATCTTCACATTGTGGGACTTCCCGAGCCGCATGATCGCCTCGGCGTTGCCCTGAAGGGCGAGCGCGGCGGCCTTGCTTCGCTTGATCTTTTCGAGCTGGGCTTCATTGACGACCGGGTACCCGCCTGCAAGAAGCTCCCGTTTCACGATGGACTCCGCGGCTCCTATTCCCTTTCCCGGGTTGTAGAGGTCGCGTGTCGTCTCGAAGATGACCACCGCGATCGTCTTGCCTGACGGAATCGCCGCGGCATGAAGCATTCCGGTCGCCGTAAAGAGGAAAAATCCTGTCAGAAAGCACAGGAAGACGCGTTGCATCCGAGCGTTCATGAGTCGTCTCCTCCCTTCGAGATCGCCGCTACTTCCCGATCTGCAGTTTGTCGGGCTTGCCGAAATACGGCTCAACCTTGTCTCCTCTGCGGACTCGGTCTCCCCGGACAATTTCGCAGATGGAGTATTTGGGTTTCGCTTCGCGTATGACGAGCAGGGCGGTATAGACCTTCTCGACGTCGAGAATCTCTCCTTTGAGCCCCTTGACGACGTCTCCCTCGCGGTACACGGCGTAATACTGTCCGGGCTTCGCGCCGCCGTTCATCTCGCCGACATCGATGAGGATTCGCGCGCCGGCCTCGATGACGTTGTTTGATGCGGATCCCGCGCCGCTCGCCGCGGCTATGCCGCGGAGCTTCTGAACGACGTTCTGGACGGCCTTGTACGTCGCCGCTCCCAGAATGCCTCCGGTCTTGCCCGTGCCGAAAGCCGCCCAGTCATACGCGACGCCGCCCATGCTCTGGTTGGCCGCGCCCCGTTCACGCAGAACCATCGTGACCTCACCGGTCTGTGCGTTGATCACGCGGACGTCGAGCGTCACATGCGCCGTGTGCGACCCTACGGCGACGCCTCCGAAGGGAAGAGGGACCACGCCGCCGCTGGTTTCGGATTTGTACTCCGTTATCGAGCCCGTCATCAGGGAGTCCGCTCCGAGGAGGCGTCCCACCTGGACCGCCGTGTTCGTATCGACCAGTCCGGAGGCTCCGAGCGAATGTTCGCGGCCGATCGCGTCGAGCCGGGAGCGTTCGACCACGGTGAAGAGCCCCGTATTGAAGAGTTCCGTGGTCATCATATCCGTAATCGCCGCCGCAGGGGCGCCCGACCCCGC
>CAZVUT010000360.1:0-2591 GCA_964630155.1 uncultured Synergistaceae bacterium
TCGCCTCGCGGTTTCCGATGGAGATATCGATCTGAGCGATTCCTACACGCAGCATCCAATCCCTCCTCTTTGTCCGAACGGGAAAAACGGACCAAAATTGATGAAACGCACTTCTTTTGCCTGACTATTCCGGTAGCACGAACTATATGATATCTCGGTATACCATAAAAAGTCAAGGCATACCATGTTGATTTTTGGCATGCCTTGTGCATAATAGATCAAGACGCTGGAGAGGGTCGGTCTCGCGACTTTTTGTTACAATACAATGAACCGCTTCCACCGTCCCTGCCTGTAGCCGACGTTTCCCCGGATTTCGCGAATCGATCCGTCCGCTGCGCCCCCGGCATGCGACGCCGCGGGGAATCCACGCCAGGAGATGCATCGAAAAAAATGATGTCACGCGACGATGAAGAACGGCGGAATCTCGCAGACCGAGTCTATGACGAAATCAAGACGCAGATAGTCGAACTCCGGCTGCCTCCGGAGAGCGTCGTCCAGGAGCGTTCCCTCGCGGAAGCCCTCGGCACGAGCCGGACTCCCGTACGCGAAGCGCTCAAGCGGTTGGGGCAGGACGGATGGATTCTCGTTCAGGAAAAGCGAAAAATCGTCGTTCGCGGCATCGGAATGGACGACGTCCGAGAGGTGTTCATGCTCCGGGAGATGGTCGAGCTGTTCGCGATCCGGAGCATCTTCTCGTCGGGGGAGCCCCGCTTCCTCGCGGGAATGCTCATCCCGCTGATCAGCAACATGAAAAACCACACGGACGACTCCGTCGCCTTCATCAAGGAAGACATGAAATTCCATACCGCGATCATCGCCTGCATGAACAACCGCCGCCTCGACGAAATCTGGAGGAAGATCAGCGACGAAGTGACCCGGATCGCGATTTACTCCCTCCACGAGCAACGACGCCCGGAAGCTGTCATCCGGGAGCATGAAGCCCTCGCGGGCGGCCTGTGGGAGATGCAGTGCGACGTGACCGTCCGCAGGATGGTCGAGCACTACCACAAAATCTATGTCGCGTACGAGGACAAGTTCCGGAGGCAGCATATCGGGGAGAAACGGCTGATTCGCGCCGTCCCGGCTTCCGAGGAAGCAATCGACGAAGAAAACGGAGGCGTTTCATGATGACAGTGCGCATCGACGCGGAGCGGCTGCTCCGGTCCCTTGAAGCAATGGGCGAAATCGGGGTTCGTCCCGGCGGCGCGGGACGGACCCGCCTCGCGCTGGACGATGGCGACCGGGCGGGGCGGGATCTCTTCGTGACGTGGCTCCGCGACGCGAAGCTCGACGTCGTCATCGATCCGGTCGGCAACATCTGCGGCGTTCGTCCCGGACGAAACGGGAGCGCGAAACCCGTCATGATGGGGTCGCACCTCGACACGGTCCGCGACGCGGGCCCCTATGACGGCGTCTACGGCGTCCTCTCAGGACTCGAAGTCATCCGCACGCTGAACGACCACGGCGTGGAAACGGAGACGCCGGTCGCGGTCACGGCCTTCACGAACGAGGAAGGCGCGCGCTTCCAGCCGACGATGATGGGCAGCATGTACGTATCCGGCGATCTCGGCCTCGAACAAGTCTATCGAACGACGGACGACGAGGGCGTCTCCGTCGGGGAGGAACTGAAGCGGATCGGATACGTCGGCGCGGGGCGGATCGAGGCCTCGGCCTACCTCGAACTCCACGTCGAGCAAGGCCCTGTGCTCGACCGTCGGAAGGTTCAGGCCGGCGTCGTCCAGGGAATCCAGGGGATCGCCTGGTGGCGCGGCCGGTTCTCGGGCGAAGCCAACCACGCGGGCACGACGCCGCTTGAATACCGCAAGGACGCGCTGCTCGCCGCGGCGGAACTCTGCTGCGGACTGCGGACGTTCGCCGAAGAGATGGGAAACGGCGCGCTCACGACGATGGGACGCCTTCGCGTGTCTCCCGACGTGGTCAACGTCATCCCTTCGGAGGCGGCGTTTACGATCGACTTCCGCCAGGTCGACGAGGACCTTTTCGAACGCGGCAAGCGCGCCGTCGAGGAGATGGTCCGCCATGTCGCAGGGAAACACGGCCTCTCCTTCGACCTGGAACAGAATACCGACACGCCGCCGCTGCGCTTCGCGCCGTCGATGGTCGCGCTCGTCGAGCGGACCGTGCAGGAGCTTGGGTTGTCGAACATCCCGATGCCGAGCGGCGCGGGACACGACGCGAAGTACATGAGCCGCGTGTGCCCGACGGCGATGATCTTCGTCCCCTCGATCGGCGGCCGGAGCCACTGCCCGGAGGAACGCACGCGGCCGGAGGATCTGGCCGACGGCGCGAACGTCCTGCTGCGCTGCGCGCTGGAGCTGGCGGGCGGCTACTTCGTGTAGACGTTCAGCCCGATTTTGACGGATTCGCGCCCCGGTACGGACTGGTTGCCCTCCGTCGACGCGATGATCGTCGACTTTCCGCTGGAGGATTTCCCGAACGTCTGCGACAGGTCCACCTTAATCGTCAGTATCGCGCCTTCCACGCTCATTTCGACATTCTTCACGGCTTTCGACCTCATTTCCGGAAAATAAACACGCACCCGCCGCAGATTGCGGCGGGTGCGTTTCATT
>CAZVUT010000361.1:0-2589 GCA_964630155.1 uncultured Synergistaceae bacterium
AAGACGCACGCGATGCTTCTTCCGATCGGCGCGTTCGAGGTGTGGGGGCCGCACCTCCCGATCGGCGCGGATACGCTGGTGGCGGAGGAGATCGCCGAGCGCATCTCGAAGAAGATCGGCTGGATCGTGGGGCCCTGTCTGCCCGTAGGGTATTCGGAAAGCCTGTATTTCAAGGAGGGCGGCACCGTCTCGGTCCGTCCGGAGAGCCTGAAGACGTACCTCGAGGACGTCCTCGACAGCCTGATCGAGACCGGCGTCACGCGGTTCTGCTTCGTCAGCCCGCATCTCGGCAATGTCCCCGTGGTGACGCAGATCGCCATACATCTTCGCAAGACGCGAAACGTCAAGTGCTGCCTGATCGACTGGTGGCGCATCATCCAGCCGCTGTGCGCGAAGGAGGGCATCCTTCAGTACGACGGGAAGATGGCGCACGGACACGCAAGCGAGGCGGGCACCTCGACGTTCCTGTACCTTCGGCCCGACCTCGTCAAGATGGATCGCGCGATCCGGGTCGACCCCGTTCCCGACGAGTATCCCGATATCCCGCGCTTCACGCTGACGAACGAACTGTACACGGAAGCGGTCGTCGGAGACGCGACGATCGGAACCAGGGAAAAGGGCGAGCAGATCGTCAACAAGACCGTGGATCGCGTCGTCGGGTTCCTGAGGCAGTGGAAGTAAACGAATCCCATTTCGAGAGGAGAGGACGCGCCATGAAGAAATGTCTCGCAGCAGCGCTTGCGTGCCTGTGTTTCTGCGCGCTCGCCGTTCCGTCGTCCGCGGAGTTCAAGCCGGAATACAAGCTGAATTGCAATCTGACCGAGAACACCATCTGGGGGCAGGGCACGGCGATGTTCGTCAAGCTCGTCCAGCAGAAGACGAACGGGAAGCTCAACATCAAGCCGTACTATTCCGCGCAGCTTCTGAGCGGAAAGCAGAGCAATGAACTCCTGATGCTGCGCAACGGCACGATCGACTTTTCGTACGCCGGCCCCGCGAACTGGGCGACGCAGCTTCCGTCGATGAACCTGTTCACGCTCCCGTGGTTCATTGCGTCGAGCGGCAATACGCAGAAGGCCATGGAGGCCATCGTCCACGGCAAGGCGGGAAAGATGCTCGAGGACATCGCGGCCAAGGCCGGCGTGACGGTCTTCGGGTGGGGGTACAACGCGCCTCGGCAGCTCCATTCCAACAAGCCGCTGCGGACGCCGGAGGAAATGAAGGGCGTGAAGATCCGGTTCGTCTCGTCGCCGCTGTACAAGGACACGCTCGAAGCGCTCGGAACGAACGGCGTCAACATCAACTGGAGCGAAGCGGTGACGGCGTTCCAGCAGGGGATCGTGGACGCGGGGGAGAACCCCTACAACGTCATCATCCCGTACCGGGTCTACGAGTTCCACAAGTTCATCACCGAATGGAACTACACGTGCGCCGCGATGGCGTTCGTCGCGAACTCGAAGGTTTGGGCGTCGTTCGATGCGGACACGCAGAAGATCCTCCGCGAATGCGCCGAGGAGGCGGGCGTCTACACGGGAATGCTGAATCAGCTCGGCTTCGACGACGGGAGCGCGTACAAGTGGCTGGAAGCGCGGAACCTCCTTCCCAACGATGAGAAGGTCATTCCGCGCGATCCCAGGAAGCTGCTCGCCGACAACGGCGTGACGATCCACACATCCACGCCCGAGGAGATCATGGCGTTCCGGAAGGCGACGAAGGGCGTCTTCGAGAAACACATGAAGCTGGTGGGCGAGGATCTCGTGAAGGCGGCCGAAGATGACATGCGCGCCGCGGGACTGACGATCCAGAAGGTCGAGTGACGACCGGCGGAGAGGGGGCGGCCCCCCTTTCGTCCCCTCCCCGCCCGTTCGGCCCCTGCATCCGCAACGGAGGTGAAGAAGTGAACGCATTGCGGTACCTGTCGAAGAACTTCGAGAAGATCCTCACGGCGATCGTTCTCTTTTCGATGTCGTCGTTTGCCTTCATCAATGTTATCTCGCGATACGTGGTCAACCTGTCGTTGAATTTCACGGAAGAATTGAACCTCTATCTGTTCGTCTGGCTCGCATTTCTCGGCAGCGCGTGGGCGTGCCGCGACGGAGCGCACATGTCCGTCAGCATGGTCTACGACGTGTTTCCGAAGCCGGTGCGCGCGGTCCTGTACGCGCTCATCCAGGCGGTGACGGCAGCGTTTTTCATCGCCCTCGGCTATTGCGGTTACGTCGAGATCCTCGACGAGATAGCCCTGAACGCGATGACGGAGACGCTCGTCATCCCCGTCTGGTGGTTTACGAGTTCGATTCCGATCGGGTCGGCGCTCATCGTTCTGAGGACGTTGCAGCGAACGTTTGAGGACTTCGCGCATGGAACGTACTGACGCGCGGGGAAGGATATTTCCGATATGAAGACGCTGTTTGCGGATCCCGCTTTCTGGCTTCTTTTCCTGTTCCTGGTCCCTCTCATGCTCAAACTTCCCATAGCGATCGCCATGGGAGTGTCCGCCGCCGCCATCATCTGGGTCTACGACCTCGGATGGCAGAGCATTTCGTACTCGTTCTTCGCCAATATCGCGAAGGTGCCGCTTCTGGCGAT
>CAZVUT010000362.1:0-2580 GCA_964630155.1 uncultured Synergistaceae bacterium
ACAAGAGCGGCTTCCGCGAGGGCGACCGGATCGTGGCGTTCCTGCCGAACTGCCCTATGGTGCATATCCTCTCGCTCGCGGTCTGGACGCTCGGCGGAACCTTCGCCCCGATCAACCCGCGCGGCGGCGAAGAGTGGACCGAACGCATCCTCGCGCACCTCGACCCCGCGCTCGTCGCCACCGGCCCCGGGTTCGACGCGATCGCCCTCATCGCCGCACGATGCGGCATCCCGACCGTTCCGGTATCCCCCGCCGGCCCGCTGCCGGAAACGAAGCTCCGGCCGATGGATCACCCGGGCGACCGGAACACGGCCGTCATCTTCGCGACGTCCGGAACGACGGGGCTCCCGAAGGCCGTCCCGCTGACCCACGCGAACCTCATCGACAACACGGCCGCCGTCAACGCGACCGTCGAGGGCTTCGAGAAGGGCCGAACGCTCATGAACGTCCTGCCGAACTTCCACTCCTTCGGCTTCACCGTCTGCGGCCTCCTGCCGCTCGTCTGCGGCCTCTCCGAGGCGCTCTCGCCGTCGTTCATGCCGCTTCCGGCGTTTTTCGGATCGCTCCGCGCGTCGCAGCCAGAAGTCCTCATCGCCGTGCCGACGATGCTTCCCTTCATCCTCGGCGCCGTCTCGAAGGGAGAAAAACTTCCCCAAAGCATCCGCTACATCCTCACCGGCGGCGGAAAGCTCGACCCTGCGCTCGAAGCGCGATTCAGGAAGGAACTCGGCGTCATCACCTTCGAGGGATACGGCCTCACGGAATGCTCCCCCGTCGTCGCGGCAAACCCGAGCGACGCGCGGCGGCGGACCGGCACGGTCGGCCTTCCGATGCCCGGCTACGACGTCCAGGTCCGCGACGAAGCGGGAACGCCGCTTCCGGCGGGAGAGGAGGGCGTCCTCTGGGTCCGCGGACCATCCGTCTCGACGGGCTACTTCCGCGACCCCGAACAGACCGCCGAACGCTTCCGCGACGGCTGGTTCAACACCGGCGACATGGTCCGCATCGACGCGGACGGCTACATCGCGATCCTCGACCGCGTCAGCGACATGCTCGTCGTCAGCGGATTCAACGTCTATCCGCAGGAAGTCGAAACCGTCATCAGGGAAATCCAGGGCGTCAGGGAAACCGCCGTCGTGGGCGTCTCGAACCCCGTCACGGGCGAAGTGCCCGTCGCCTTCATCATCGCGGACGAATCAGCCGGACTCACGCAGAGCGACATCATCGGCCGCTGCAAAGCGAAGCTCGCGCACTACAAGGTTCCCCGCAAGGTCCGCTTCGTTCAGGAGCTTCCGATGTCGAGCGTCGGCAAGGTGCTCAAGCGAAAGCTGCGCGAGATGATGGTCAAGGAGACGAAAACGCCCTGATGCGACACCCGGAACGTGATTCACGGTGATCCACAGCCATCGAAGGGTGTCATTCCTGCGACTTGCCCTCTTCGCATGCGACGCGATTGCGTTCTGCCTTGCGGCATGGGCGAGCGGCATCCGGGAACAGGGCTCGTGGAACTACGCCGAACAATATGCGCTCGTCTATCTGACGCTTCTTGGGGCGCTCTACGCATTCCGCACCTACGAGGTCGAACGCTACCGGCCGCAGGCGACTGCCGTCGCGACCGTTTCGGCGCTGTTCGTCGGAGGAGCCGTCGCCACGTCGCTTCTCATGCTCTTTCCGCCGCTCAGGATCAGCAAACCGGCCTTCATCACGCTGTTCGGAATCTCCGCGATATCGACGACGCTGCTCCACACGCTCTTCGCGACATACGGGCACCTGGCCGTCCCCGCCGAACGCATCGTCGTCATCGGCAACCGGACGCAATGGGATCCGCTCTTCCAGGAACTCTCGTGCGCCGTCTTCCGAAGATTGCTTCCCGTCGCGTATCTCGAAACAACGGACGATAGGGAACTGCTCTCGCTCGCCTCTCTCCATCAGCACGCAAAAACGATCGTGATTGCCGATCCGACGATCGCCGAACGGCGCTACGTCAGCGAATTTCTCGAAAACGCCCCGAAGAAAGGGTACAGCGTCCGTTATCTTCCGCTCCTCGCGGAACAGACGATCATACGCATCCCTCTCTCCGTCGCCGAAGCGTTTCGGGAATATTACGCGGTGCTTCTCAACAGCATCGCGCCGAACGCCCTCAAACGCGTCTTCGATATCCTGATCGCACTTGCCGGACTGCTCGTCGCCGCACCATTCATGGCCATCATCGGCATCCTCGTATCGTTCACCTCGGGCATGCCGATACTCTACCGGCAGAAACGCGTAGGCTTGAGCGAACGCCCGTTCACGATCCACAAGTTCCGGACGATGAAGAACCTGCTCGACGCGGACGCGGCGCAATTCGCCGACGAAGCGGACGACCGCATCACGCCGCTGGGGCGCATCCTCCGGAAGACGCGACTCGACGAAATCCCCCAGCTCTGGGACGTCCTGGTCGGAAACATGAGCATCATCGGCCCGCGACCCGAGCAACAGGAGTTCCACGAGCAGTTCAGCCGCGACATTCCGTTCTATCGCGAGCGGGAGTTAAGCTCATATCTGGTGTATGGACAGAGAAAAAGAAGGGGCGTATCCTGC
>CAZVUT010000363.1:0-2570 GCA_964630155.1 uncultured Synergistaceae bacterium
GGGGAATGGCCGGAGTCCACCAGTTTACGCGCGTGGGAAAGCTCTGCATGATCGGGGGGCTCAGCAAGGTCGTGAAGGATATCCCTCCCTTCCTGATGGTTGACGGCCATCCCGCCGAGATCGAAGCGCTGAACGTCGTCGGTCTGAAGCGTTCGGGATATGACAGGGAGCAGCGCAGAAACATCAAGGATGCGTACCATCATCTGTACCGCTCCGGGCTTCCGTTCCGGAAGGCCGTGGATTCCCTGCGGGCGGACGATGCGGATGCCGCCGTGCGGGACATCCTCGACTTCGTCCGCGAATCGAAAAGAGGAGTCGCCTTGTGGCATTCGGGCGGGGCGTCCGCAGTGAAAGAGCGGGAAGAGACCGGGAGACGGCCGGATGAGCGCGAAAATTCGACTTCTGGTGCTTGACGTCGACGGGACGCTGACCGACGGTTCCATTTTTCTCGATGGTTCCGGCAACGAATTCAAACGCTTCCACGTCCGCGACGGCATGGGGATTCATCGTCTCCGGGCTTCCGGAGTTGAGACGGCCATTCTCAGCGGCCGATACTCGGCGTCCACCGCGAGGCGGGCGGGAGAACTCGGAATCCATCTCCTTTTCAACGGCGTGAAAGATAAACTTCGTTTTCTCGTCGATCTTGCGGAAAAGCTCGGGATGACACGCGACGAAATCGCCTACGTCGGAGACGATCTCAACGATCTCGACTGCATTCGCTGGGTGGGCATGGGCTGCGCGCCGGCGGACGCAGTCGGGGAGGTTCGCGCCTCCGCCTGCTACGTCGCGGAGCACCCGGGAGGGTACGGAGCCGTCAGGGACGTCGCGGAGCGCATCCTGTGCATCAACGGATCGTCTGCGGCGGAGTCGGAACGCCCGGATGCTTCGTCGGAAGCACGGAGAGAAACGACGGGAGAACGGAAGTGAAATCGATCGGAAGCAAGGCTCTTTCCGTCACCGAAGGAGTCCGGAGGATTCCGGGCGCGAAGATCCTGGACCGGTACATTCTGAACGAGCTGGCCGGATCGTTTTTTTTCGGCATTATGGCGTTCACCATCATCTTCATAGCCGGGGACCTTCTTTTTCAGGCCGCGAATCTCATTATCGAAAAGGGCGTTTCGCTGATGGTCGTCGCGAGACTGTTCGTGTACCGTCTGCCGGAGGTCATTCTGCTGACGGTTCCGATGTCGTCGCTTCTCGCGACGCTGCTGACCTTCGGCCGGTTGTCCGTGAACAGCGAAATCGTCGCGATCCAGGCGGCGGGCATTTCGTTCCGCCGGGTGTTGCGTCCCGTGCTCGGGATTTCCGCGGTGCTTGCGATGCTGACCCTCATCGGGAACGAAACGATCGTCCCGTTTTCCAACAGAGCCTCGGAAAACCTCATGAAATACGAGATCCTTCAGGAGCGTCCGTCCGTCCTGAAGGAACGCGTCTTTCTGAAGGACGAACAAAACGGGGAACTCAAGCGGGTGCTGTACCTCGGGAAACTGCGTCCGCGCGAAGGGCTGATGAGCGATATCCTGGTTCAGGAGTTCGACGCCGGGAAGTTGCGGCGTATTTCCACGGCGGTGCGCGGAACCTGGAAGAGCGGGGAGTGGTGGGTCGAGCAGGGAGAGGTTTTCGAGGTCGCGGACGCGGGAAAGGTGAATCTCCTGTTCCGGTTCGACCGGCAGCGCCTGTTGCTCAACCTCTCGCCGGAACAGCTCGAGAAGGCGTCGCGCCGTCCGGCGGAAATGAGTTCGATCGAACTGCTGGCGCATATCAACATCCTCAAGGCGCAGGGGGCGAATCTCCTGCCGTTGTGGGTGCTCTTTCACCTGAAACTCTCGGTTCCGTGGTCCGCGATGATTCTCGCCGTTCTCGGGGCGAGCATCGGCGTCCGGACGCCGCGGCGCGGCGGATCGGGCATAGGATTCGGCCTGTGCATCATCATCGTGTTCGCGTATTATGTCGTCATGTCGTTTTCGAGGGCGCTCGGCGAGACGGGGAACATCCCGCCGTTGCTTGCGGCGTGGCTGCCGAACGTGACGTTTCTTTTGCTCGGAGCGCTCTTCGTCCGCAAAGCCGACTAGGCCGCCCGGAACATGGGCCGGATGAAGCCCCCGGGCGTTTGTTTTGCGGAGAATCCGGCGGAACCATCGACGAAGATGTATTCCATCGTGCGCCGGAAAAGAGAGGAATGATTCACGTGGACAAATCGATCGCGATCATCGCCGGAGACGGAGCGCTGCCGCTGCTCGTCGCACGGCGAATTGCCGAAAGGGGCGCACGCCCCGTGGTCTACGCCCTGCGTCGGGAAACCGGATCGTTCGGCGAAATCCCCTGCGTCGTCAAGCCCTTTCCCTCCGTCGATCTCGGATGGGCCCTTTCGGACATGAAGGCTGAAGGCGTCTGCGCGCTCGTTCTCGCGGGGCGGGTTCCGAAGGAACTCTGTTTCTCCCCCGAGAAGCTCGATCCCGTTCTGCAGCGCGTTCTGGAAACCGCAAACGCGCGCGACGACCACTCGCTCCTGGCGTCCGTCCTCTCCGCGGTGGAGAAATTCGGCGTTCCCGTCATTCCCTACCGGGATC
>CAZVUT010000364.1:0-2562 GCA_964630155.1 uncultured Synergistaceae bacterium
ACGAAAACGACATCGCGCGTCTCGGCGAAGGGCTGCGGGAAACCGGCCTGATCGCTCCGGAGCCGCTCGAGCGCAACGCGCAGTCCGTCGCCGCGTTTGTCGCGCGCGCGCGGTCGCTCGGCGTCAAAAATCCGGAGATCGTCGGAACGATGGCGCTCCGGACCGCGAAGAATGCGGACGCCTTCATCGCCCGCGTGAAGGAGCTGTCCGGCGCGACGCTCCGCGTCATCGGCGGCGAGGAGGAGGCGCGGCTGTCGTACCTCGCCGTGATGTCCGGCCTGCCTGTGGGCGACGGCGAACTCGTCACGTTCGACACGGGCGGCGGCAGCACGGAATTCGTCTACGGCAAGGGCGCGTCGATGCTTCGCAAGTTCAGCGTGACGCTGGGCGCGGTCCGGATCACCGAGGAGTTCTTCCGCGAGGATCCCGTGCTCCCGGGCTCGGTCGATCGCGCGTCCGCGGAGATCGTGAAGAGCCTGAAGGAAGGCGGCGTCTCCGGGCGCACGGACTTCCTCGTCGGCATGGGGGGGACCGTGACGAGCCTCGCGTCCGTCAAGTTCAGGATGGCCGTCTACGATCCGGACATCGTCCAGGGCTCCACGCTCACGCTCGATGAAATCAACGCCCAGATCGCCGACTACGCGGGGAAGACGCTCGAACAGCGCCGCGCGATCGTGGGACTCCAGCCCAAGCGGGCGGACGTCATCCTCGCGGGGGCGTGCATCGTCCGCGCGATCTGCACGCTTCTCGGCGTCGCGTCGTTCACGGTGAGCGACCGCGGCCTTCGCCACGGTCTCGTCTACGAGCTGTTCACGAAATAGGGTTCACGAGCCGGAACACCGGCCATCTCACGAAAGGGGACGTGTCACATGAAACGAACGGTACTCCTGCTTTCCGTTGTCGCGATTCTGGCCTCGTCCGCCTGCGCCGCGCTTGCGGCCTACCCCGAGAAACCGATCCACATCGTCAACTACGTCGGCCCCGGCGGCCTCATGGACGTCACGAGCCGGAAGTTCACGGCCGTCGCGAAGAAGTTCACCGACGCGACGTTCGTCATCGAGAACAAGGAGGGTGCGGGCGGCCTCGTCGGAATGCAGGCGGTCCTCGAACAGCCCGCAGACGGCTACACCGTTTTCGCGGCCACGACGTCGAACATCGCGAAGGTCCTCACGTCGAAGAAAAACGTCGACGAGTACGTCTGGGGCTTCGAGTGGATCGCGATGCTCATGAAGGATCCCGAGTGCCTCGTCGCCGCGGAGAAGGCGCCCGTGAACTCCTGGGAGTCGCTCGCGAAGGACGCGAAGGAAAAGAACGGCGCGCAGCTCTGGACCGGCCCCGCGGCCGGCGGCAACGACCACCTGATTGCGATGAAGGTCTGGGACAAGACGGGGCTCTCCGGAAAGTGGATTCCCTACAAGTCGGGCCCCGAGGCGATGATGGCGATCCTGAGCGGTCAGGGCGTCGTCTACGTCGGCAATCCCGCCGACGTCGGCGGACGCGAGGGTTTCAAGATCATCGCCGTGGCGCGAAGAGAGCGCATGAAGCAGTTCCCGGACGTCCCCACGTTCGCCGAACTCGGCGTAAAGGGACTCGAGGACGAGGTCATGTGGCGCGGCTTCGCCGTGAAGAAGGGAACGCCGGAAGAGGCCATCGTCTGGTGGGAATCGCTCCTCAAAAAAGTCGCGGCCGATCCCGAATGGCGCGGCTTCCTCGAGAAGGACGGCATCGACGTGGTCGATTACGGCCGCAAGGAATTCACGGAGCAGATCAAGAAGGATCTCGAAGACTCGACGACGTATCTCAAGAAGTACGGACTGATCAAGTAGAGCGACGCGCACGACGCCGCGGGGGCGCGACGTCCCCCGCGGCGACTGCGGCGTGGAGGTGTTCTCGGGAATGGATATCATCGGTTTTCTCGGAAAGGGGAAGGGCGCTCTGATGCTTCTGGGCGCGTGCGCGGCGCTTCTCGCCGTCCTCTTTCTCCTCCTTCGCACCACGAAGTTCGCGCCCCGGCGCGGACGGATCCTGATCGTCGCAGCGCTTCTGGAACTCTGCGGCGTCTTTTTCCTTCTGACGTTCGGACTTGAAGACATCGAGGCCGTCGGGAGCAGCGCGAAGACCGCGCCGCGCCTGTGGGCCTCGCTCCTGGCGTTCTTTTCCCTCGACTGGCTCCGGCGCGTTCTCTCCGGGGACGTGAAGCCCGATCCGGAAAGCGGCGATCTCTCGCGCGTCTTCCGCGCCGTCGCCGTCGTCGCGCTCGCGATATGGGGAATGGAATACGTCGGATTCTATATCGCCACGGGCGGGATGATCCTCCTGCTGCTCCTGCTGCTCGGCGAAAGGCGCCCGCTGTTGCTCCTGTCGCTTCCCGGAGGATGGGCGCTCTTCTCGTATTACGTGTTCGCCCGCGTGCTCCTGATGGACCTCCCGACGGGCGCGCTCTTCGGATGAGGTGACGACGAATGGAACTCCTCGGCCATCTTCTTTACGGTCTTCAGAATCTTGTCGGCGTCACGCCGATTCTCGTCGTGATCGCCGGAGTCATCGTCGGAATCCTCGGCG
>CAZVUT010000365.1:0-2556 GCA_964630155.1 uncultured Synergistaceae bacterium
CGAACCCGAGGATGGACAGCTTCTCTTCGATCCGGGGCATCTTGCGGTACAGCATTTCGAAACACTCCCTTCCGGCAGTCGTTTTTCCGTTGGATTCATCCGTCCCGAACACGCGAATCTCCGTCTGAAACGGCGCGGAACGGAGGGAATCCGCCGTAACCTCCAGCGATTGTTGCATACAACCGCGCCCGTTTCAATACGTCGTTTCGGCGTAAACCTATCGAGCGCCGATCGACTCCTTCATGATTTCCTCGAAGAACACGCTCTCACGCCGGTCGAGGTAGAATCGCGGGATGGCCCGATCCCCGAGTTCCATGGAGCGGCCGTTCGCCCGCGTGAACGCCGGCCATGCCGCTCGTCCCCAGGTGTTCGGGTCGCCCGAACGCGCGAACGATGTCCAGTAGTCCATCATCGTGTTCGAGAGCGACTCGTCCGTGCCGGTGAATCCCGGACGTCCCGCGACCGAACCGAAGACGTACCCGATATCGAGGCCGTGAAAGACGCCGAGTTTCCGGGCCCTGTCGCTGTTCGGACGACGGGTCATCCGGTAGAGATACGCCTTCCGTCCGCGCCGTTCGGCGCACGCCGCGATGAAGCGCGCGGGAGCCGCGAACATCGCGCAGGTGAAGAGCCGATCGAACGCGTCCGCCGCGTCGCGGTCGCTCCGGGCCGGAAAGAGCGCGAGCACCTTCGGGGCGTGCCGCCCGAAAAGGCCTTCGATCCACGTTTCGTACGCCTCGCGGGTGACGGGCTCGTAGAACATCGTCCCCTCGTTTTTGTTGCTCCCCGTCAGGACCGGAACGTCGGCCTGGCGTCCGTCGAGAAAGGCGCGCGCCGGATGTTCGGGCAGAACGACGCCGTCGACGACCGGGGAAAAGCGGATTCCCGACGGCCTCAGGTGGGACGAAGCCTGCGCGGAGGCCGCGAGAAGCGCTTCGACCGGTTTCGAGCGGAGACGCGCAAGCGCGTCCTTCCCTGAGCCGGAACAACCGAGCGACGCCGCGAAACGCTCTCCGCTCCGCAGTGCGCGGACTCTCGCGTCGTCGCGCGGGCGCATGTCCGAAAGTCCGAAGGGGCCGCCGCTCTGCGCGATGGCTTTGTGGAAGAGGCCCGCAGCCATCGGGCTCGTCATCAGGTACGTGACGCAGATCGCGCCTGCGGACTCGCCGAAGATCGTGACGTTGCCCGGATCGCCGCCGAACGCGGCGATGTTGTCGCGCACCCAGGCGAGCGCGAAGATCTGATCGAGAAGTCCGTAGTTGCCGGAGGTCTTCCGGGGGGATTCCGCGTCAAGCGCGGGGCAGCTCAGGAAACCGAGCGCTCCGAGACGATAGTTGAAGGTCACGACGACGACGCCCTTGCGCGCGAGCGCCGCTCCGTCGTACGCGGGAAGCGATCCCGCGCCGGACATGAACGCGCCGCCGTGGATCCAGACCATGACCGGACGCTTCACTCCGGCGCCCGGAGCGGCCGTCCAGACGTTCAGATAGAGACAGTCCTCGCTCGTCGCTCCGACCTTCGTGCGGGGCGGCTGCGGACACGCGGGGCCGAATTCCGTGCAGTCCCGGACCGCCGTCCACGGCGTCGGCGGCTCGGGGGCCTTCCAGCGCAGGTCTCCGACGGGAGGCGCGGCGAAGGGGATTCCGCGGTAGACGCGGACGCCACGTTCGGACGACCCGACAACGGGGCCAAAGATCGTTTCGGTCCGCGTCGACGGGTCCGGCGTCGCGGCAGGGGCGGGAAGCGCGCACGCAAAGAATACGAGACAGACGAAAAGCGGCAAAAAGAGCCTTTTCCGCCGTTCGCGAACGAACGCCGGATCGTAGTCGCGTCGAACCGCCATGTCGAAATCACACTCCCGCAGTTTGTCGAAGATGCCTCAAGAAGAATTGTGCCACCCGGAAGGGCGTTCGGCAAGGGGCGGAGGATACTCCGGGGCGGCCCCCGCCTACCCGACCTCCCGCTCCAGCGCCTTCAGGACCGACACGGCTTCCGCTTGCTTTCCCGGAGGAACCGGGATGTGAACGGCAGTGTATTGCCTGCCGTTCTTCGCGGGCGACGAAAAGTTGATCTCGAGGACGTCGCCGTTCCCGTGCGCCATCCCGACGGATTCGAGCCGGGCCCCCGGGAACGCCCACGTATAGAAGTCCCCGTTCTGCCAGACGCCCTCCCGTCCGATCAGGACCTCGGGGGAAGCCGCCGAAGCCGTGTCGCCGCGCAGGCAGCGCACTCTGTACCACGCCCCGAGCGCGCAGAGCGCGAGCGTCACGGCGAGGGCCGCGCCGACCCACATCGCGGCCTGAACGTCCGCGATCAGGACCGAGACGAAGACAAGACCGCACAGCGACGCGACGATGATGAAGAGCCCGCGCATCTCGCCCTTCACCTCCCGTTCCTCTTTTACCAGGAACGTCTTCCAGAACGCCGGGTCGTAGGTCCAGCGCGCGAGGACGCCCTCGCCCCGGATCATGCGCGCGAGCACGCGCGCGAACTTCACGAAAAGCAGCGCGACGACGAGCCCCGTGAAGCCGAAGAGCAGGCCGACCATGATCATGG
>CAZVUT010000366.1:0-2554 GCA_964630155.1 uncultured Synergistaceae bacterium
CAAGTTCACGGCGCAGGAGCTGCGCCACATCCTCGAGGCCACGCTCGCGACGGCGGCGAAGGGGTACGACGCGGACACCGAGGTCCGTGCGGACGTTCTCGCGATGGTCTATATGAGCCAGGCGGGCTTCCCTCCGGAGTCGTACCTCGCCGCGATGGACCGGCTCGGCCGCGCCGGAGCGAGCCGGATCTTCCTGAGCCGCTTCCCGAACATGACGGCAAAGATCAACGCGCTCGCGAAGCTTCTGCCGGACCTGCGCCACAAGGGAGACGTCCCCGCCGGAAAGCCCCTCGCATCGCCGGAGTACACCGTGGACGCCGAAGCGCTCCGGGGGCGGGCGCTCCAGGCCCTGGGCCGGAACGACGTCCGCCTGCGGGTCTTCGAGTGCCTCGGGGACAAGCTGCCCTATCGCGGGCTGTACGTGCAGATCGAGGACCTGATGGGCGAGTTCGGCGGCGCGGACGCGCAGGAGAAACTCACGTCGGCGCTTCGAAGCGCCTATCTTCCGACGTATCCGCGTTTTTCCTATGTGAAGCTCGAACTGACCCGTTCGTGGAAGAAGGAGGGCTTCCATGCGTCCTCCTTCGCGCTGGATTAGGGAGCGGCGCATGCAGCGCCCACAGACGCCGCCGCTCCTCGCGGCGGCCGTCCTCGCACTCCTTCTCTTCCCGGCGATGTGCGGCGCGGCGCCGCTCCCGAAAGCCGGACGCCTCGCGCTCGTGCTGCATGCGTCCGGGAAGGGCGAAACGTCCCCCGCGTCGGTCGCCGAGGCGGAGGACACGATCCGCAAGGGGCTGATCGCCTCCGGATACATCGTCGTCGACGAGGCGAAGCTCGAACGCATCCGCCGGGACAAGGCCGCCATGCTCGCGCTCGAAGGCGATGCGGAGGCTATCCTGAAGCTCGGCGCGCAGTACGGCGTGAGCACGTTCGTCAAGGGCGCCGTCGCGGTGCATCCCTCCCGGAAAAACGACGCGAACCTCTACACCGCGACGGCCGTCATCACCGTCAAGGCTTATTCGGCTTCGGCGAAGTACGTCTTCTCCGATACGGTCGAGGGGCGCGAGGCGGGGTACACCCCGCAGGACGCCCAGCACCGGGCGCTCGTGAGCGCCGCGACAAGCATGCGGCAATCGCTCCTCGACGGAAAGGCCGTGACGCCGCACGGTCCGCCGCAACGGAACAGGCTCCGGCTCGTCGTCCGCAACATCGCGTCGTTCCAGCAGGCCAACGCGATTCTCGAAACGTGCAAAACGGCGCAAGGCGCGATGGGCGCGGCGATGAAGGGGTACGAGGGCGGGTCCGTGACGATCGATGTCGATTTCTTCGGCGATGCGGGGCGGCTGCGCACGGCGCTGCTCGACCGCGGCGCGCCGCTGTCCTTCGGTCGAATCGCCGGGACGACGCTGGAAGCCGCATACCAATGACGACCGGGAGGACTCCTGCATGAAAAAGTTCGCACTGCTTCTGTGCTGTCTCTGTGCGCTGCCCGCGGTCGTGCTTCCTGCGGCGGTTCCGGCTTCGGCGGCGCTTCGCATCGGCGTCATCGACTTCCGGGATTCCTCGGGAAGCGGACTGAACCGGGCGGCCCTGCGCGCGCTCACCGCCACGATCGTTGAGGAGCTCTACAAGACCCGCTGCTTCGACATCGTGGAGCGCGAGCGGCTCGACGAAATCGCCCGGCGCAAGAGCCTGGTCCTCCAGGGGCTGCTCCCCCCGTCGCAGGTTGCGGACATCGGGCAGGAAATCGAGGCGAAGGCGCTCGTGACGGGCGTCATCACCGCGTGGCGCGTCGAGCGCGTCCCGACGATGGGAAACGACAAGATGACCGGCCAGGTCGCGCTCGACGTTCACGTGGCCGACGCGCAGACCGGGAAGGAGCTTTTCCGCGTCGCGGCGGCGGGAAGGGCCGATGAACTCTCGGCGAACAACCTCTTCCGGAAGGCCACGCAGCGGCAGAGCGAGGAAGATCTCATTCTCGCGGCGGCCTGCTATTCGGCGGCCCGGGAGGCGGCCGTCCGCATCGGAACGCATCCGTCGCTCGTGAAACCTCTCAGCGTGCTCTCGTTCTCCCCTTCCGGGGGACGGGAGCTTGTCGTCGTCGACGCGGGGAGCACGTCGGGCGTCATCCGGCGCGGCGACCGTCTCGCGGTCTGCGAGGAAGGCGAACCGATCTTCAACGACAAAAAGGAGATCGTCGGAATACGGACGAGGTATCTCGCGTTGCTGGAGGTCGTGCAACTCCAGCCGAGATCGTCGAAGTGCGCGATCCTCGAAGGCCGTCGCGAAGACATCCGTGCGGGGGACCGGGTCGTGTTCGCAGCGGGCGATACGCCTGTCACGGTCGAGCAGCGATAGGCGTTTTTCCGCGTCGCGGACGGACAGGCTTCACGCGCTTCGACCGCATCGGGATTTTCCGGCCGTCCGTCCACCGTGGTACAATATGGAATCGCGGCTTTGAGATGCGGATTCCGGTCGTTCCGGAGACAGGGACGGCGCAACGGGCCGTCGGGGAGTGACGCACATGAGAGTGGAATGGGACGAAAGCCTGTCC
>CAZVUT010000367.1:0-2548 GCA_964630155.1 uncultured Synergistaceae bacterium
GACGTCGTCACGCGGAAGCCCTGATCGCCGTACCCCATCAGTTTGAGGTTGGCCTTTTCGTACTCTTTCGCGATGAGGTCCTTGAAGGGACCGTCGAGAACGGTGCGGGCGGTTTTTGAATCCGGGAAAATGAAGGGAAGATCGAACACGGCGACCTTCGGAACGAAGTTGATCTGCGGCGCGGTCGTCTGGAGGACGAACGCGATGTCTCCGGCCTGCGTGCTCTGGGTGAGTTCGCTGTCCTTCCCCATCTGTCCGCTCGGGAAAACGTTCGCCGCGATCTTTCCGCCGGATTTGGTCTGGAGAAGCTCCTTCAGCTTGAGGCTCATCAACTGCGTGACGGTGTCTTCCGCCGAATCGTTCGTTATGGCGAACGTGAATTCCGCAGCGAATGCGGCGCTTCCAAGAAGGGCAAACAGGATCGTCAGGAAAATGGCGCAAAATTTTTTCACAAACGTCGCCTCCATTTCGTTGTCTTTTCGGCGTGCGCGGAGCAGGCCGATCCATTGGGAAAACGCACAGGTCGGATGACGGATCTTCTGCGTTGCGGACTCCACCCCCTCCTCTTCCGGATCGTGACTGCCTATGCCGTCTTCACAAAAGTCTCGCAGTATTTTTTCGCCGATTCCAGACAACGGCGCGCATGCGTTTCGTATCCGTATTCGGCGACCCGTTTCAGATTCGGCAGCTCGATGGAATACGGGATCCGGGGCATCGCGCCCAGAATCCCCGCGACGTCGATTCCGCCCTCTCCCACGTAGGAGCGTTCTTCCCGCAGTATGCGAGTCATCTCGTCCCTGTCGGCCGGAATGGGGCCGGGCGCGTCGCAGAGGTGGGCGAAGCGGAACCATTCCTTCGGGAGTTTTCTCAGTTCCGCCGGGTCATCCTGCGCCCTCTGGAAGTGGTGGACGTCGACCATGAGCCCCGCGTTTGGGCGTTTGACCGTCTTCAGGACGTCGACCGCTCCGGCAAGCGTCTTGACGGCCGCGATCGGGACGTATTCCAGCTCAACGGTCAGCCCGTACTGTTTCGCCAGATCGCAGAGTTCCGCGAATCTGTCCAGATAATAGTCGCGATCTTCGGTCCAGATGCTGCTCAGGACGTGCTTTCCGCCGAGTTCGACAGCCGTGGCCATTGCGGGTTCGTACTTGCGGACATCCATCCCGTCGAATACGCGCGCCAGCTCAATGTCCAGCAGACGGATTCCCGTTTCGGCGAAAACGTCCTTCGTTTCCTTCATCAGCTGTTTGTTTTTGGACAGATCGTAATCCGGTTCTCCGGGAAGCCCCATATAGATCTGCCGCATGCTGACGTAGTCGTAGCCGCAGTTTGCTGCTATCCGGGCGATTTCCGCCGGAGACGTCTTGAGTACGGTCAGTTGCGCAAGGGAAAATCGGAACGGCATGATCTCATACGCCTTTCGGAGGGTGCGCCCGCTACTTGGGCTGCGGTCGCGGAATCCCGAAGTCCGCGGGAGAGAACTTCGCGCCGCCCGCGTCGTAAAGCAGCCACGCGCTCACCGACTGGTTCTGCTTGATGTACGCGCGCGCCTTGTCTCCGGTCAGCCCGAGCTTGACGCCGCCCATGCTTTTCGCGAATTCGTCGAATTTGGGGTCTTCATAGGCTTTCAGGTACGCGGCCTGAAGCGCGTCGAAGGCCTCTTTCGGCGTGCCTTTTCGCACGAAGACGCCGAAAAATGCGCCCCACGGGAGGTACGGCCCATATTCTTTGTACGCTTCCGTAACGGCAGGGACGTCCATCCCGGGGATCCGTTCGGTGGAAATCATCGCGAGACCGCGCACGGACCCGGACTTGATGAAATTGGCTGCGGCCAGCAGGCCGACGGCGACGGCGTCGATGTGTCCCCCCATCAGCGCGGTGATGCAGGGGCCCTCTCCGTCGAACTGGATCTTGTTGAACTTCATGCCGTGGATCTTTTCGATCATGGTCGTGGCCACGAAGGCGAGCCCTCCGGGGCCGGTCGAGCCGACCGAGATCGTCTTGCCCGATAGAGAGGCTTCGATGAAGTCCTTATAGGTCTTGTAGGGGGAATCCTTCGCCACAACGACGACGCCGACGTTGGCCATCATGAGAAGAACGGGATCGAGCTGGTCGTAGTCGATCTGGGACAGCCCGGCGACCTTGTAGAGGTTGGGGTTCTCTGCGCCGAAGAGAAGGCTGTATCCGTCGGCGGGTTGGTTGGCGACGAAGGTCGTGGCGATCGCCCCGGTCGCCCCCGTCTTGTTCTGAAGGATGATCGTCTTCCCCAGATGCTGCTGGGCGATAGGGGTGATGGCCCGGGCGACATTGTCCATCGCGCCGCCCGCGCCCCACATGATGTACCCCTGGGGGTTCTTTTCCGGGTACGCCGCCATTGCGGAGCCTGTCATGACCGAAAGGAGCAGGATCGCAACACACAACTTCTTCATACGTCTCATTCCCTTCCTGTTTGATGTAGATGTCGTTTTCTCATGCTTCAGTCCTGTCCGGAATCCTCCGGAAGTTCCCCGCGGCGGCCCGCCAGACGGAGAACGCCGCCGTGCGCCGC
>CAZVUT010000368.1:0-2548 GCA_964630155.1 uncultured Synergistaceae bacterium
CAAGTTCACGGCGCAGGAGCTGCGCCACATCCTCGAGGCCACGCTCGCGACGGCGACGAAGGGGTACGACGCGGACACCGAGGTCCGCGCGGACGTTCTCGCGATGGTCTATATGAGCCAGGCGGGATTTCCTCCGGAGTCGTACCTCGCCGCGATGGACCGACTCGGCCGCGCCGGAGCGAGCCGGATCTTCCTGAGCCGCTACCCGAACATGACGGCCAAGATCAACGCGCTCGCGAAGCTTCTGCCGGACCTGCGTCACAAGGGGGACGTCCCCGCGGGGAAGCCCGCCCCGGCCCCGGAATACACCGTGGACGCGGAAGCGCTCCGGGGGCGCGCGCTTCAGGCCCTGGGCCGGAACGACGTCCGTCTGCGGGTCTTCGAATGTCTCGGGGAGAAGCTGCCGTATCGCGGGCTCTACGTCCGGATCGAGGATCTGATGGGCGAATTCGGCGGCGCGGACGCGCAGGAGAAGCTGAAGTCGGCGCTCCGCAGCGCCTACGTGCCGACGTATCCGCGTTTTTCCTACGTGAAGCTCGAATTGACCCGTTCGTGGAAGAAGGAGGGCTTCCATACCTCCTCCTTCGCGCTGGATTAGGGGGCGCCGCATGCGTCTCAGGAATTCGCTTCCGCTGCTCGCGGCCGTCGTCATCGTCCTCTTTTCCGCGGCGACGGTCGACGCCGCGCCGCTCCCGAAGGCGGGGCGGCTCGCGCTCGTGCTGCAGGCGTCCGGGAAGGGCGAAACATCCCCCGCATCGGTCGCCGAGGCGGAGGACACGATCCGCAAGGGGCTGATCGACTCCGGGTACACCGTCGTCGACGAGGCGAAGCTCGAACGCATCCGCCGGGACAAGGCCGCCATGCTCGCGCTCGAAGGCGACGCGGATGCCATCCTGAAGCTCGGCGCGCAGTACGGCGTGAACACGTTCGTCAAGGGCGCCGTCGCGGTGCATCCCTCCAGAAAGAACGACGCGAACCTCTACACGGCGACGGCCGTCATCACCGTCAAGGCCTACTCCGCTTCGGCGAAGTACGTCTTCTCCGATACGGTCGAGGGGCGCGAGGCGGGCTACACGCCGCAGGACGCCCAGCACCGGGCGCTCGTAACCGCAGCGAAGAGCATGCGGCAATCGCTCGTCGACGGAAAGGCCGCGACGCCGCAACCGACGCCCGAACGGAACAGACTCCGGCTCGTCGTCCGCAACATCGCGTCGTTCCAGCAGGCCAACGCGATCCTCGAAACGTGCAAAACGGCGCAGGGCGCGATGGGCGCTGCGATGAAGGGGTACGAGGGCGGGGCCGTGACGATCGAGGTCGATTTCTTCGGCGATGCGGGGCGGTTGCGCACGGCGCTTCTCGACCGCGGTCTTCCGCTGTCCTTCGGTCGGGTCGCCGGGACGACGCTGGAAGCCGCATACCAATGACGACCGGGAGGACTCCTGCATGAAAAAGTTCGTACTGCTTCTGTGCTGTCTCGCTGCGCTCCCCGCGGTCGCGCTTCCGGCAGCGCCGGCTTCGGCGGCGCTCCGCATCGGCGTCATCGACTTCCGGGATTCGTCGGGAAGCGGACTGAACCGGGCTGCCCTGCGCGCGCTCACCGCCACGATCGTGGAGGAACTCTACAAGACCCGCTGCTTCGATATCGTGGAACAGGAACGGCTCGACGAAATCGCCCGGCGGAAGAGCCTGGTCCTCCAGGGCCTGCTCCCCCCGTCGCAGGCGGCGGACATCGGGCAGGAGATCGAGGCGAAGGCGCTCGTGACCGGCGTCATCACCGCGTGGCGCGTCGAGCGCGTCCCGACGATGGGAAATGACAAGATGACCGGCCGGGTCGCGCTGGACGTTCACGTCGCCGACGCGCAGACGGGGAAGGAGCTGTTCCGCGTCGCCGCGGCGGGAACGGCCGATGACCTTTCGGCGAACAATCTCTTCCGGAAGGCGACGCAGCGGCAGAGCGAGGAAGATCTCATTCTCGCGGCGGCCTGCAATATGGCGGCCCGTGAGGCAGCCGTCCGCATCGGAACGCATCCGTCGCTCGTGAAACCTCTCAGCGTGCTTTCTTTCTCCCCTTCCGGGGGCAGGGAGCTTGTCGTCGTCGACGCGGGGAGCACGTCGGGCGTCATCCGGCGCGGCGACCGGCTTGCCGTCTGCGAGGAGGGCGAGCCGATCTTCAACGACAAAAAAGAGATCGTCGGAATACGGACGCGCTATCTCGCGTTGCTGGAGGTCGCGCAACTCCAGCCGAGATCGTCGAAGTGCGCGATCCTCGAAGGACGCCGCGAGGACATCCGCGCGGGCGACAGGGTCGTGTTCGTGACAGCGGATACGCCGGTCACGATCGAGCCGCGATAGGCGATCCGCCGCGTCCCGGGCGACAGGGAGAGCTGTGCGATCTGTGCCCGCGAGGGGGTTTTCCGGCCGCGCGCCTACCGTGGTACAATATGGAATCGCGGCTTTGAGATGCGGGATTTCGGTCGTTCAAGAGAAAGAGCGAACGGGCCGTCGGGGAGTGACGCACATGAGAGTGGAATGGGACGAAAGCCTGTCC
>CAZVUT010000369.1:0-2540 GCA_964630155.1 uncultured Synergistaceae bacterium
GTCGAATCTCTTCATCCGCCGCTGCCTCGAAATCTCGCAAAAAAGCATAGCGTAATCCCCCTCCGCCACTCTATTTCTCCGTCTCTTTTTCCCATAAAGACCGTTCGGTCTTGACAAAAATTGACATGGTGTCAGAATATGACGCTATGAGTACGAAGACGAGAAAGCAAAGGGAATTCGAGGTGCGCGAGAAACTGTTTCTTCGCGAAGCGAGGCGGCTTTTGATCGAAAGGGGGTACTCCTCGCTGAGCATGGATCAGGTGGCCGAGGCGTTGGACTATTCGCGCGGGACGCTCTACCAGCACTTTCGTTCGAAAGAGGATCTTGTCTGTGCGTTGACGCTCGAGACGATGGAAACGATCTCGGAGATGATGTCGAAGGTGGAGCGTTTCGACGCGTGTTCACGCGACAAGACGTTCGCGTGGGGGATCATGATCCTGTTGCTGGCCGTCCTCCATCCGGACTACATAACGACGCAGCTGATCCTGGAGGTCCAGGACATCGACGAAAAAACGTCGAAGGAGCGAATGGACCGCGTCCGAACGATCCATTCCGGCCTGCGCGACCGGGTGCTTTCCATCATGAAGCTCGGCGTCGAGGAGGGAACCCTCCGGCTGAAAGACGAATACGAGCGGGAAGAACTCCTCTTCGGACTTGTCGCAATGTCCTACGGGGCGCTGGTGACCGGGACCGATCCGGAAGACAAGCGGCTCCTCTACATGAAGACGGATCTCGGGGAGGGACTCGTTCGAAACTTCAACGCCCTGCTTGACGGGTACGGCTGGCGGCCTCTTTCCGTGGAACGTGACATCGCAGCAATACGAAAACGCATCCTTCAGGAAGTGTTTCGGGACGAAAGCGCAGTATTCCTCGAGCGAATGCGTGAAGGCAGGACGAACGTGGAACGGAGGAAGGAGAATGCGTAAACGATTTTGTATCGCTATTGTGTTGAGTCTTACAGTGATGTTGGGCGGCTGGTGGATGCATTGCGGAAACGCGGGCGTATCCTCGAAGGATGCGCCCGGAGTCGAAAGCGCCGATCATGTCGCGGCGCCGAATGCCGCCAAACGTATTCCCGTCGTCACGGTGACCGTTCAGTCACGGGATTTCTATGACCGTATCGCGGTTCAGGGGAATCTCAAGGCGGCGACGTCGATCCTCGTCCCGCCGCGCGTCGGCGGCGTCGTCGAGAAGATCTTCGTCGACAAGGGCGACGCTGTGGAAGAGGGGAAGACGCCGCTCTTTCAGATCGAGGCGATCAAATTGCAGCAGGCCGTCGAAATCGCGCGCCAGCAGCTCAACAGCGCGCGGCTGCAATTGGGAGAGCGGGAAATTGCGCTCGACCGGACGCGGGCGGAGCTGAACAAATCGCGCAAGGATCTTGACCGGTACGAAAAGCTGTACAAGGAACGGGTCGTTTCGCTGAACGAATACGAACGGGTGAGCCTCCAGCACACGCAGGTTTCGGCGGGCATCAAGTCGATGGCGAAGATGGTCGCCCTCGGCCGCGACGGAGTCCGGCAGGCCGAGGCGGCGTTGGCGATCGCCGAAAAGGACCTTGGAGACGCGCTCGTGAAGGCTCCCGCGACGGGAATCGTCACGCAGCGTTTCCTCGACCCGGGGGCGATGGCGGGCGCGAGCACGCCGGTCGTGCAGATCGAGGATCTGTCGAGGATCAAGGTCGCCTGCTTCCTGCCCTATCAGACGTACGCCAAGGTGCAGGTCGGAAAAACACCGATGAGAGTCGCAATCGCGGATCGGGTTCTTGACGGCGTGGTTTCCTACAAGAGTCCGACGATTCATCCGACGCTCCGGACGTACGAGGTCGAGTGCGTGCTCGAGAACCCTCCCGAAGGATTCACGGCCGGCGCTCTGGCCGAGATCAGCGTTCTCTACGAGAAACGGAGCGGCCTGGGGATCCCCAGAACGGCCGTTCAGACGCGGGACGGAAAGTCCATCATCTTTGTCGTGGAAGGCGACAAGGCGAAAATGATCCCGGTTTCGACGGGACTCGAAACGGACGGATGGCTTGAAGTCCGGGATTCGTCCGTCGCACCGGGGCAAAAGGTCGTCTCGGAAGGACAATTCATGCTCGACGACGGAACCCCCGTCCTGATCCAGGCGAAGTAGGAGCCGGCGCATGTTTTTATCGAACGCGTCGGTCCGGCGTCCCATCGCCGTCTCCGCATTGCTGGTCGCGCTTGTCCTGCTCGGCCTGAACGCCTGGAGGAAAATCGGCCTCGAACAGATGCCGCGAATGGACATTCCGTATGTCACGATTCTGACCGTGTACCCCGGCGCGAGCCCGACCGAGATCGAGACGGACGTCGCGAGAAAGATCGAGGATGCGGTCAGCACGATCGACGGACTGAAGCATGTCAACTCGATGGCGACCGAAAACGTCTGCACGAATATCCTCGAATTCGAACTCGGCGTCGACGTCGATACGGCGGCCGCGGACGTCCGCGCGAAAATAGACGTCATCCTGAACGATCTGCCGCAGGCGGCGGAAAAACCGAAGGTCATGAAGCTCGACATCA
>CAZVUT010000370.1:0-2534 GCA_964630155.1 uncultured Synergistaceae bacterium
GCGTCTCATAGGCTTCGACGAGTGTCGCCAGAACATCGAGCCGGTCCCCCTCGGGCGAATCCGGGGCGGCATCCATGAGCCCCTCGATTTCCCGGAGAGTCGCTTCGTAATCCTCATGTGTTCTGATCGGCCTGATTTCCATCTCATTCACCTCACGTTTCGCGATTCGTCTCAGATGTTCTGTACATCGATCCCATCGTATTCCTCGTGTGTCCCGACAAAACGGATGAATACGATTTTGTAGGCATAGTTGATCCAAACCACAAGACGATACTTGTTGCCGGCTATATTGAAAACCACGCGGCCGGATTTGAGGATGCTCGCGTTGCCGAAGTCGCGTTTCACATCGGCTGGCGAATCCCACGCGCTCTTCTTCGTCGCGGCATGCCATTGCGTTAGGGCGCATTTGGAATCTTCACGCCCGGGGCGTTCGTAGAATGCCTTCAGTCGGGAAAGCGCGATGATCCTCATGGAAGAATTATAGTCCCATTTTGGGAGTTTGTCACTCTTTCACGCGGCGGCGCGCGATCGCCGCTCGGGACGGTGCGCCACACGAACGCGATGCCCGGCGGGAACATCCACCGGGCGCTCGAATACGACGACATTCTCGAGATCTTGCGGAAGACGGGAATCTCCCTACTTGAGCCTCACCGCCAACTGACGAGTCGGGCGAATCGGATGACGGCTTCCTGAGAGTGATGGCAACGGGTATAATCGTTTTTCGGAGAATGGCATAAAATATAACGGTTTTTCAAGAGCCGTAATCGTTTTTCCGGGAGGAAGCCGTGTCCGAAAACATTTCCGTGAAGTTTGTACGAAGACCGGCGGGGTATGAGGCCCTCATCGAACGCTATGGTCTTGAAGTCATTCCGAATTGGCGCAGGTCCTTTGTCGCGCAGACGGGCGAACACAGGGTCAATGTCGCGGGCGCAACGACCGAAGAAGTCTTCCCGCTTCGATACTGGCCGGGTGAATCGTCCTGTAATCACCTGGAATTTGCGCTCAAATACGACGGGACGAACCTGGCGATTCTCTCATGTATTTTTCAGCGGATATCGCCGAAGGAAATCCTCGATTATGTCCGTGCCCGGCCGACCGGCAAATATGTCAGGCGTCTGTGGTTTCTTTACGAATTCCTGACAGGAGAGATGCTCCCTCTGGAAGATCTGGAGCAGGGAAATTATGTCGATGTGCTCGATCCGGAGGAATACTACACGATCAGCCCTGCGCGGCGCGTTCGCCGGCAGCGGATCAACGATAATCTCCTGGGTAACAAAAAATTCTGCCCGGTTGTCCGCCGCACGGAGGCTCTTCGCGCTTTCGAGGAGGCCGATCTTCCCGGCAGATGCCGCCGGATCGTTTCGTCGTATAGCCCCGCTCTGTTGCAACGGGCCCTCGGATATCTCTACACGAAGGAGACGAAGTCTTCCTTCGGAATCGAACATATCGAGCCGACTTCGGCGCGCACGGAGCGCTTCGTTTCGTTGCTTCAGACTGCTGAGCAGGATGACTTTTGCGAAAAAGATCGCCTGATCGGGCTTCAGAATCGCATTGTCGACGCCCGGTTCCGGGATTCCGGTTACCGATGCGTCCAGAATTACGTTGGAGAAACGGTTGCCTTGGGGAACGAGAAGATCCATTTCGTCGGACCGAAGCCCGAAGATCTGACCGATCTCATGGACGGACTTCTCGATGCGCACGGGCGCATGGAGGGCGGCGACGTTTCCGCCGTGATCCATGCCGCGGTCGTCGCCTGGGGATTCGTTTTTTTGCACCCATTCGAAGACGGAAACGGGCGGATTCACCGATTTCTGATCCACAACATTCTCGCCAGACGCGGCTTCACGCCCAAGGGGCTCATGTTTCCCGTATCGGCTGCCATGCTGAAGGATCGCGCCGGGTACGACGCCTCTCTGGAAGCATTCTCGCGGTTTCTTATGCCTCTCGTGGAGTATTCGCTCGACGGGGAAGGCCGCATGACCGTCAGCAACGATACGGCCGTATGGTATCGATATATCGACATGACCCCGCAGGCGGAAGCGCTTTTTCGTTTTGTCGAAGGAACCATCGACACGGAACTTTCGGTCGAACTGGCGTTTCTGGCGAACTACGACAGGACGAAACGCGCCGTTCAGGAGATCGCGGACATTCCCGACAGAGAGATCGACCTCTTTATCCGCTTCTGCCTGCAAAACGACGGCAGGCTTTCCGCGCGGAAACGGACGGATTTTTTCGCCTCATTGTCGGATGCCGAAGTCGAGCGGATGGAGCAAGCGGTCAGAGAAGGGTATCCCTCCCGATTCGGGGAATGATGTTCGCCGGCGCATGACTCCCCGGCTTCCCGAGGGAGCGTGCGCCCCTTCCGGTTCAGCGCCCCGAAGTCCTGATTCCAGCGAAGTGTCGTTGTCTCCGTTTCACCTGAGAGCGCCCGTTTCCCGTTCAAGCCGCGGCAGCGCGCTGACCAGCAGTTTCGTATACTCCGCCCGGGGGGAGGCGAGAACTTCCCGGGCGTTTCCCGTCTCGACGATCCGCCC
>CAZVUT010000371.1:0-2534 GCA_964630155.1 uncultured Synergistaceae bacterium
TCGCGAGCAACGGCATTCTCTTCAACCACGAGTCGGAGCGTCGCGGCGAGACGTTTGTCACGCGCAAGATCACCCGCGCCGTAGCGCGCATCGCGCTCGGACTTCAGAAGAAGACGTACTTGGGCAACCTGAACGCCAAGCGCGACTGGGGGCATGCGGCCGACTACGTCGAGGGGATGTGGCGCATCCTGCAGCACTCGAAGCCCGATGACTTCGTTCTCGCGACGGGCGAGACGCATTCGGTGCGCGAGTTCGTCGAGAGGGCGTTCGGCGAGGCCGGAATTCCCGTGGAGTGGAGCGGAAGCGGCGTCGACGAGAAGGGCAGGAACGCCGCGACGGGCGAGGTCCTCGTCGAAGTGGACCCGGCGTACTTCCGTCCGACCGAGGTCGAGCTGCTTCTCGGCGATCCGTCCAAGGCGAAACGCGATCTCGGATGGGAGCCGAAGGTCACGTTCCCGGCCCTCGTGCGGCGGATGGTTCTGAGCGACCTGGACCTGTTCCGGAAGGAAAAGCTCTGTTCCGAAGCCGGATACGAGGTCGGACCGGCGCTGGAGGACTGCTGATGAAGGACACTCCTCGCGTCTACGTCGCAGGCCACAGGGGGTTGGTCGGCTCCGCGATTCTTCGCAGACTGCGGGAGAAGGGGTTCGATTCGTGCATCACGCGGACGCGGAGCGAACTCGATTTGCTCGACGCGGCCGCGACGGAGGCGTTCTTCCGGTCCGAGCGCCCGGAATGGGTCTTTCTGGCTGCGGCGAAGGTCGGCGGCATCCACGCGAACAACACCTGGCCGGCCGACTTCATCCGCGACAACCTGGTTGTCCAGACGAACGTCGTCACCTCGGCGCACCGTGCGGGCGTGAAAAAGCTCCTCTTTCTGGGAAGTTCCTGCATCTACCCGAAGTTCGCGCCGCAGCCGATTCCCGAGAGCGCGCTGCTGAGCGGTCCGCTCGAACCGACGAACGAGCCGTACGCCGTGGCCAAGATCGCGGGAATCGTGCTCTGCCGGTCGTACAACCGCCAGTACGGGACGAACTACATCTCCGTCATGCCGACGAACCTGTATGGTCCCGGCGACAACTACGACCTCGAGACGTCGCACGTCCTTCCGGCGATGATCCGGAAGTTCGACGACGCGAAGCGTTTGGGTGCGCTGGAGGTCGTTCTCTGGGGGACGGGATCGCCGAAGCGCGAGTTCCTGCACGTCGACGACCTCGCGGACGCGTGCGTCTTCCTGATGGAGACGTACGACGGCTCGGAGATCGTGAACATCGGGACGGGAGAAGACCTCGAGATCCGGGAGCTTGCGGAGATGGTGCGGGATGTCGTGGGGTACGAGGGGACGATCCGGTGGGATGCGTCGAAGCCGGACGGCACGCCCCGAAAACTGCTTGACGTCTCCCGGCTGCACGCGCTCGGGTGGCGGCATTCGATAGCGCTGCGGGACGGGATCGAACGGACGTACGCGGACTACCTCCGCGCGACGGCCCCCGTCCGGGGGAAATGATCCGTGCTCGACTCCCTGATCACGTCGAAGACCCGGCTCAAGCTGCTCATGAAGTTCTTCCTGAACCCCGGAACGAGCGCCTACCTTCGCGGACTGGCCGACGAGTTCGGCGAGTCGACGAACTCCGTGCGCGTGGAACTGAACCGTCTCTCGAAGGCCGGGTTTCTCGAGACGGCCGAGGCCGAAGGGGACGGGCGGACCCGGCTCTATCGCGCCAACGAGCGCCATCCCCTGTTTCCGGAGTTGCAGCAGATCGTCCGGAAGGTGACGGGGATCGACCAGGTCGTGGAGCAGATCGTCTCCCGGCTCGGGAACGTGGAACTCGCCTTCATCACGGGAGACTACGCGCGCGGCGTCGACTCCGGGCTGATCGACCTCGTCCTCGTCGGCGAGATCGACCGGACCTATCTCGACTCGCTCGTCGGCAAGCTCGAAGAGATCATCCGCAGGAAGATCCGCACGCTCGTGCTCTCCGTCGACGAGCTGGAGCCGCTTCGTTCGCGTCTGGGCGCGAGCCGTTCGCTGATCGTCTGGAACGCGGGCTCGCGGGAGGCCGGAGCCCCCGCCGCTACGGACGGAGGAACAGAAGCCCCGCGAGCGCCGCGGCGAGGATGAGAAGCTGCGGGTAGGCGGCGAGGATCCGGATTCGGGAGAGCAGCACGCACCCGGCGAGCAGGATCCAGAGCCCCGGATCCCCCAGCAGCGGACGGGCGAGCGTCCACAGAGCCACAAGCAGCAGTCCGGCGACGGCCGGACGCAATGCGGTCTGAACGTGATCCACGACCGCCTTTGTCTTGCCCCGGGTCCGCGAGAAGAGCCACAGAATGCTCGCAAGGACGAGAAGCGGCGCGCCGACCACGGCGGCCGTCGCTGCGACGGATCCTGCAATCCCCGCCAACCTGTAGCCGACGAATGTCGCGGCGTTGATCGCGATCGGCCCGGGCGTCATCTGGGCGAGCGATATGACCTCTCCGAACTCAGCCTCCGTCAGCCAACCGTTCAGAACGACCAGCTCGTGATGGAAGAA
>CAZVUT010000372.1:0-2513 GCA_964630155.1 uncultured Synergistaceae bacterium
TCAGGCATTCGCCCCCGACCTTGTCCTTTTCCACCGCGAGCACGGAAAGCCCCATTGCCGCGCCCATCGCCGAAATGGCCATTCCGGCCGGCCCCATGCCGATGACGATGATGTCGAATTGCTTCATGTAGCTGCGTCCTCTCCCTTCGTGTCCCACGGGACTCTCTGCGCCCGGGTTCACGCTTGTCATTATACCCTATGGAGGTATAATGACAAGCCCCGATCGTTTGGTCGCCCGCGGTGCGCCTCCTGAGCTTCTGCTACAATACGGATGTTTTCCGTATTGTATGTCATATTCCGGATATCGGGGGATTCCGATGTCGAGCGAAGCGCTCCAATCGTCCGAAGTCCGCTCCGGAGAGCCGTTCGTCGTCCTGGAGAATGTGACCCGGACCTTCTCGATGGGAGAGGTCGAGGTGCGCGTCCTGCGGGGGGTGACGGCGTCGATTTCGCGCGGACGCATGACCGCGATCTGGGGGGAGTCGGGCTCCGGAAAGACGACGCTTCTGAACCTCATCGGCGGGATCGACCGTCCCACGGAGGGGCGCGTGGTGGTCGGGGGAGTGAACCTTCCGGACCTGTCCGACCGGGAACTGACACGATTCCGGCGCGACCGCGTGGGGTTCGTCTTCCAGTTTTACAACCTCATTTCCACGCTCACAGCGCTGGAGAATGTGGCGGTGGCCGCGGAACTCGCGTCCGATCCGATGGACCCCCCGGAGGCGCTGCGGCTCGTCGGACTCGGCGAATTCGGGGATCGCTTTCCCGGTCGCCTTTCGGGCGGACAGCAGCAGCGCGTGTCAATCGCCCGCGCGATCGCAAAGCGCCCCGACCTGCTTCTTTGCGACGAGCCCACCGGCGCGCTGGATCGCGAGACGGGGGTGCGGGTGCTCGCGCTGCTTCAGGAACTCAACGAGAAACGGAACGTGACGGTCGTGATCATCACGCACTCCCGTCCCGTGGCGGCGCTTGCCCACAGGGTGCTCTTCCTCGAAGACGGCGTGGTGCGTTCCGTACGCGACACGGAATGTCCGAAACGGGCGGAGGATCTCGAATGGTGAGCGTCCTGACGCGGAAACTCCTGCGGGACCTTGTGCGCAGCCGGGGAACGCTGCTTGCCGTGACGGTCATTGCGGCGGCCGGCTCCGCCTGTTTCGTGGCGCTCGTTTCGTCATGGCTGAACGTTGACCGCGCGAGGGAAGACTATTACGAGGCCGCCCGAATGGCGGATTTTTGGGTGGATGTTCGGAAGTGCCCCGTGGAAGACGTCCGCCGCGCCGCGGCGCGGATTCCCGGGATTGTCGAGGTTCGCGCGCGAATCTCCTGGCCCGCGGTCCTCGATATCGAGGGGGCGACCGCTCCCGTGAACGGGTTGATCCTGTCGCTTCCCTCCGATCCGGAACGGGCGCTGAACGGCGTCGTGATGAAAAGCGGAAGCTCCTTCACCTTCGGGGCGCGCAACCAGGTGATCCTTTCAGACAAGTTCGCACGGGCGCGCGGACTCAAACCCGGCGATACGATAACGGCCGTCGCCGGAGGGCAGCGACGGTCGCTCGTCGTGGCGGGAACCGCCGACAGCCCCGAGTTCATCTATCTCGTTCCCCCGGGGAGCCTCTCCGAGGATCCCGAGTCGTACGGCGTGCTGTACGTCAAGCACGACTTCGCGGAGGATATGTTCGGCTTCGAGGGCGCCTGCAACGGCATTGTCGGCCGTCTGACGCCCGGAGGCGTCCGGGACGCGTCCGCGGTGCTCGGACGTCTCTCGAAGGAGCTTGCGCCGTTCGGCGTTTTGAACGCCATCGCACGCAAGGAGCAGTTCTCGGCGCAGATGATCGACGGCGAACTGCAGCAGCTCCGGTCGATGGCCGTCATTCTTCCGGCCGTCTTTTTCGGCGTTGCGGCGATGGTTCTGAACGTACTGATGACGCGGCTGGCGGAGCAGCAGCGGACGGTCATCGGAACGCTCAAGGCGCTCGGTTTGGGCGACGGGCGTCTCTCGCTCCACTTTCTGCTTTTCGGAGCCGTCGCAGGGCTTGCGGGAGGGCTCTCGGGATCGCTCTTGGGCGTTTGGATGGCTGCGGGAATGACGGAACTCTATCGGTTCTACTTCACCTTCCCGAGCCTCTCCGCCCGCGTGGCGCCGCTCGTCATCGCGGGCGCCTGCGGCGCGTCCGTCCTCGCCGCCGTTCTCGGAAGCCTTCGGGGGTTGCGCCGTGTCCTCTCGCTGCGTCCGGCGGATGCGATGCGTCCTCCCGCTCCCGCCTCCGGACGGGCGAGCTTTCTCGAACGACGCCCCGCGCTCCGGCGGCGCATGGGGTTCCGCTGGCGAATGGTGCTTCGCGGATTCGCGCGCTATCGGGCGCGCGCCCTCATCGCCGTGGCGTCCGCGGCGTTCGGATCGTGCATTCTGCTGCTGGCCTTCGGCTTCGTGGATTCCATCGACGCGATCGTCGACTTTCAGTACCGGAAGGTGCTTCGCAGCGACTATCGCCTGACCTTCGGCGACGGGACGG
>CAZVUT010000373.1:0-2508 GCA_964630155.1 uncultured Synergistaceae bacterium
CGTCCCGCCTTTTGCAGCGCGCATACGTCGCGTACCGCGAATTTCTGTCGGCGCAGGGACTCGCCGACAGCGCGGAGCTTCCGACGCTCGCGCGCGAGATGCTTCCGTTCGTCCCCGATTCGTTTTTCTCAGGGATCGAGGTCGTGTTCGTCGGCTTCCTCTCGTTCACGCACGGACAGCTTCGCTTCATCCGGGAGATCGTCTCCCGCGGCGCGGACGTCCGGATATACGCTCCTTCGACGGGCCTTGCCGCGCATTACGACGTAACGCATCAGTTCCCGGAGGCGCAGATGTCCGTCATCCCCTCCGCTTCGCTCCGGGCCGCGTCGCTCCGGGGAATCGTCCTCGAGGCCGGAGACCGGCGAATGCAGTACGAGACGATCTGCCGCGAGATGATCCTCTGGTCGCACGCGCTAGGCGCGCTCCCGGAACTCTGCGGCTTGCCCTTCCCGGGCTGGAGCGACGTCGCCGTCGTCGCCCCCGAAAAGGACGCCCGCGTTGTGGAAGAGACGCTCGTCCGCTACCGCATCCCGTTCACGCGCCGCTACGGCGCTGCGGTCGCCGATTCCCTGCCGTTCATGCTGGCCGGACGCATCCTGGATCTCGACCGATGGAACTGGCCCCCGGACGGCTGCGCGAACCTCCTCTCGCACCCCGTCTTTCTCGGCGAAGCGTTCCCGCGCAGGGATTTCGCCCGGGAGCGCCCCCGGGGAGCCGACGCGTGGCGCGATTTTTTGAAGAACCGCGCGGGAAGCGCGTCGTCGTTCGACAGGGCGTTTCGTTTCGCCCGGACCGTGCGCCGCGGATGTCGCCCCTCCGGGCTTTTGCGGGCGTTCGTGGCCCTCGCTTCGGAGGAACCCGCGTGGGACCGGGCGCTATCGGCGACGCTCCGGCTTCATCCGGATGCCGACGACGAACTCCGGACCGCGAACCTCTCCATCGGGGAAGCCCTGAGAAAAGCGGACCTCCTCGAAAGCGTCGAGAGAAACCTCGGACCGGCCGGTACGGCCGCCATAGCCGGTTCGGAAGCGGAGGCCTTCCTGCGGGAGTGGGCGCAGTCCTCCACGCTCTGGTTCCCTCCCGAGCGGCGGGATGCCGTGCAGCTCTACCTGGGCGCGCCTCCGGTGCTCGCCCACGCGCCCGTGTGGATCGCGGCGGGGATGGACGCTTCCGCCTGGCCCGGGACCATTTCGGAGTCCCCGCTTCTTTCCGACGAACGGAAACGCACCCTGCACGAGCAATTCTCCCTCGGGCCATCCCATCTTCCGCTGTTGCCGGAAGTCCGGATGCAGCGCGAAGCGCTCTTCCGGCGGATTCTTGCCGGAGGGGACCGTTTCACGGTCGTCTGCCGTCCGTGCCGGGACGACTCCGGCAAACCCGTCGAACGCTCCCCGTTCCTGAAACGAGCGCTCGAACCGGCCCCGAACGCCCCGATCCCGTTTCTGTCGACCGTCGCGGCGCCGCCCCAAGCGCGGGGGGACAGCGGGCCGGATATCCGCCGGGATCTTGGGAGCCTCCTGCCTCTGCGAGAGGACACGGCGATCATCCCTCCGGAAAGCCGTCTGACGGCAGGGCGCGACGCGGACGCTTCCGCGCGGGGGGCCGACACACCGGACGCCGCGCCGGAACGAGGCCCTCAGGTTCTCTCCGTGAGCGATCTGGATCTTCTGCGTTCCTGCCCGTTCCGGTTCGCCTGCCTGCGAATCCTGAAACTCGACGACCGGCAACCCGGACTCTTTCGCGCGGACCTGGCGGGGAAGGTCGCGCACACGATCCTGGAACGGCTCTCCCTCGGGAAAACATACGACGCCCGAGACGTTGACCGGTGCATCGCCGAAGGCTACCGGGACTATCCCGATCTCCGGGACGACCCGCGTCTCGAGCCCCGCCGCGCCCGTTTTGAAGCCGCGCTGCGCCGCACCGCCCGCTCGATGCGGCTGCTCGAAGCGGAACTTGCCCCGTTGCGAACGGACCTCCGGCTCGAAGTTCCTCTTCCGGAGGCGACCATCGGCGGCGTCGTCGTCAAGGGGACGTGCGATCGGATGGACGTTTTCGCGGACGGATCGCTCCTGCTTTTCGACTTCAAGAGCGGCCGCCTGAAGCGCTACGCCCAGACGGACAAAAGCCGGGGGCTTCTTCCCCCGAGCCTGCAACTTGCGGCCTACGCGTGGCTTTGCGACCGCACGGATCCACAGACATCCGTCGCGGGGACGGCCTACGTCTGCATTGCGGACGCCGCTTTCGCGGCATCGCTCCGGCAGGCGTCCGGTGGAGAGGAGTCCGCGGCGGCCCGGATCTTCAAAGGAGACGGCGTTCCGTCCGTCGCGAATATGCTTCTGGGCGCGCATATTCCCCTCGCGGGGGAGGAGATCGCCCGAGGCGCCGCCATTATCGCAAGCGGCCGGTACGACCCGAACCACGATTCGGAAAACTGCCGGATATGCGGCTTTCAGACGCTGTGTCGCCGAAGCGACCGGCGAAGGGAGGATGCCGACGATGCCGACGACG
>CAZVUT010000374.1:0-2507 GCA_964630155.1 uncultured Synergistaceae bacterium
ACCGCTGGGCCCGTTCGACGGCTTCGCGGTTCACGCCGGTCGCCCAGAGCGGCACGAACACGGGACCGAGCAGCATCCACTTCGCGCTCATGGACGAGATGAAGCAGTTGACGAAAGAGCTTAACGCGATGAAGGCGATCAGGAGGAGACAAGGCGAGGAGCCGAGATCCAGAGCGATCAGCCCCTGGGCGCCACGGCAGGCGATCCAGGCGCCGAGTCCCGAATAGTTGAACATCGCGAGAAAGTTGAACGAGACGAACGTCAGCACCATCAGGTAGCCGCAGCCGCCGAGCTGTTTGGCCGCGGCGGAAATGATATCGCGCGATGTCCGGTACGCCCCGACCTTCTTTCCGTAGACGAGGCCTGCGGCGAAGAATGCGAGGGCGACGAACACGATCACGTTCTCCATGAACGGCGTATGGCGCTTCCCCGCGGCATCGACATACGTCGCAAGCGGACCGAGCGCGAAGAGCGCGGCAACGGCCAATGCCGCGGCGAATCCGCCGAGTCCGCACCACATCGCGCGCTTTTCTTCGGTCATGACGGTGAATTCGCCGGACGTGAAACCGTCGGGTTTCGTCCAGGGGAGCCGCTCCAGGCGCGGCGCGACGATCCGATTGGTGACGAAGCCGCCAAGCAGCGTGAACAGGACGAAAAGCGAGGCCATGTAGAAGTAGTCCATCGTCGGCGCGCAAAGAGGCCTTCCGAGATACGAAACCGTCGGCACCCCCATCTGCTCGGCGAACATCAGCGTGTTGACGCCGACGATCACGTCGTTCGGCGTCGCCGGAATGAGGTTCGCGCCGAAGCCCGCGCTCACGCCGGCAAAGGCCGCCGCGATGCCGACCAGCGGATTCCGGCCGATCGTAGCATACAACGTCGCGGCGAGGGGAATGAGGACGAGATACCCGGCATCGCTAGCGACATTGGAGATGATGCCGGCTCCGACGACAAAAAAAAATTGGCAAGCAGCTTGTCGTTCACGCCCCGCCCGAGAAGTCGCAGCAGGACGCTGAAGAAGCCGCTTTGCTCCGCGACACCAATACCCATCATGACGACGAACACGATCGGCAGCATGCCGTGCGCGTAGGAAACCCAGTTACGGACAAGGCAGTTGGAAAAGATCCACCGCACGTTCTCCGCAGTCGCCATCGACCTGATGGACATCGCCGCCCCGTCGCCCCCCGGGCCCGCGAACGTCGTGCCGCCGAAGAGCACGGTGCAGGCGAAGCCGACAACGTAGAGCCCGAGAAAGATCATCACGGGGTCGGGTACCTTCGCGGCAATCCGCTCGACAAACGACTTCTTCCGGGTATCACTCATGCCCGGCCTCCAGAAGCATGAAATCGCGAATGGCGTCGGCAACCTCGTCCAAAGAGCCGATCCGCACGCCCTCCGTGTCCGCATGGTCGCCGCGCTTTTCCGCGCTGGTGATGACCAGCGGCACGCCGAGCTTCACGAAGCTGCGCGCGTCCGTCGCGCCGTTCATCTTCACGAACGGCACGGGACGCCCCGGCCAGGCCCGCCGGAGATGCGCCGCGAGCGCCTGCACAACCGGCACGTCGGCATCGACCTCGACCGGTGCCGAGTCTTCTCCACGCACGACCTCTAGTCCCGACACTTCCGCGAGCCGCCGTTCCCACTTGTCCGCGGCGTCTGCCTCGATGTATCGGAGGTTGAGCGTCAGTTCGGCCAGGTCGGGAATGCGGTTCGGCACGTCTCCCGCCGAAACGACCGTCGCCGCCATCGTCTCGTGCCAGAAGTCATCCTGCGTCGCCTCGCGCGGCAGGATCGGACGGATTTTCGCGTAACCGTCCATCAGCCGGCCGATCGCGTTGTTGCCATCCCACGGGCGCGAGGAGTGTCCGGACTTGCCGCGGGCGAGGAGCGTGAAATAGACATTCCCCTTCTCGGCGACGCAGAGCGAATACGGCTGCGAATCAAGGACGACGACCAGTTTCCGCGCGCCATATCCGAGACGCACCATCGTCTCCGCGGCGGTTCCACCGCACTCCTCGTCGGACGAGAAGACGGCGCCGACGGACGAGTGTCCGTTCAGTTCAGCGAGCAGCCGCGCGATCAGGACGACGTTCCCCTTGCAGTCCCCGCAGCCGCGGCCGCAGAGCCAGCCGTCCCGCTCGACCGGACGGAACATCTCCGCTGGGGCCGAGACGACGTCCGTATGCGCGTTGAGAAGGAAGTCCTGCACTTTACCGGGGCGCGTCGACGCATATAGGATCTTACGCCCGTCCGGCGCGGTCTCGAAGATCGTCGCGACGCCGCGCTCCACCAGCCAGCCGGCCAGCATTTCCTGCGCCCGGTCGTTCGCCGCACCGTCGGCGGAGACGCTCGGCACCTCGACAAGCCGTTTCAGAAATTCGATGTCCGTCTTCATGCCGCACCCTCCCGTACGAATCCGCAGACGCCCGTCATGATCATCTGAGCCGAAGGCGCTGTGAGAACAAGCGCCGTCAGGCGCATGAAAAAACTGATCCCCCAATCGCTTG
>CAZVUT010000375.1:0-2498 GCA_964630155.1 uncultured Synergistaceae bacterium
GGGAGGCTCCCGATGACGGCTCCTGCAACGGAAACGACGAACACTCCCGGCGGCGGAGGCCGGGCCGGCGAATCGGCCCTGCGGCTGCGGGGCGTAACGAAAATCTATCCCGGAACGGTCGCGCTGGAGGATGTCGCGCTCGATGTCCGCTACGGCGAAGTTCACGGCCTGATGGGCAAGAACGGGGCCGGGAAGTCGACGCTTGTCGGCGTTCTCGCGGGACTGATCGAGCCGACTTCCGGGACGATCGCCGTGGGCGGGCGGGACTATCCGCGCCTGACCCGCATGCAGGCCAAGCGCGAAGGCATCGCGATCGTGACGCAGGAGCCGGAGATCATCCTCGACATCACCGTCGCGGAGAACCTCTTCCTGGGCGATTTTCCGACGCGCGGGGGCTTCGTCGACCGGCCCGGGATGTTCGAACGGGCCCGGGAGCTGCTCGACCGCTTCGGGCTCGATATCGGCGCGGAGTTCCGCGCGGGGGACCTGTCCCTGAGCGAGCGGCAGCTGCTGCTCATCATCAAGGCCTGTTACGTCGAGGACGCGTCGGTCGTCATCCTGGACGAATCCTCGGCGCCGCTGACGCGCAAGGACGCGCAGATCCTGCGCCGGATCGTCGGCGACCTGCGCGACGCGGGCAAGGCGATCGTGGTCATTTCGCACAGCGTCGACGAACTGCTCGACGTCTGCGACCGACTGACGGTCCTCCGCGACGGCCGGACGATCGCGACGAGGCGGGCGTCGGACCTCGACCGCCGCACGCTCTCCGAACTCATCGTCGGGGACGGATTCACGGCCTGCCGGACGCGGAGCGACGCATCCGCGCCCCCGGGCGGGGAGCTTCTCGCGGTCGAGAACCTCACGCGCTGGGGGGCGTTCGAGGACGTCTCGTTCACGCTCCGCCGGGGCGAGATCCTGGGGATCGCCGGACTTCGCGGCAGCGGCCGGACGGAGATCCTCAAGGCGATCGCGGGCATCGAGCCCGCCGACGCGGGAACGATCGAGCTGCGCGGACGGGCGTGCGCCTTCAGGCGTCCGAGCGAGGCGCTGAAGGAAGGCGTCGCCTATCTGCCCGAGGAGCGGGAGGCGGAGGGGCTGATCGGGATCTTCAGCATCAGGGACAACCTCATCCTCAACAGCCTCGCGCAGTTCGCGCGCAGCGGCTTCATCCGGGGGGGCGAGTGCGATCGACGGGCGGCGGAGACGTTCGGGGCCGTGCAGATCCGGGCCTTTTCGCTCGAACAGGCCGTCGAGGAGCTGTCCGGCGGCAACAGGCAGAAGGTGGTCATCGGCAGGATCATGACGGCCGGGCCGGACGTGTACCTTCTCGACGAGCCGACGCGCGGCGTGGACATCGGCGCGAAGAAGGGGATCCTCTCGCTGATCTGCGAAAAGATCCGGGGGAACGCGGGCGTCATCATCACGTCGCCGGGGCTCGACGATCTCATCGACATCTGCGACAGGATTCTGGTTCTTTGCGGCGGCCGCATCGCGAAGAGCGTCGCGCGGGCCGATTTCGACGAAAAGGCGCTCTTCATGGGCATACAGGGGTTCGGAGAATGACGTCGCGAGGTGGAAACGAATGTCGAACGATCTGAAGATCAAGCTGGCGCTTCTGGACAACATCATCTGGATCATGCTCCTGTTCTTCTTCGCGGTCTGCGCGGCCTTCGTGCCCGCGTTCGCGTCCTGGAACAACATCGTCAACATCCTGTACCACACGACGATCATGAGCATGCTCGTTCTCGCGCAGGGCTTCGTGCTGATGAGCGGCCGGCTCGACCTCTCGATCGACGCGATCCTGGCCTTCGCGCCGGGGCTCGTGATCCTCGCGGGGACGAAGTGGCTCCCGGGAACGATCCTCTCGAACCCGTTCGTCGCCATTGCGCTCACGCTCGCCGTCGGGGCGCTGCTCGGGCTGTTCAACGGCGTGTGCGTCTCGCGGCTCGGGATGAACGCCTTCATGCAGACGCTCTCCGTCTCGATCATCCTGCGCGGACTCACGCTCTTCCTGATCCCGCTCGCGATCTTTCCGCTCGATCCCGTCTACTCGTTCATCGGCAAGGCGCGTTTCGCGGCGGTCGGGAACATGCCTGCGGCGATCTTCGTCACGTTCGGCGTCTACCTGTTCTTTCACATCGTCCTGAAACACACGGTCTTCGGCCGGAACTACCTCGCGACGGGCGGCAACGAGCGCGCGAGCTACGTCGCGGGCATCGACACGCGGCGGATGATCGTCATGGGCTTCGTCATCGCCGGGGCGCTCTCGGCCGTCGCGGGGCTGCTGACGGCCGGGCGGCAGGACTCCGTCTCCAACACGATGGGGTCGGGAATGACGATGCTCGCGTTCGCCGGGGCGCTCCTGGGAGGAACCTCAATGAGCGGCGGCAAGGGGTCGTCGTTCGGAATGCTCGGCGGCGCGATCCTTCTCGGGATGTTCTCCAACGCGCTGAACCTTCTGGGCGTTCAGGTCACGCTCGTCCACGCGGCGCAGGGGA
>CAZVUT010000376.1:0-2496 GCA_964630155.1 uncultured Synergistaceae bacterium
TCTTCGGCGTCTCGCCGGTCACGCACGCCGCATTGATTCCCTGTGCAATCAGCGCATCGCGCATTGCGTAGGCGTGATCGACGCCGGAACAGAAAAAAAGCCATGACCGGCGATCTTTCCCGCGCCGGATGACTTCCTCGACGACCTGCTCATTGGCAAGCGGCGCATTGACTGCCGCCTGAAGCTCGCGCTCGATGAACTCCCCGCCCCGAAGATGGACATTTGAGACGTCGAGTTTCGCCGCGGTCACCTTCGACCGAAGCTGACAGAGATAGCCGTGCGCGACAAGCTCTTCGATGCTGACCGGCTCAATGAGATCATCGAAAATCGCGGGTTTGTCGGTGATGAGACCGTGCCCGAGACGGTACGGCGTTGCCGTCAGGCCGATCACGCGGAGCGCCGGGTTAACCCCAGACAGCTCCGCAATAAAAGACCGGTATCCACCTTCGTCCTTGTGGGAAATAAGGTGCGCTTCATCGACGATGATCAAGTCCGTATATCCGACATCGGCGGCGTGTTTTCGGATAGACTGGATGCCAGCCACGGTGATCGGCTCGGCAAGGCGCTTCATGCCGATCGATGCGGAATAGATCCCTACCGGCGCTTCCGGCCAGACGGCGAGGATTTTATTCGCGTCCTGTTCGAGGAGTTCCTTGACATGCGACAGAACGAGAATCCGTGTCTCCGGCCAGTTCTGGACCGCGTCCCGGCACAGTTCGGCGATGATGATCGATTTGCCGGAGCCGGTCGGAAGGACGAGACACGGATTCCCCTCTGGATGCTGCTCGAACCATGTATAAAGCATGTTTATCGAGCGGGTTTGATATTCACGGAGGGTGATCATGGGATAGCCGCCCTCTCATTAGAACGGAATCAGGACAATATCCTCTCCCGATTCGATCCTCTTCCGGTTGTCGATGATCAGCTCTTTGCTGCTGAAAACATGATCATCGGAATCGCTGCCCGCCTCTCCGTTCGGTACGTGCGCCCCGTTGATTTCGTAAACCGCCGCCCAGGAGTTTCCTTGATATGGTCCGATCAGCTTCCACGGCACAAGGTCCGGATGAAGCACGTGCGCGTCGCACCCTGCGAGCTGCGCGTCATACGGAATCGTCGCGTTGGCGTACCGGGCGCATTCCCATGTTCCTCCGGGCGTCGCTGTAGAATGGGCGCATGTCCGGCAATTGATCTCTCGCGTCATGTGCGAGTTGTGACAGAGATCGTGCGCCGCGCAGAATTTGCACTGGTACCATGTCGGATCAGCCGATAGCGGCTCCGGAATCCGGTCGGCCATCGTGAGCCTGTCGCCTCTTGTGATCAGCGCGTTCGCTTCGTCGGCGTCGTATCGGACACGCTCGAAATACAGCCGGTCGTCATCCTTACAGACCGCCGCATACAAAGCGCGGTCAATACCCGTTCCGCGCATGTAAATCTGCATTTGCGCGTAGTGCATCGGCTTCGCGTCCTTGACGCCCTTGTCGCGCAACTCGTTAAAGGATTTGAGGGAATGTGTCTTGATCTCCAGAACGTGCCGTTTTTGCGGTGCTTCCGGGACGCCCGACTCAATGATCCCGTCGAGACTTCCGCCGACATGCCCTCCGAAATCGACGCGAAATTGCTTTCCGTCCTCATCCTCCCGCACATCTACACCCACGGCGCGGAGGTCCCGGATGATGATCTCTTCCTCACGCTTTCCCCGGTCGAACAGTCGGAGAATCCGCCCGGAGAATTGTTCTATCACCGCCCAACGGAACGACAACCACAGCCACCGATCGCACGGATGACCGAGGAGGGACGCGCCCAGGTGCGGGCGCGGCGCCTCCTTTCTGTTCTCGTAGAATCGATCGATCAGGGCTTCCAGTCCGTTGCTCGGCTCTGGAATGGCGACCATGTTACTTCCGCATCCACGGCGGAGTTGGGCCCTTCGCCGCTCCTGCCCCGACCGCCGTAGCCGCCGGAGCTTTCGTCACAGCGCCCTTCACCGGGAAGCCGCTGCCGTTTGCCGCGGCGGGAGCCGGACCGCCTGCTTCAAGGAACGTCGTCCCGTCGAGCGCCTTGTACCCCTTGATGTCGTTCCGGTCTTCGTACTGCCCGTTCTTGTCATGCTGTACGCCGACCTTGATCTGAAGCTGTCCGCCGATCAGCTCATCCGAATCGCGAATGACCGACTTGCCGATGGATCGAAGGATTTCTCCGAGCTGCCGACGCCCAATCTCCTCCGCCTGTGCGGATGCGTTCTTGAGATTCACGTTGCCCCATGTGACGCGCCCCTGATGCGAGGGGCCGAGAATGTCGAATCGGATCGAGAGATACTGCCCGTCGCCGGATTTGGTTGGTTTCAGATCCGCGCTGTTGATCTGCGCCTGATACCACCCCGCCGGGATCAGTTCGTATGAACCGCTCTCCGGAAGGTCTTCAACCCGATATTCCTGACCGAGAAACGCCATGCTATGCCGCCTCCTCTTTCGTCACCGTGTACGCCGGTTTGCCCGGCGT
>CAZVUT010000377.1:0-2489 GCA_964630155.1 uncultured Synergistaceae bacterium
CGAACGGCAGGTCGTCGTCCGCGCCCCACTCGCGTCCCGTCAGAAGCCGCAGTGCATGCCGGTGCCGGAGTGTGTTGACGTCCTTCCGCCACCCGGAGGGGTCCTGGAAGGCGCGCGCGAAGTCGAAACGCTCCGGCGACGCGTCATCCGCGGGGCGCCAGCCGCGTTCGTGGGCGTACTCCATGAGTCCGTCCGATATCCGGAACCGGTGCGTCCCGAGATCGCCGGCGCGGATCGTATAGTGGTTCGGAATGAAGGCAGCCTCGTCGTCGCGGACGCGGATCGCGCAAAAATGCCGTCCCATGACGATCTGGAGCATCCACGCCTCGTTCGCGTCGGCGATGATGTACGTCCGTCCCGAACCGCGGTAGCCGTAGCGGTCGAGAAGCTTCGCGGCGATGTCGACGCCGTGCGCGGACGATGTTGCGCGTTCGGCCAGGATGCGCCGGAGCGCGTATTCGATTCCGCCCCGGATCAGATCCGGCTCGTTGTCGAGGCGGGAATCGCGGCAGCTGTCCGTGACGATGCAGACGCCTCGTTCATTGACGAACGAGTCTGCGTTCGAGAGGCCGCGTTCGCCCCGAACCTCGGTCCAGAAGAACCCGAGCGTTTCCGGTACCTGCGGAACCCGGGCCGAGCAGTCCTCTGCGACGATTACCGCGCCGTCCGCGTGCGTCCGCGCGGGGACGACGCCGTGCCGGACGAGGATCAGCCCCCCGTCGTCCTCGACGTGCCCGACGACGACACGCCCCGTCGGGGATACATCTTTGCCGAGAACGAGACCGCTGCACGCGAACGCCTTTCGCGCCGACAGGGCGACAGCGGCAAGAAGACACAGGAACATCCACATCGAAAACACCCCTCTCGAAATAACGGTGGAGAAAAACAGGGATCCGAAAATGGATCCAGAGATATGATAGCCCACTCCCTTCCGGCTGTCAGCACACAGAAAAAGCCGGAACGGATTCGTTCCGGCCTGGGGGAAGCCGGCGATGTCCTTCCCAGGGGGATGGAGAGGACGTCGCCTTTATCGGACGGGGATCGGCGCGGCGAAACCCTCCGGCCGTCCCAAAAGCGATCGCAGTTCCGGCGCAGACTTCGCGGTTACTTTGCGTGCGTCCGCAACCACTCCGACGCCATCGTGGCCATCACGGCGGAGCCGATCCAGAAGACGCTTTCGTCGAGGTCGAATTTCGAGTTGTGGTGCGGCCAGGTCTGACCCTTCGATTCATCGCATCCGGGAAGGTAGAAGAACGTTCCGGGAACCAGCTCCTGGAAGAACGCGATGTCTTCGCCGCCCATTGAGGGCACGTTGATTTCCTTCACGCGGTCCTTCCCGACGATCGCTTCGGCGACGGCCTTCAGTTGCTCGGTGGCGGCCGCGTCGTTCACGACCGGGGCGGGGCCCTCCCACCCGTAGAAGAAGCTGACGGAGCCGCGCATCCCCTGCGCGACGGACGAGGCGATCTCTTCGATTCGCTTCGCGAGGAATTTTCTCGAGTCGTTGTTCAGCGCGCGGACCGTTCCCGTAATCGTGCATTCTCCGGGGATGATATTGAACGCTGTCCCCGCGTGGATCATGCAGATGGAGACGACGGCCGGCTCGATCGGGTTCATCTCGCGGCTCACGATGGTCTGGAGTTCCGAGACGATATGGGCCGCGATGCTGATGGGATCGACAGAGCCGTGGGGGTATGCGCCGTGCGAGCCTTTGCCTTTGACCACGATCTCGAAACGGTCCATGCAGGCCATGACGCCGCCGAAGCGGTATCCAACGTCGCCGGGGACGAACCCCTCCCGCCAGATCGACCCCGTATGCAGGGAGGTGATCGCCTCGACCTTCGGGTTCTCGAGAACGCCGTCGTCGATCATGCGCTTCGCGCCGCCGGGGCCGCTGACGCAGCCCTCTTCGCCGGGTTGGAAGATGATTTTGACGGTCCCGTTCAACTCGTTGCGGTGTTCCTGGAGGATTTTCGCCGCGCCGAGTCCCATCGCCGTATGCGCGTCGTGTCCGCACGCGTGCATGCAGCCGTTCGTCGACGCGAACGACAGGCCTGTTTCCTCCCTGATCGGCAGACCGTCGCAGTCGGCGCGGATCGCGAATACGCGTCCCGGCCGGCCCCCTTCGATGAGGGCCGCGACGCCGTGGCCGCCGATTCCCTTCCGGTACGGGATCCCCATCTCGTCGAGCCGGGCGCAGATGTACGCTTCGGTTTTCGGCGTGTCCACCCCGGTTTCCGGAATCCCGTGCAAATCGCGTCGCCACGAGACGATCTGTTCCTGAATGGCTCCGGCTTCTTCTTTGAATGTCTTCATGATTGCGCGTCGCACCTCCGTGACGGATTTACCCGATGATGTGTTGCTTGTAGAGAACGCGTCCGATCAGAATGGTTCCGAAGACCGAACAGACGATGACGAACCACGTTTGCGCAAGAAACGGAATTCCGAGGGCAGGTCCGCCCATGAAGAGGCCGACCGGGATTCCCAGC
>CAZVUT010000378.1:0-2481 GCA_964630155.1 uncultured Synergistaceae bacterium
CGGTTTGCCGGAGATTCGTCGCGTTCCGCACATGGAAGCGATCTCCGGTTCTTTCCGTTTCGTTTATATTTTACCATTCAACGTATGCCTTTTCGGATATTGTCTGTTTGTCATGTGATATCTCTGTCGTTCGAAGGAGACGGGATGTGCGGCGGAATCCGCGGCTTGCCGGCGACGTCGCATATCCGGGCGATATGATTCTTGGAAGTCATGCCTTCATGATTTGAGAAAATCATATTCCTCTGCTATGCTTTCTCCGGATCATTATATTCGACCCATGATGCGACTGCGGAAAGGGGGCGTCGTCCGATGTCCGAAACGATTCTCGTCATTACGGGGGACGTCGCCGGATCCATGAAGAGCGGCCTCGCGGACAGCCGCGACCTGCTGCTCTCCGCGTTCCGGCAAGCCGCGGAGAGTTTTCCCGAGACGCGTCTCGGCGGAGCGTTCCAGATCATACGCGGCGACGGTTTCCAGGGCGCGTTCGGCTCCGTCGCCCGGGGAATGCGCTGCGCGCTGTTTTTTCACGCCTTCTTCCGGTCCGTACGGGGAAAAGCGGGATCTCCGTCCGGCGTCCGCACCGGTCTGGGGCTTGGGCCGGGAAGCATCGAGACGGGCGGAGTCCTCGCCAGCGCGGGAGAGGCGTTCGTCCTCTCCGGCAGGGCGCTGGACTCCATGAAGGATTCGAGGGACGCCGTTATGCGAATCCGGTCACCGTGGGATTCCGTCAACCGGATTCTCGACATGGAATTCCGTTTGCTGGAAGCAGTCCTGGACGGTTGGACCACGGGACAGGCGAAGGTCATGGCGCAGGCGCTGCGGAACGTCGACAACGCGATGTCGCAGTCGATGATCGCACGGGATCTCGGCCTGGACCAGTCGCAGGTCAGCCGGCAGCTCCGGAAGGCCCGCTTCGGAACGCTGCTGGCCCTCTGCGATCACGTGCGGCTCCTTGCGGACGGCGCATCGGACCCCGTGGGCGGTGACCCCGCATGACGGCCGCGTTTTCCGCGCTTCTGCTCCGCCTGTGCATCGGGCACGTTCTGGCGGACTTCTTTCTGCAAAAGCGGTCCTGGGTCGAGGAGCGCCGCCTGAAGCGGGGCCTGCGAAGCGGCGCGCTGTGGAAGCACAGCCTGCTGCACGCGCTGTTTTCGGGGATCGCCTGCCTCGGAAGCACGGATCCGCGGGGCATGGCCGCCGTCGCGCTGGTCGTTCTGGCGTCCCACGCCGCGATCGACGCCGCGAAGAGCGCCGCGAACGCGCGCGCGGAAGCGGCGAATGGCCCCTCATGGCTGATCTTCGTCGCGGACCAGGCGCTGCACCTCGGCGTGCTCGTCGCGTGCGCCGTCGCCGTTTCCGGCGGGAGAAGCGCGGAATCGCTCTTTGGACAGGCGGTCCTTCTCGCGACGGATCTCCGCGCCGGAGCCGTCTTCTTCGCCTATCTCCTGCTCTCTCGTCCGGCGGGCTTTTTCATCGGCGAACTGACGCGCGCCTGGAGGGAACAGCTCCGCAGCGAAGATATCCACGGGCTGGAAAATGCGGGACTCTGGATCGGCATCCTCGAGCGCTGGCTGCTCCTGACATTTCTGCTCCTCGGCAATCCCGGCGCGGTCGGTTTCCTGATCGCGGCGAAGTCGGTGTTCCGGTTCGGCTCCCTGACCGGCAGCGGAGAGCTTCGGAAGACCGAATACATCCTGATCGGCACGATGGCGAGCGTCCTGTTTTCCCTCATCGTCTGGATCGGCCTGAACGGGGTTTTGCGCCGGCTGTCCTGATCCCTATTTTCGCGCGACGATGAACGAGACGGGCAGGATGTTCTTCAGCAGCGCCTGGTCCGCGACCTCGAATCCGGTTCGCTCGATCAGCGCGCGGAGGCTGTTGGAGGTGAAGCGGGTATAGACGGGATGCCCCGTCCGTTTCAGCACCCACGAGAAGATGCGCGCCCGGACGGATTCCCTGCCGACGTAGGTCGGCGCGATCAGCCGACCGGCCGCTTTCAGCACGCGGCGGGCTTCCGCCAGGACATCGGCCGGATGCTCGACGATGTGAAGGAGGTTCGAGAGGATGACCGCATCGAAGGTCCCGTCGCGAAAGGGCAGGTTGTAGGAGTTGTGGACGGAGAACGTCACGTTGCGGGCGCCGCGGAGTTTCGCGTTGTCGCGCGCTATGGCGATCATTTCCCGCGACGCGTCGACGGCCTCCGCGCGCGAGACGGCGTGACAGATCCGCAGCGGGATCTCCCCCGTTCCGGTTCCGATGTCGAGGACGACGTCATCGGGAGCGAGTTCCTGCAGGATGCGGCGGACCATCTCGTCGTACATCGCGCCCAGCCGCTTCGTATGCCGGTCATACCGCTTCGCCATTTTGTCCCAGAATATCGCGTCCCTGTCCGCTGTCATGGTTTTCGGCATCGTATCCTCCCGGGTTCTGTCGTCCGTCACGCGCCGCCAGTATAAAGCGAATTTTCGAAAAAAATCAAGC
>CAZVUT010000379.1:0-2481 GCA_964630155.1 uncultured Synergistaceae bacterium
TCACCAGAGCAAGAACAACGAAACCGCGACGAAACAATCTCATCCTGCAACCCCCCTTTTGATCTCTCCGGCAACATATTGCGTGTTTTTACGCAATATGTTGCCGGAGGAAGTGTACGTCGCCACGGTTGATCATGTCAATTGGAAAATATGATAATTGAGCGGAAAAGCGCAATATGATGACAAATACGACCGGAAATTCTCCGCTGTTCCCGAGGGTGACGAAAACGTTGCGCATGTGTATCATAGCCGTGACGATTAAATTCGGCGCGGAGTTCCGGGTTGTGTTCCTGCTCTTCCGGGACGTGCGGGGAGATGGTGCAGTGTCGGTAGCGACGTTTTTTCAGGTGCTCGGAGGCGTCGGCCTGTTTCTGTACGGAATCAAGCTGACGAGCGATTCGCTTCAGGCGCTCTCGGGCGACCGCCTCAGGCAGATTGTGGGGTCGTTGACCCGGACTCCGGTGCGGGGCGTGCTCATCGGGGCGGGGGTGACGATGCTCATGCAGAGCAGCAGCGCCACGACGGTCATGACCGTGAGCTTCGTTCACGCGGGGCTCATGACGCTGAAAGAGGCGGTGGGCGTCATCATGGGGGCGAATATCGGAACGACGCTCACGGCGCAGATCATCGCCTTCAAGATCAAGGACCTCGCGCTTCCGGCGATCGGAATCGGCATGCTTCTCGCGCTTTTCGGGAAGACGAAGCGCCAGCGCTATGTCGGAAACGGGCTCGTGGGGTTCGGCCTGATCTTCATGGGAATGCAGACAATGGAGAAGTCCATGAGTTTCCTGAACGACCGCAAGGACCTCTTCCTCGCCTTCAGTTCGAATCCGCTGCTCGGAGTGCTCGTCGGAACCGTGGTGACCATGCTCGTCCAGGCAAGCTCGGCCACGATCGGGCTCACGATGGCCATGGCGTCGCAGGGATTGCTGACGCTCGACGCAGCCATCCCTATCATCCTCGGGGACAATATCGGCACGACGATAACCGCGGTTCTCGCGTCGTTCGGGGCGAACCGCTCGGCGAAGCAGGCCGCCGCCGCCCACGTGCTGTTCAACGTTATCGGCGTCGTTGTTTTCATGTCCGTTTTGCCTCTTTTCCAATCGGTCGTCGCACGAACGTCGACGGACATCGCCCGCCAGCTCGCGAATACGCACTCGCTTTTTAATTGCGTCAACACGCTGCTTTTCCTTCCGTTCACGAATCTGTACGTCAAGGCCGTTTCGTTTCTTGTCCCGAACCGGGAGACCGTGCAGTACAGGGGGCCGCAGTTCCTCGACGAAAAGCTCATCCAGGCCTCGCCCGCGGCCGCCATTGACGCCGTCAAGGCGGAGATCGTGCATATGGGGCGACTCGCGAACGAGATGCTCCTGTACGTGCGCACGGCCTTTCTCGAGGACAACCCGAAAATGATCGACGAGGTCAACGAGACGGAGAAGAGCGTGAACGCGCTGAATCATGCGATCAACCGCTACGCGACCGAGATCTGGCAGCGGGGCGTCCCCAGCGAGCTGTCGCAGGTGCTTTCGGCCTACGTGAACGGCGTCGGGGATATCGAGCGCATCGGGGACCACGCGCAGAACCTGATCGAGCTCTACGACTACAAGCGCGAGAACGGCGTGGTGTTTTCGCCGATCGCCCGCGGGGAGTTCGAGGATATGTTCCGGACCGTCGAACGGGCGGTCTGTCTGAGTCTGGAATCGTTCGCGGAAGAAGATCCCGCGAAGGCGCGCGAGGTCATCGACGTTCTTGAAGAGGAGATCGACAGCAAGGAAAAGACGATGCGCAAGAGCCACATCGAACGTCTGAATCACGGGGAGTGCAATCCCCAGAGCGGGGTGATCTTCATCGATATCCTGAGCAATATGGAACGCATCGGGGATCACGCGCACAATTTCTCGTTCATCGCGCTGGACATCGCGAAGCTGCACGCCTAATCGTCCAGTTCGACCAGCCATTTCCGGTATTTCTTCGGCAGATGGGAGCGCTGCAACTCCGGATTTTTCCGGAAGGCGATAGCGGCGCTCCGGAAATACTGCCGGAAGAGTTTCCGGACCCGAATATCGTCCTCCGTGTCCCGAACCGGCGGCCGGGGATCGAAGGACGAAAGGGCCCACTTCCCTCCTTGCCCCAGGACCGCCTCCTTCCTGCGAACGTCGTGAATGACGAACCGTTCGAGCGGCAGACGCGCCGAAAAGTGACCGCCCAGAAGCGGAAGGATATTGAAATCGGGTTCGATCGGCGCGTACAGAACCTGCCCCGTATCGCGGAAACGCACGAGCCCGAGAAAGCGATGCCGTTCTCCGGCGACCCGCCGCGCGGTTTCGTGGACCGACGCGACCGGTTCGTCCGCGAGACGCCGTCCGATTCCCGGCCCTTCGCGCCACGCGAGCGCGAGGTAGCGCAGGACGCACATGTCCATCCCAGGAGACTCCGAAAGAAACGCGTGATACGCTTCGGACAGCGTTCTGGCGGATGTCC
>CAZVUT010000380.1:0-2456 GCA_964630155.1 uncultured Synergistaceae bacterium
GGACGCAGACCTGGCTCGCGAAGATCGACGAAAAGCTCGCCTCCATGAAGGACGCCTACGAGCTGATGGAGAATGAAATCGACTCCAAGCGCTCCACCGTTCTCGAATGGATCGTCATCATTCTCATCGCCATGGAGCTTGTCCGCCTCTAAGCCGTCAGTCCACGTAGAGCACCAGCTCCATGCCGCGGATCACGCCCTTCGCGTCCAGCCTGAAGACGAAATCGTAGTTGTTTTTCATGTCCGTATAGACGAGGGCGTTGTCTTCGATGCGATGGGGCTCCCCGAGCGCGGATCGGACCGCGCGCGAGTCCATTCCCACGCGGATCGATCCGCCGAGAGGATAGTCCGCGGACGAAATATCCAGATACGCGAGCATTTCGTGGTCGGGCCAGCGATAGACGCCGGCGCGAAGCCCCCGGTACGAGAGCGATACGAGAACGGGCGCGAAGGACGCGTCGTTTCCCGCATTCTGTGTTTTCGTCCGGCTGGAGGCAGGGCGTCCCAGCCGCGCGGTCAGGTCATTTGCGCTGTTTCCGTAATATCGGAGCGTCTCTTTCAGGAAGTCGTCGATGCGGTCATACTGATCGGTCGCCCCGTGAGAGCGGCTTTCCCGACGGAGCCGTTCGGGTATGGGCGTTCCGTCCGCTTCGTGAAGCAGCAGCGCGGATTCGTACCGGTGATCCGGATCGAACGGAAGCCTCCGGATGACGCCGTCGATCCCCACTTCGAACACGAAGCCGCGCATCGGGCTCTTTTCGGGAACCGCCGGTTCGTAGAGAAACCCGGCGATCCACCGTCCGTCGGAAAGCGAGGAGACGATCCATCCGTAGCTGCTTCGCGCTCCTTCGGCGCGGAGGCGTTCGTTGACGGCGTCCTGTACGGTCCGCCCCTGTCCCATGGCTTCCGACCGCTGCACGCGCAACGCGACGAGCCGTTCTTCGGGCAGAGGAATCCGGGCCGCGGAAAAAGCCGCGTCGATCGCGTCGGCATAGGCGCCGCCATGAGATCGCTTGACCTCGCGGATCAGCCTGCGTCCCGGAACCAGCTCGAAAAACCAGCCCCGAAGCAGCGCACGCGCGTCGAGAAACAGGAAATAGACGAGATGGTTTCCGTTTTCGAGCGGGTCGGTTCCCCATCCGATCGACATGACAGCCCCGTTCGACGCGAGCGCCGATCGCACGAAATCCTCGTTCGTCGTTCCGCCGCGAAGGGCGCCGGAACTTCGGACAAGCCGAACCGCCAGCTCGGGTGTCAGAAAGGGATCGACGCTGAAGAGCAAAAAGGCCAGCACGAGGCACAGGGCGACGGCGACGAGGGTCATACGTACATCCCTCCGCAAGACGGCGTTCCGCGCCTTCACCGCATATCCGCCGGCCATCACCATTCTCCCTCCCCGCGCAGCCCGATGCTCTCTTTCTTTGTATTATCGCATGCTCCGTGTTTCTTTTCGGCTGTGCGGGTATAATTCCTGGAGGAAAAAACTACGCGCGTTGCATTGCGGACGAATCCCCTTTTCCCGCAACGCGAATCTGTACGGAAAGCAGGGAGCGCCCATCCGCTACGCAGTCCTCGACTTCGAAACCAACGGTTTTGTCGGCCGCTCGGTCGTCTCCGCGTCGTCCATCGTCTTCGACGGGCAGGGAGTCATACTCGGATACTTCAACCGTTTTTACTTTCCCCGCGAGACGCCGGACTGGAGGACGGAGCAGGTTCACGGCCTGACGACGCCCCGTCTCGCCGCTCTCCGGCGGAATGCGGCGTATCCGGAGTTCTTTCCCGACGATATCGAAGCGCTCGTCGATTTTTGGAACGGGCTGAAGCCGGACGGAATCGTCGTCCACAACTTGTCGTTCGATACGGCGTTCCTTCCCGGGGAGGCGCTGTCGAGGCAGAAGTGGTGGTGCTCGATGCGCGGCCTGACGGATGTCTGCGCGATCGTGAATCCGAAACGGCCGGGCGTCCCCAAGTGGCCCAAACTTCAGGAAGCGGCCGACCGCATCGCGGACATCTTTCCCGCGCCTCCCGCCATCAGGGATGCCGAAGAAGCGTTGAACCGCTTGTCACATGCGCACGCGTCCCTGTCGGACTGTTTCGTCCTCGGAAGCATCATGTCGCGGATCGTCGCACACCGTCCGGACATCCCGACGTTCCGCAGGCTGCGAGGCTCGAAGTTCCTTCCCCCGCCGTTCGTCCCGTATCCGCGGAATCCCCCGGGCCCGGAAGACTCCATAACGGGGGAAATCCGGGCATTCGAGGCGGCGCTTTCCCGCGTCATGCAGGAAAAGGGGGCTCCCCGGCGGGAAGCCCCCTCTCATGCCGAAACGGTCGATCTGCCCTTCCCGTCGGAATGATTTCCGGCTGTCAGCTCCGGCCGAGAAAGCGCATCGCGATGCCCGACATGGCGGCCACGCCGAGCGGAAGAACGGCGTCGTCGACCTTGTACTTCGGGTGATG
>CAZVUT010000381.1:0-2431 GCA_964630155.1 uncultured Synergistaceae bacterium
CGCCGATGACCTTCTCGATGAACATCATATCCCCGAGGATGCTCCCGGTGATCGTCGGCCCGGGGAGCTGGTAGGCGCCTGTGAGGATCCAGGCGCTGACGCCTTCCCTGTCGAGGCCGAGCGCCTTCATGAGAAGCTCCTGAAGGGAACGTCCCGCGCCGTCCGTTCCGAGCATTCCGACGACGCTCGTGATCCCCGCCCGGAAGAGCGTTCCCGCCGTCACGGGAGGCGTCCGGTATTCGGGACCGCCCTCTCCTCCGGCTCCGTTGATGTGGATATGCTGGTCCACGAGACCGGGGACGACGCAACATCCGCGCGCGTCGATCACGTCAAGACCGGCGTCGATCCGGCGCAGCGCCTCTTCCGGAATATCGTCGCATATCGAATGAATCGTCCTCCCGAAGACAAGGACATCTTTCTTTCCCAGCGGATCGGGCGCAAAGACCTCGCCGCCGCGCACAAGCAGACTTTTCATGATGATTCCACGCATCCTTCCGGACGGAATACGCCGTCGCGCGTCCGAGAGGGGGTCTTCCCCTTCGTTGCTTCCGCCCGGACGACGCGGCCGTCGTTTTTTCGACGGGTCGAACAAGCCAAAAGGACGGTTCCGGAAAGAAACCGTCCTCGTGAGGGGGAGTGCTCTATGCGATCGAAAAACAGCCTGATGTTCATCGGAAAAAACCTACCGCTCGCTCCCGGGCAGAAAACGGACGTGATACGTGGCGCGTATATGCCGTACGATCCGGTCGCGCGCTCCGTCGGAATCCTTCCGCTCGAGCGCGTCGATGATCTCCGCGTGCTCGATATGGCTGACGTGATGCTTCGACCGTTGCGTTCCTTCGGTTCCCAGGGAATAGAACCAGCCCAGATAGAACGTGTAGAGCTGGGAACGCCAGTACACCTGCGTGACATACCGCTTGAGGTAGACATTCCGGCTCATATCGGCGACGAGGAAATGAAACTCCCTGTTGAGTTCGGCATACTCGTCCCGCGTCGCGGACTCGAAGGTCTCCCGCTCCAGCCGGTTCAGGCGACGTAGTTCGGCTATTTCGTCCGGCTCCGCACTGAGCGCCGCCAGCGATGCCGTCTGCCCCTCGATCGCCTCGCGGGCCTGAAAAACCTGTTCCATATCTTCCGGAGTCAGGATCGGAACGGCATACCCCTTCTGTCCCCTGTTCTTCTCGAGAAGCCCTTCGGAAAGGCACCGGCTGATCGCGTGGCGTATCGGCGTCCGGCTCAACCCGAGTTCCAGCGAGAGAGATGGTTCGTAGATTCTGTCCCCGGGGCGAACCTTGTGCGATACGATGGCGGCTATGATATGTCGAAACGCCCTCTCATCGGCGTTGAGCTTTTCTTTCAGTGTGGTCGCCTCCATTGGACACAAAAATGGATCCATTCATTTTCTCATTTTATACCGTTGTTCCGGTGTCTTGTCAAGGATTCTTCAGAAGCGTGTCCACAACGGCGCTTCCGTCATTCCGGCCCGCCGCAGAGCAGAAGCGCGATGTCGTTGACGTTCGTCCCGGTGGGACCTGTCTTCACGAGATCCCCGGCGTGCCCGAGCGCATGCCACGAGTCGTTGTCGCCGAGAAAATCTTCCGGAGAGCCTCCCGCGGCCCTGATGCGCGCCGCAGTTCCCCCGTCGGCGATCCCTCCCGCCGCATCCGTCGGTCCGTCGGACCCATCCGACCCCACGGAGACCAGGACGACCTCCTTCATGTCCTCCAACGCGCAGGCGGCCGAGAGCGCAAGTTCCTGGTTTCTGCCCCCGAGTCCCTTCCCCGTCACGCGGACGACCGTCTCCCCTCCTGCGATCAGCGCGCACGGGCGCGCCAGCGGCTGATTCCGGGAAATTTCTTCCCGCGCGATCGATGCGAGAAAACGTCCGGCCTCCCGGGCCTCGCAATTCAGGGACGTCGTCAGGATGGCGACGTTATACCCAAGCGCTGCGGCTTTTTCCGCGGCATGTTCGCATAACATCCGGACGCTGCCGACAATGACGCATTCGCTCGTCGGAAGTTCCTTTGGAGTTTCCTCCGAAAGCCGCGCGCGGAGGGAATCCGGTACGGAGATGCCATACCTTCCGAGGATGCGCATCGCCTCTTGGGAGGTCGTTTCGTCCGGAACGGTGGGCCCCGACGCGATCGTGTCCATCCGGTCCCCGAGGACATCCGAAAGGGCGAGCGTCAGAACCCGGGCCGGGCCGGCGGCGAGTGCGAAACGTCCCGCCTTGACGGAGGAAAGCCGTTTGCGGAGCGTGTTGATCTCCCGTATGTCCGCTCCCGACTCCAGGAGCTTCCGGGTTATGTTCTCGACATCGGCGAGTCCGACGCCGGAAAGCGGCTTCTCGAACAGAGCGGACCCGCCCCCGGACACGAGGAAGAGGACCGTATCCCGTTCCGTCAGCCCGCTCACGGCATCGAGCGCCGCC
>CAZVUT010000382.1:0-2420 GCA_964630155.1 uncultured Synergistaceae bacterium
TGAAGCGACGGAGCGCCGCGACGATCTCCGACGCGGCGCCGCCGTTCATCATGATCTCGGAGAACGAGCGCAGGACCGTCTCCGAGAGCCGGAGCTGTTCGGCCTGTCGATTGACGACGGTCGTCAGGACCGGATCGATGACATCCCGGAAGGCGAACGGGAAGGGGATATCCAGAAGCGGGAAACCAAGCCGGTCCGCATGATGGAGCACTTCGTCGGGGACGGTTTCGATGTATCTGCTGACCTTGATGGCGAAACAGGACATTCCCCTGCTGTTGAGGGTGCTGATGAGCGGGATGAGCGCGAGCGGATCGTCCCTGAAGATATACCCGGACGTGATGACGAGTTCTCCCCCTTGAAGCCAGTTCACGCCGTCGGGAGCGTCGAGGACCGTAGCGGACGTCACGAGCCGGTCGAGCCCCCGGTGGCCCGCCAGCACGGTGATTCCCTTCAGAAGCGGCGTTTCGAGCAATTCCCGCAGCGTCACGCTCATCGGTCTTCAGCTCCGTTCTTCGTTCGGATGCGTCGTGAGCATACGCGAAAACCGGAACGCCGCGCAAGGGCATTCCGGCGCAAACGGGAATGTGCGACGCATAAGGAGAACGAAAGAAACTTGTGCGTGGAACCGTGATGGAGTACCATGATATCGCCTTTTCAATCTTTTCCGAATCATGTGTTCTGTTTGCAGCGGTTTCGCATCACATCCGAACAGGAGGGGCGCCATGAAGAGAGCATACGTCATCGGAACGTGCGACACGAAGTATGAGGATCTCCGTTTTGTGAAGGAGCGCATCGGGGCGGAAGGAGTTCCGGTCGTTCTCGTGGACGTCGGGACGACGTCCCGCGGTCCCGGCCCGGAAGTGGATGTATCGAACCGGGAAGTGGCCGCCTGCCACCCGGAGAGGCCCGGGTTTCTGGACTCCGTGAAAGACCGCGGCCGGGCCGTCGCGGAGATGGGCGAAGCCCTTGCGGCCTTCCTTCAGACGCGGGACGATATCGGAGGCGTCATCGGGCTCGGAGGATCGGGCGGCACGTCGCTCGTGACGAGGGGGATGCGTTCGTTGCCCATCGGCGTGCCGAAGCTGATGGTTTCGACGGTCGCGTCGTCGAACGTGGCGCCCTATGTCGGGCCGAACGACATCTGCATGATGTACTCCGTCACGGACGTCGCCGGGATCAACCGGATCTCCCGTGTGGTGCTCTCGAACGCCGCGAACGCGATGGCAGGCATGGTTCGGGGAACGGTTCCGGCGGGCGAGGACAAGCCGCCCGTGGGCATGACGATGTTCGGCGTCACGACGCCGTGCGTGGAGCGCATGCGGCATGCGCTCGAAAAGCGATACGACTGCCTCGTCTTCCACGCGACCGGAACGGGCGGTCAGTCGATGGAGAAGCTCGTGGATTCCGGGATGATCCCGTACGTGATCGACGCGACGACCACCGAGGTCTGCGACCTCCTGATGGGCGGCGTCTTCAGCGCAGGCGAAGACCGTCTCGGGGCGATCATCCGGACGAAGATCCCGTACGTCGGTTCGGTCGGCGCGCTCGACATGGTGAATTTCGGAGCGATGGAGACAGTCCCGCCGCAGTATCGCGACCGGAAGCTCCACGTTCACAACCCGCAGGTCACGCTGATGCGGACGACGCCCGAAGAAAACGCGCGGATGGGCCGATGGATCGGCGAGAAGCTGAACCGCTGCGACGGGCCGGTTCGTTTCCTGCTGCCGCTGAAAGGAGTCTCTCTGATCGACGCGCCGGGGCAGCCCTTTCACTGGCCGGAGGCGGACGCGGCGCTGTTCGAATCCCTCGAGCGCACCGTCGTCCAGACAAACGCGCGGCGGCTCGTGAAGCTGCCGTACAACATCAACGATCCGGAATTCGCCGACGCGCTCGTGGCGAATTTTCACGACATCACCGGAAAATAGCGGAACGGAAAGGGAGGGAAACGACTGTGGCGCGACAGACGCGATCGGAACTCATGTCCCGGTTCCGGGACATGGTGCGGAACAGGGAACCCATCGTCGGGGGCGGCGCGGGGACGGGGATCTCCGCGAAGTGGGAGGAGGCTGGCGGCATCGACCTCATCGTCATCTACAACTCCGGACGGTATCGCATGGCCGGGCGAGGATCGCTGGCGGGCCTGCTCGCCTACGGTAACGCGAACGATATCGTGAAGGACATGGCGAAAGAGGTTCTTCCCGTCGTGAAGAAGACGCCGGTCCTCGCCGGAATCAACGGAACGGATCCGTTCGTCCTGTGGGATGCCTTCTACGACGAATTGAAGATGCTCGGCTTCGCCGGAGTGCAGAACTTCCCGACCGTAGGGCTCATCGACGGAGTCTTCCGGGCGAACCTGGAAGAGACAGGCATGGGGTACGAACTCGAGATCGAAGCGATCCGCAGGGCGTCCGAACGCGAAA
>CAZVUT010000383.1:0-2416 GCA_964630155.1 uncultured Synergistaceae bacterium
GAGGTGGTGCGGATATGAAAGGACGAAACGCGCTCCTGTGTGCGCTGGTGTTTGTTGTGCTGTATGGAACCGCGGCCTGTGCGTCCCGCTACGATGATCTTCTTGCGCGGTACGAATCGGCGAGGACCGGAGAGGTCGCCGCCGCCGCGTTGCGGACGCGCCTTTCGGGCGCGGCCGAAAATCTGGCTCCGCTTGACCTGTGGGACTCGCTCGTGCGGGAAGGGATATCGCCGGAACTTCGCGCCGCGAACTCGCTCGCCTTGCTCGACGCCCTCGTCCCGAACGGAGACCCCGCGCGGTGGAGCGAGGTCGGAGGCTTCTGGCGGCCCCGGGAGATCCCAACGCCGCTCGCCGCCGTCGACGCGATCCTCTTTGCGGCCTCATCGCTCGCGGAGATGAACGACCCCGGCGCGCCCTGGCTTTCGCGAAAACTGCTTCTGGCGTTTCTCTCCGATCCGGCCGCGGCGCTGCTCTTCGCGGATAACGGACCCGCCGAATACGCCATGACCGTTGACGCGCTGACACGCAAGAAAGCTCTTCCGCCGAACGGCCTCTGGCGAAAGGATGTGTCGGTCGGGCGACTGCCCCTTGCGTGCGAGGCGCGCGGTTTCATCAAGCGGGGGCGCGCGATGGAGGAGGGGATGACCTTCCTGAATGGGGCGGGACGTCCCGTCGCCAACGGCGACTACGCCTGGGACCGGGTCAGGGGAAAAGTCTACGAAGTGATGGGGGAAATGGACGACCCCGTCGAAAAGGAGCCCGACCAGTACGTGAAGTAAGCTCTCAAGAAAGGTATCCCGGGACATGACGGAGGGGATACGGGGCGGTCCGATTCAGGAACCGCCCCGTATCTTTTCGCGCACGGACCGCACGTTGTGATACGCTTGTTTCATGCGAACGGGATGCCTGCGATATCCGTCGCCGGAAGAAGTTCATCGGCGGGGCGGGCTTTCCCGGACGCGAAAAGAAACCGGCATGCGGAGGTGGTATGGAATGAAACGGAGAAACGTGCTCGTTCTCGTGCTGCTATTAGTTGCGATGATCGCCCCCGAGGCCTTCGCGTCGCGTTTCGACGATCTTGCGGCGCGGTACGAGTCTGCGGCGGCGGGAAACGCCGATGCGGAGGCGCTGCGGATCCGACTTGCGGATGAGGCCGAAAAACTCTCTCCGCCCGACCTGTGGGACTCGCTCACGCTGGAAGGGATGTTGCCGGAACTTCGCGCCGCGAACGCGCTTGCGCTGCTCGAAGCCCTCGTTCCGGACGGAGACCCGGCTCGCTGGAACGAAACCGGCGGTTTCTGGCGGCCCCGGGAGATTCCGACGCCGCTCGCCGCCGTCGACGCGCTCCTCTTCGCGGCCTCATCGCTCGCGACGATGGACGACCCCGGCGCGCCCTGGCTTGCGCGGAAGCTGCTTCTGGCCTTCCTCTCCGATCCGGCCGCGGCGCTGCTCTTCGCGGATCATGGACCCGCCGAATACGCAATGACCGTTGACGCGCTGACGCGAAAGCACGTGCTTCCGCCCCATGGGGTCTGGCGCAAGGATGTGTCGGTCGGACGGCTGCCCCTTGCGCGCGAGGTTCGCGGCTTCGTCACGCGCGACCGCGCATACGCGGAGGGGATGATCTTTCTCGACGCGATAGGACGCCCCGCTGCAAACGGCGTGTACGCTTGGGACAGAATCAGGGGGAAGATCTACGAGGTGGCGGACGACCGGAGGTTGTGGATGCAGCCGTAAATCCGGGCGCATTCCCGTTCGTCCCGCGTTCGGGGCGAACATTCATACTCATGGAGCATCGGAGGAACGAAAATGGTTTCGCTGACAATCAGAAGACGGGAAGAACACCGGCGGATGCCGTGGAAGAACGGGCTCGGCGTGACGGAGGAGATCGCGATCGCGCCCGAGGGCGCGACGCTTGCGGACCCGTTCCTGTGGCGTCTGAGTTCGGCGCTCGTTCAGGCGGATGGTCCCTTTTCCCTCTTCCCCGGGTACGACCGCACGCTCGTCGTCGTCGAAGGGGCGGGGATGACCCTTGATGTGGACGGGAAGCGAACGACGCTCGCTCGGCTCGACGCTCCGTTCGTCTTTCCCGGGGAGGCCTCCGTCATGAGCACGCTGCCCGAAGGGCCGATCCGGGACTTCAATGTCATGGCGCTCCGCGAGAAGGTTCGATCACGAACGCTTCTTGTCCGGCCGTCCGAAGGAAAGGCCGGAGAGCCGTCCGAAGGAAAGGCCGGAGAGCCGTCCGTTACGGCGACTGCGGGCGAGACGACGGTTGTCGTCTGTCTTGAGGGAACCTGCACGCTCGCAGTCACGCTCGCAGGCACGCTCGCAAGAACGCTCGCAGGCACGGACAACCATACGGTCTCCCTCCACGGGCTGGACACACTGTTCGTCACTGGGGTGACGGAGGACG